>NZ_JAMPRR010000008.1:0-205935 GCF_028483405.1 Providencia sp. PROV076 | reverse complement strand
CTTTAACGATTGGCTATTACGCCGATTAATAATGATTATAAAGCGATAACAAATGAAAAGTTAAATAATTCACTTTGTTCAAAAATAACCTATATAGATAAATAATTATATCGTTTTTTGATATTTGATTATTTTAAATGAGCCAAATTATTTTAATAGAAATGACAAAGTTAAAATAATATTAACTCCTCTTCAACTACTAACATTGGGCTACTGCGTTAATAAAATATATTCCGGTTGAAAAATAACTCACAACAATAAATAACAAAAGGTGATGCAGTGAAAGGGATGAAATTAAATATAATTGCATTAGAGATTTTTCTTTGCTGCTATGCAATGGCACCCTCTTTCTCGCATGCCGAATCATATTTTGACCCTGGCTTATTAATGCATGGGAGCGGGATTGATGTTTCTCTACTCGATTTAAATGACTTCGCCAGTAGCAACACCTTAACCCCCGGCGAATACGATGTCATGGTCAATGTCAATTTGATCCCTTCTGGGGAATTCAATATTGCATTTGATAAACAGCCCGATGGCCAAATTATCCCTGTATTTACCGTAGGTGAGCTAAAAAAACTGGGGGTGAATACCTCTGCATTACCTAAATTAAGAGATCTTGGCGAAGAGGCTAAGATAGAAAAACTGTCTGACTATATTGCTGATGCAACTACCACGTTCGATGCCCAAACATTGACTGTGAATTTATCCGTGCCACAAATTGCCATTGTGCCTAATTTCGCGGGTTATGTGCCACCAGAATTGCGTGATGACGGCGTGACCGCATTAGTGATGGACTACGTCTTTAACTACAGTAATAACCGTCAGTTAGCTCAACATCACCAACAATCCAGTACCAGTGATTCCCTATTCGCTAACTTAAACGCGGGGATCAACGTCGGTGCATGGCGCCTGAGAACCAGCTACCTGTACAACTACAGTAAAAGTAGCGGAAACTCAAGCAACAGTGATTCCAACTTCACCAATACTTATGTTTATCGCAGCATTAACGCGATTAAATCCACCTTGCGTGCCGGTGAGATTTCAACGGGAGGCAATATTTTTGACTCCATTCCCATGAAAGGGGCAACGCTGAAATCCAACCCTCAACTCGACCCCAGCAGTATGCAAGGGTTTGCCCCTGTGGTGGAAGGGTTTGCTAACACCAATGCCACTGTCACCGTGCGCCAAAATGGCAGCGTGGTTTACCAAACGTTCGTAGCACCGGGCCGTTTTATTATTCGTGATATCCCTGCCAGCGGGTTGGCGGGGGACATGGAAGTGACGGTGGAAGAAGAAGATGGCAAACAAACGGTCTTTACCCAAGCCTATTCCTCACTGCCGATGATGGAGCGCCAAGGCTCGAACAATTACGAGGTTTCTACAGGGCGCTAGGGGATGACTCGGTTCCGTTTCGACCCTTCATAAAACGGTCACAACGACCATTTTGAAACAATCAAAGCAGGCATCTATCGCGGCAATATACAAGCGCTCACTCACTTAAAGTGGATGAGCGCAGATCTCATCGAAGTCACCTTTCGTGATAAGTATCTTTAGCATTTCACAAAATTTCTTCTTAAACTCAGCGCAGAATAATAATTTGACGTATAATCAACCAATTGAATGGCTGTATTAACTTTATTATCATAAAAAATAATCGTTTATAGGCTGGGTAAGTTCATTGGAGGGGATATGTTAGATTTTTTAAAAAACTACGACAATTTAACTATTAGTGAAAAAAAAGTCTTAAAATACCTGACCGATAATATTGCGGATATCCCCTACTTAAATATTAATGAACTCGTTGCTAAAACCTTCGTGTCTAAAACAGTTATCATTAACTTATCTCAAAAGCTAGGCTTTAGTGGCTTTAAAGAGCTTAAATTTCAGATTAATAATTATATTTTAACGAAAAATAAAACCGAAAAAACACTTCCCTCATCATATAAAAAACAGCTCGAAAAAAACATTAATAAAAGTTTTACATTAATTAATGAAGCGCAAATTAATGATTGCGCTAAAATATTGCATAAATCGAGAAATATTTTTATTGTGGCAAGAGGAACGAGTAAAGCGGTTGGTTATTACCTTGAGCATTTGTTATTTGCATTAGGCCTGCATTGCTTTTTCATTAATGACTATAACTTATCTGATTCCTTCACACGGCTAGTTAGCAAAGATGATACTGTCATTTTTATCTCACTGTCTGGCGGTACTAAAAAAATCATTGAAACAGCAAAAATTGTGCAATTAAAAGGGGCAAATATCATTAGTATGACTGCGTTTAATACTAATGAATTAACCAGTTATACAGATAATACTCTGTTTTGTTTTGCTGATAATTTTGATACCAAACGGGATGATACAAAATCCAGAATCGGATTTTTTATATTAGTTGATTTACTTATCAATGAATTAGAAAATCTACAATAAATTATTGTTTTATTATTTGATCTATTTTTATTGTTAGATTCATTCATTAATGCGCTATAAGAAATGACTTAGGTCATAATTTCTGACCTAAGATAATTTTTAAAACCGCGACATCATTTCTTTTATAAAACCCCCAAGCTAGTATGCCCTTAATTCTAATAATAGAAGTCATAAGGAAATAGTATGGCCAGAAGAAAGTTTGGTGAATCAATTCAACGCTTTGGGAGAACATTACTCCTTCCTATCGGTGTATTAGCACCGATAGGTATGATATTGGGTATCAGTGGTGCGTTAGTGCAAACTTATATGATTGCACGTTTTCCTTTTCTCGGTAATGAAACGGTTAACGCATTACTTGTCAGCATTCGTTCAATTGCAGGTGTAATTTTCGATAATATTCCCTTGCTGTTTGCAATGGGGGTGGCCTATGGTATGAGTCATCGAGATAAGGGGATTGCCGTCTTCGCGTCGGTTGTCGGCTATTTATCGCTGATCATCACCATGAACATTTGGTTAGTGCTTACTGGTAAGCTTGCAGACCCTGCAATGATGGGCCAAGTGGGGCAAATTAAAGTTCTTGGTATACAAACCTTAAACATCAGTGCCGCAGGGGGAATTATTACCGGTTTGATTGCGGCCTGGGCGACGGATAAATTTTATAACCTTGAACTACCTACCGCATTTGCTTTCTTTTCTGGAAAAAAATCCGTTTCTATTATAATGATAGGATTAATGATTGGGGTGGGGGCGTTATTACCATTTATTTGGGAAGTATTGGTCCAAGGTTTAATGAAACTCTCTTCAGTATTTTTAAGTCCTGTAGGGCCATTTTTTACCGCAGGTGGTGAACGTTTATTTATTCCATTTGGTTTACACCATGTATGGAACGTTTTATTTAGATTTACTGAAGCGGGTGGTACTTATGTTATTGACGGACAAACCTTTGTTGGTGTTGTTCCTGCATTAACTGAGGTGCTATTTAACCAAGGCCCGGATAGTGAATATTGGGCGATGATGCCAAGTTTGACTCGCTTTATGGCACAGCAACAAATGTTAGTCACACTATTCCTATTCCCTGCAATTGCCCTTGCTATTTATAAAACATCGAAGAAAGAAAACCGCGCAGAAGTGAAATCCATGCTGGTTACCATGGTATTAACAGCCATGCTTGGTAACGTCACGGAGCCACTCGAGTTTACCTTCGTATTTATTGCGCCATTACTGTACTTAATTTACGCCATTATTGTTGGTATCGGTGCGGTATTACTTTCTTTAGCTGAGGTCGGTATTGGTTATATTCGTGGAACCGTATTTGATTTCACTATTTTTGGTTTACTGTACGAAAATACTAACTGGATCTTCTTGGTTATTATCGGTAGCTGTTTAGCTGTCGTCACTTACTTTATTTTCTACTGGGCCATTATTAAGTTTGATATAAAAACACCAGGTCGCGAAGAATCGAGCAATCTGAAAAATACCTTAATTAAAGAAAAACGTTATGGTGAAATCGCAGAAATTTTAGTCCAAGCGTTAGGCGGCAAACAAAACATTCGTAACGTAGATAACTGTATTACCCGTATGCGTATTGATGTCGGAGAAGTGAACCAAATTGATAAAGATTTAATGTTGGAATCAGGATGTACCGCATTCTTCTTTCCATCGGCAAACCACGTCCATGTTGTATATGGACCGAAGGTTGAGTTCGTTCGCAATGCTGTTGATGAAGCTATGAAGAAATAAAGAAGGGATACGAAATGAGAGCATTATACGATTCTAAAAGTAAAACTATTGATGACCGTGGAATTAAAAACTTATTGTCTGATGAGGCAAAATATTCTACTTGGTTAATGTTTGAATCCATGTTGGCTCAAGCTCAAGCGGAACTGGGATTTATTCCTCAATCAGCGGCAGATGAAATTAAAGAAAAGGCCGTAATCGAAAATATCGATTTTGAAGAAATGAGCCGTATTTACCAAAAAATAGGCCATGGCTTTGTACCTTTCTTGAAAGTTTTAGTGAATGCGTGTTCTGAAGAAAGCGGTAAATATATCCATTATGGAATTACCACGCAAAATATTCAGCAAAGTTCACAGCTCTATATGATGAAAACTGTACACCATAAATTTATGTTGTTACTGGGTGAAATCATCGAAAACTTAGCAGGTTTAGCCGAAAGAACTAAACATATGGTGATGCCGGGAAGAACTCATGGACGTCATGCCATCCCTATCACCTACGGCTATAAAGTTTCGGTGTGGATCAGCGATTTCATTGATTGCTATCAACGCATGAAAGAGTGTGAAAAACGCGTTTTCACTATCATGATGGGTGGTGCAGTTGGTGCATTTAACTCAATGCCTGGTGTTGGTATGGCAGTACAAAAACGTGTCGCTGAACTGGTTGGGATGGAAGCCATGGAAGTGCCATCCAGAAACTTGAGCACACATAAGCTTGAATATATGGCAAATTTAGCGTTGATGGCGAATATTTGTCATAAAATTGGTGAAGAAGTCTATAGCACAACGTTAGAAGAAATTGCAGAGGTCTCTGAAGGATTTACCAAAGGAACTGTGGGTAGTAGCACTATGCCCCATAAAATAAATCCAAAATTGGCTAAAGGAATTATTGCTAACTCGCAGAAATTATATTCCTTACCGAGTGTTGGTATGTATTCCGCTGTAAGGCCTTATGAAGGTGATAGTAGTTCTTATATGTTATTTGATGGGTTAATCGAAGAAGCTTTGGAATTGACCACGGAAATTTTATTAAGAACCGAGGAGCTTTCGAGGACGATTGTGCCACATGAAGAGAGAATGCTTCATAATGTATTGAGAAACAAAGGGTTAGATAATACCGAGTATGTCATGATGAAGATGGCGGAAAAATTGGGTAAAGATAAAGCGCATTCCCTCCTGTATGAAGAAGCCATTAAAACGGCTGCGGATGGGGAAGATTTCTATACTAATTTAACCAAAAACAGTGTGATATCAGCGGCATTCAGCCATGAAGAAATTAAGGCAATGCTTGACCCGAGATCTTATATCGGGCTATCCGTTGAAATTGCAGAAAAAGAAGCAAAACGTGGACTAACCACGGCACAAGAAATTAAACAACAGTACAAATAGGTATTTTTAGTATCTATTAAAAATGTTTAAAACAAGGGGCTGTCTATTATATAGATAGCCCCTTGTTTATTTATTTGCCAGCGAGTGCTCTTGGGAATAATAAATTATTTTCTAGGTTAATGTGATTCATCAAATCATCAATCAATTCATTGATACCATTATATAGTACACGCCAGGTGGTGCAGGCTTCTGGTGGCGGTGTAACATTATTGGTAATACCTTTAATTGCCTCTAATATATCACCTGCATCATCGTGTTCTTGTTCCATAACGCTGATTGGGCCGGCTGCGTTTTTGCCCATTCCGTTTTTTATCATAGGAAACAAAACACGTTCTTCTTTCATCATATGGCTAGTCAATTCTTCCAGTAATGCTTCTAAGTATTTTGATAGCCCTGTTGGTACGGTTGGTTTGTTTGCATGAACTCGTTCAACCTTTTGTGCTTGTAGAATAAGTTCAGGTAATTGCTCTCTGTGCCTATCATGATAACGAACAATAATGAAATCAATAATGTCACTGAGTGGCGCTTCTCGCCAATCTTTCTCTAAGGTTTCTGTTGATAACTCAAGTAATTGACTTTCTAGCTGGTCAATGTCTAAGTTTAATTTTTCTGCACTTCGGCTGAGTGTTTGTTTTCCACCGCAGCAGTAATCCATATTATATTGACGGAACAACGATGAGGCTCTAGGAATAGATAATGCGAGTTGCCCAAGTGTTTTATCTCTAAATTGCATATGAGTTATCCTCTAAAAAATCATAAAATTCTGACGCTTTTTTCTAAATAAATTTATGCAGATAGCGCCCATTGACGAGCAATATTGCGCCCATATTCACGGCAGTCATCCAATGTTTTTGAATCAGGCTTCCATTTTGCTTTTAAAGATAATGCGGTATCAAAACCGGCATCCATCAAACGTGTTTGAACACGGTCAACGGCGCCACCATTCCAACCAAAACTTCCGAAAGCAGCGGCTTTTTTATTTAAAAAACGTAAGCCTGTAATTTCTTCAAGCATACCTGCTATTTTGGGCATCATGACATTATTCATGGTTGAGGTACCGACCAAAGCCGCTTTGGAGCGAAAAACATGAGTAATAATGTCGTTTTTATCACTGCGTGCAACGTTAAATATTTTAACTGCGACATTAGGGTCGGCTTCATTGATGCCTTGAGCGATCGCATCTGCCATTAAACGGGTATTATTTGACATGGTATCGTAGAAAATAGTGATGCGATCTTCTTGGTAATCTGCTGCCCATTTCAAATACAATTCAATGATTTGATTTGGATTATCACGCCATACAACTCCGTGAGATGTCGCTATCATATCGACGGGTAGGTTAAAGCCTAAAATTTCATTTATTTTTGGAGTTACTAAGCGGCTAAATGGGGTAAGAATATTCGCGTAATATCGTTGGCATTGTTCGAATAACTCATTTTGGTCGACTTCATCATTAAATAATCGCTCATCACAATAGTGCTGCCCGAAAGCATCATTACTGAAAAGTACTGCATCTTCAGTAAGATAAGTCATCATGCTATCAGGCCAATGTAGCATTGGCGTTTCAATGAAGATCAATTGCTTATTATTACCTATATCGAGTGTATCCCCTGTTTTAACGATCTTGAAATTCCATTCAGGATGGTGGTGGTGACCATTAATTGAGTCAATGGCATTAGCGGTGCAATAGATTGGGGTATTCGGAATAAAGCGCATTAATTCAGTTAATGCGCCAGCGTGATCTTCTTCAGCATGGTTAATAACGATGTAGTCAATGTCACTTAAATCAATCTGTGAGTGTAAATTTTCAACAAACTCACGGCTAAATTTATGATCGACAGTATCAATGAGGACATTTTTTTCTTCACGGATTAAATAGCTATTATAACTACTTCCCTTTAACGTTTTATATTCGGTTCCATGAAAATCACGTACTTCCCAATCACGTTGCCCCACCCAATGAATGTTATTTTTTACATGAATCGCCATATTAATTTTGTCCTGTATTTTTTAAAGTATAAGAAGACATAATCAATATTCATGCCAATATTTAATATATTGATTTTTAATTAAATTAAAATAAATCATTATAATCTATGGTCATAATGACTATGTTAATCATGGTCATTAAGACTATAATTGTTGTCAAATTGACTATGAGGAATGGGCATGGGCTTTTCTGTTGAGGCACTAGCAAAGATTGCAATAGAATTACAAGATGGTATGGGGCATTCAGATCGTTTTCAGCGTTTGATTACCACGCTAAGGCAGTCATTGGGGTGCGATGCTTGTGCGTTATTACGCTATGAATCAGGCCAATTTATTCCTTTAGCAATAGACGGATTAATGGCTGATGTTTTAGGTCGCCGCTTCTCTTTGGCGGGGCACCCCCGGCTAGAGGCCATTGCAAGAGCCGGTGATGTTGTGCGTTTTCCCGCTGATAGCCAGCTCCCTGACCCATATGATGGGTTAATTCCTCATCATCAGCACCTAAAAGTTCATGCTTGTGTCGGCTTACCCTTATATGCGGGGCAAAATCTTATCGGCGCATTAACATTAGATGGCATGGAGCCTGATCAATTTGATGCATTTAGTGATGAGTCACTTAGATTAATTGCCGCATTAGCCGCAGGTGCATTAAATAATGCATTGCTTATTGAACAGCTTGAAAACCAAAATATATTGCCGAATAACCCTGTACTATTTAAACCTTCAGGAGAAACTGAAATTATTGGTTTATCTCTTCGTATGCAGCAATTAAAAAAGGAAATTGATATTGTTGCAGCATCAGAATTAAATGTTCTGGTTGGCGGGGAAACGGGAACAGGAAAAGAGTTAGTTGTTAAATCTATCCATGAGAAATCCCTTCGAGCGGCTCACCCTCTTATTTATTTAAACTGCGCGGCATTACCTGAAAGTGTGGCGGAAAGTGAATTATTTGGCCATGTTAAAGGTGCTTTCACTGGGGCAATTAGCCACCGTAGTGGTAAATTTGAAATGGCGGATAATGGTACCTTATTTTTAGATGAAATCGGTGAGCTCTCATTAGCGTTACAGGCAAAATTACTGCGAGTATTGCAATATGGTGATATTCAACGAGTCGGTGATGACCGTAGTTTGCGTGTTAATGTCCGTGTGTTAGCGGCAACTAACCGTGATCTACGCGAAGAAGTGTTAGAAGGTCGGTTTAGGGCCGATTTATTTCATCGTTTAAGCGTATTTCCTCTATTTGTTCCTCCATTAAAGGAGCGCGGAGACGATATTATTTTATTAGCGGGGTATTTTTGTGAGCAATATCGTCAGCGTTTTAGTTTATCCCGTGTGGTACTGAATTCATCATTACAACGGTACTTACTCAACTATTCATGGCCAGGCAATGTGCGTGAATTGGAGCATGCGATTCATCGTGCCATTGTTCTTGCTCGTGCTTCAAGTGATACGGGTGAAATTATCTTACAGCCTCAATATTTTATTTTTGATGATAATGAACATGAATTAACGGAAGCATCACAAAAAGCCGTATCGCTAACTAAAAACTTACGTGAAGCAACGGATGACTTTCAGCGTACGCTTATTACACAGGTACTGGAAAAAAGCCACCATAATTGGTCTGCGTGTGCTAGAGAATTATCTTTAGATATTGCTAACTTACATCGACTAGCTAAACGGTTAGGTCTGAAATAAAACATTAATACCTGTTTTATCAGGAGTACTCATGAATACTTATCTTATTAGCAATGTTTCTTTTCCATATAGAGTTTTACATATTTCTTAAGCTGTTCAAGTTCCTTGTTATCATTTTCGTTACGCTGTAAATGCCGAAATAATATAGAGATTTTCTTTAAATCAACGTGGTTTTGTTGAATACGTTTTTCAAGCGCAATAAGGGCTCTTTTCTTTGATGCGTGGTGTGCAAATTGCTTGTGCAAAATAAGTAGATACAACCAAATACTTTGTCGAGTTATAAAAAAATCAAATATAGGCGAGTGAGGGAGATTTGCTTTTTTTGCTAGCAATAATCCACTAAATAAACGGTGCATAAATTGCGTTGTGGAAGGTTTATTTCCTTGAATTAAAGCCGTTACCCCTAATTTAAATTGCTGCTCAGATAGATAAATTAATTGCTGGTAACGTTTGGTTGGGTTGGTTGGATAAATCCACGCGAAAGCAGCCATTGCAACTAATGGGCCTGAAACTATTGCAATGGCATTACCTATACTTTGAGGGAGTGACAGAGAAAAAGGATAGCTTGGTTGGAGTAAAATTAAAGAAACCATAATATAGTCAAAAGCAATTAAAATTAGGCGGTTATAGGAAAAAATAACAACACCGCTAATAATCACTGGAACAATGAAAAAGGTCATCTGCCATGATGAAGAGGCAAAAGGCCATAAGTACCATGTACAGATTAACGCAGCAATAGCACCAAACAATTGGCCTGTGAAAATATTTTTCATGAATTTAGCGGGGTAATCGAGGGAGGCGAATAGAGCCAACATTACCGAAAGACCGAGAGTAAGATAAGCCAATACTTGCCACTGCGTCCATAGCCATAACAAGCCAACTACAGCGATAGCCATAAAAGAACGAGAGAAGGCATGCCACGCTGAAATTTTATCTTGATGGAGTTTTAATTTGTCGGTTTTATTTATCTTCTTGATTGATTTACCAAAAGTAGCATAGTAAAGCGGGACTAACAGCATTTTAAGTACCCCATTAGGACACAATGACAAAATGTGTTTCCATTGAGTATCTGTTGGCTCTTGCGCAGGAAAATAGAAAGGAGCAATAGGTTGGTATTTATCTAAGTGTAATAATATTTGGCTCTGAAACATGAGTTTTTGACGCGCTTTAGCGACTTGTTTACGGTGATAACGCCAACCAATACGGTGAGTTTCTAAAATTTCTTCATAGCTTGCCATGGTTTGCCAAAGGTGGTCGATCTCGTGTTGCTTAATTGGGCGCTTTTTCTCGAGTGAGTCATGTAATATTTGGAAGAAGAGCGTATCGGTTTGATTTTTAAGAGTAATGACATTATCTTGCTCACGCTTAGGCGTAAAAAGAAAATTGAAAATCACGGCTGAGAGAACGCCAACCAAAATCGTCCATAACCGATCCCAAGCGACCATAAATAAATTGTCAGTAATGTGAACGCTCAACATGCTCACCATCACAGCGGAGTAACCCGCTAGAAAAGTGCCATAAGCGACAAAGCCCTTTTGTAATTGGCCAATACCACTGCAAATACCTAACCAACTCGCGAGCCCTATAATAAATAGTAATGGGTGAATAAGGTGAAGTTGAATCAAAACGACGCCGGCAAGTACACCAAAGACCGTTCCTGCAAAACGCCACCAACTTTTTTCCAGTAAATTTTCACGCCAAGGTTGGGCAGAAGCCCAGACAGTCATGGCTGCCCATTGAGGATGAACCAACTCTAAGTATTGCGCGATAAACAACGCGGCAATTGATGCACAAGCAGTAATAGCAGCAAAGCGAAAGCGTGCTGGGTTAAATCCCAAGAAATTCAGTAAACTTATTATTTGTGACATAGAATATGAGTGAATTTGGCGTGTTAAAAAGGTATTTAGTTGATAAAATCAACTAAAGTCAGTGTGATTATTCACTAATTGGTTGATAAAATCAACTAAAGAGGCGTTATGCGTACAGAACAGGCTCGAGTATTTGGGGTGATTAGCCGGGCAGCTCACCATTATATGAAATGGATGGGAGAGCCTTACGGTATCAATGCAATTGAGTGTTTGATGATTTTACATATTCATCAAAATGATGCATCAACCCTAGAGCAAATCACCAAAGCGATGGTTGTGGATAAATCAGTAACAACTCGAGGTGTGAGCAAATTTTTAGCTAAGGAGTGGGTTGCTAAAACGAATAGCTTAGTCGATAAACGGGTTTATCATGTTTCGTTGACCCCCCTCGGCAGAACGATTGTGAATGAGCTAAATTGTAAACTAGATAAGTGGAATGATTATTTATCAGCAGACTTGCCAGAGCTAGAGGCTGAGCAGTTATTTAATGCATTAGACAGTTTGGCAAAGCGAGCCATTGAAAGCTCAGTGGCAGATTTTCCGCGTTTATTAGAAGAACCAACTGAGTGAGGTTGAGTAACCAACGTTATGGCTGAATCGTGGATACAGGAAGTAATACTACTTCAGATAAATTCTCAGGTATGGGGCTGAGTTTATTACTCATCATGATTAATTCACCATCTTTTTCAATTCGTGCACTCATTCCTAAGGTATATCGTTTGGATTGAAATTCTTCAGGAAGAGTGACTGTAAATGCGATACTACGTCCTGTGCTTTGTGTTTTGAAACTGTAATCCAGATTAGACTTTGCACTGTTTTCATTTTGTTGTATTGAGGTCAATGACAGCGTAACTATAGCATTTTCAGGAATATCGTAAGAGTGTGAATAAATATTACCACTGATATGGTAAGTGGGGGTATGAGTAAAGTAATTCATTAAAGTATTACTGCAAGCAGATAGCATGAAGGTCATAAAAATTATGAATAATGAAAAAAAATGTTTTTTTGATAGAACGGAGTTAATATTTAACATTAAAATTTCTCTTTAGCAAAATTTAATTATAGTGATGAACGAATAAACATTTTTTGAAGGAAATATCGTATATAGGAATAAATATTTTTTTTTGTGTCATATTTAGAGAGTATCGGCATTTCTGATTTTTCTCCGGTGTATAAAATACCAATACGAGGTAAAGTCATAATTAAATTTTCATCAAGATCGACTTTTTTAAAGGATTGTCGCAGTTGCCTGACAAGCTTGTAATAACTACTTTCAGTCACGATCGTGCCTCTTTTTTCCCAGATTTCATACATGACTTCTCTTTTGCTATTTGTTTTTATTAATAATAATTTAAGCAGGCATGATTCATTTTCGGAAAGGTTAACGACATTTTTTTCACGAGAGAGAGTTCGTTTCAGTGGGTCATATACGACATTCCCAGATAAGAGGATCATTGATTCCTTTTCATTATAGTCAATATTATTCATAAAATTTTGTACTGTTGATAAATCGGTCATAATTTATATCTATCCTGATTATCGATGAAATATATGTCAATACAAAAAGCGAAGCTGGATAAGATATTTAAAAAATAAAATCGTTTTTTGATATTGGACTCATATGTTTTGATGAGGTGAATTTAAACTATATTCGGAGGTTGTATATATCAATTTTTATTTGTATTTTTTATATTTTCTTATTTTTACCAAATAAATAGGCTTAGAATATTAATAAAATACACTAAACCTATAAATATTAGTCGAGGGATAATAAATGTAAGATGAGAATGGTAGGGGAGCTGATTATCAGATTAGTAATTCGTCTTCCTCATCATCATTCCCTTCTAAACTAATATTAGTCATATTATGACGAATTTGGTTGTTAAGAGGAATACTCATCAAACTGATAGACATATAATGGTTGAGTGAGCGCTTAAATTTTTTATTCAGTGAGGAGAGTTCAGGATCACTTGATGACTGTAATGTTTGGCTAACACCCGCAATAAAGTTTTGTTTTTCATCTTTACCCAATGTAATCATAGTCTTAAATACATGAGAAAAAAATATTTTGTCATCCCCTTTTGATTTAAGCTCATCAATAAATTTGTTAATTTTATTTATTTCTTTAGGGGATAGATCTATTTTTTCACTGGATTGATACGTGTTTTGGCGTTCCATGTTTTTTCCTTGCCATAATGAATTCATTTTACTTTGAGTATTCTCAGGATGAATTTGAGATTCATTGTGTTGAGGAGTGATAACCTTAGCTTGTAGATCAGTCAGCATCTTTGTGTTCTTCCTGTATTGAATTTATTGTTGCTATCAAGTTTTGATAGGCCTTTCTATGCATTTTTAAAATGTTGCATTGTGTTGGAACAGAAAATACATGAGGAATAATATTTTTAGAGGCAGTAATAGGGGAGAAATAGGTAATTTTATTATCAACCTCTAAGGCAATTGTGTTATCAGCAGTGGTTGAAATTTTCATATCAGAACCACTTTTGGCAATACGAGCTTGCATTTTCGCAGGTAGGTGTAATGTAGTATTGGCTATTTTTGCGTATTGCTTTTTAAAATAAGCTGCAACCGCCTCTTGTAGATGGTTATCACCAAAAATATCATTCAATATTTTCATCAGCTGCTCTTTGCTTTGACTGGTATTTTCTTGGTACTTAATTTCACTGGTCTCTATCGCATTAATAAAATCCGTTAATAATTGTTTGATACCGTCGTTATAGCCTTGTTGATAAGCCGTCTGGTAGAGCGCTTCTTGCTGTTGTTCTGCTTGTTGGTAATATTCACTTGCCTTTTTTTGAGCATATTGAGTGATAGTTTTGTGGTATTTATCGGCACTCAATGCTTGGTATTTGATCAAGACTTTCTCAGACATCGTCTGTTTAACATTTAGGGGTGTTTTCTCTGACATATCGACATGTTTCTTCAATAGTATTCCAAGGTAGCATCGTTTTTACGGATGAAGGTATAAGTTGCTGAGTTTCAAGACTAAACATATATTTAGCTCGAAGAGTGTAAGCGGTGCCAAAGGGGGCTAAACACATCAATAATTGTTGTGCTCCAAGGGCCGTTAATACCTGTGGTGAAGTCGTGGGTTGATTTTCTGACTGCCAAAGTGGGCGACTTAATCGTGTATGTAATACACGGTATTTGGAAAGTTCAACCCACCAAGGGAGAGGTTCGGCGTGTAACAGAACCCCTAAGCCTAACGCCACCTCCGGTAGTAAAGCCCAATGTTCAGATAATATTTTGGGTAATAAGGGGGTTTTCTCATTGGGTAAAGGCAATGAGTATTGCAGAATCAATTGCTGGTTATGTTTACGTTGCAGTAAAGGAGGAAAGTCGTTATATCCGACCCCATTAAATTCGCTATGGAAATAGCAGCCTGGGGCGAGGAAAATGTTTCCTTGTGCAATGAGTAGGTTATTCAGCGCTGTCATCAGCAGGTTTCTCCACTAGATTAGTTGCCGGTTTTTTGTTACTTAGCTGGCGCCACAGTAATAGTAAAATAGTCAACAGAATGATAATCGCAGCGATAATTGAGCTGATTATGATTGGATTAAAAGTATATTCCGGTTCTGATTTAATTTGATATTGCAATGGTGGCCGGTTGACAACGACAACGGAGACATTATCGTAATTTGCTTCAGCAAAACTGTTTGTTAGAAACAGTTTAATTTTATGCATCATCATCTGAGGATCTTCACTTCCAGAATAGGTAACCAAGCTAGATACATTTTGTATTTGCTTGGTCGGATTATTACCATTTAATGGATAACTGACATGAACTCGAGCATTAATAATATCGGGAATGGTGAGCAGTGATTGCTCAAGGCGTTGTTCAATTAAAGAAAGTGAACGAGTACGTTCTGCTTGTGGCGATGCCACCAAAGAATCACCGGGGAATGCTTGAATGATTTCTATTGGTTCTTTTGATGGTAAGTTATATTGGCGCAGTAAATCTACTGCAATAACAAAATCACTAGGTTGAACGCGAATGGAATCCCCACTTTTATTATCTTGTTTACGCGTAGCCTCAACACCATGCTCTTGTAGTATGGCTAATACTTCGTTACTTTGTCGTTGGCTTAACTGACTGAGTAATAACTGGTTATCACAACCTACTAAGAAGCTAATAAACCCAATCAAGATAAATTTCTTTAAAATATTCATGGTTTATTGGGCTTTTAAGACTGTATCAATCGCAGAGACACTTTTATGCGTCAGTGTACTAATCATGTTCATCGTCAGGCTGTAATTACCGACACGATTTTGAAATTGTAGTAATTCGGCAGGGTTACTTGGGTCAATATTATTTACACTCTCAGTTAATGCTTTTTTTTCTTGGCTGGCGGTTGCGGTGTATTCAGCAAATAGCTTTTTGACTTTGTCTTCAATCGGAAGAGATGATGGGAGAACGGATGTTGTTTCTGTTGGGGTGGTAAGCAGTAAATGTGGTGTAATAGCTAACATAAATTATTTCCTAAATAAAGCAGAGCATTATATTAAATAATGCTCTTAAAAATTAAACGTTACGAATAATGGCTTGGTCAGTATCTTTAATTGATTTCATAAAGTTACTCTGTAATTGGCGTGCCATATTATAGTTACCACTCATGGCGGTGATTCTTGCCAATACTAATGGGTTATCGACTTCTAAATTTGTTGAGGAAAGGATTGTGTTCAATTCATCTCCGAACTGTTTAGCTTTAGCACTGATACTTGCTGAGGTTCGATAGATCATACCCAAGCCATCTTTATTTTTTTCCTCGATTTCTAAATTGGAGCTTACCCAACGGCCATTATCTAAGCCTGTAATTATATCTGCCATTTTGTTTCCTCTTTATCTGTAAAGTTATACTAATTAATATTTTGTTAAGTTAAAAACTGATTGAATTTAAAAACCAATGATTGTTTCCTAGTAAAATATAACCATTGGCATTGGTGACAAATGATTTTCCCACAAGAGTATTATTTGCAAGGGAAATGGAGAATTGGATATGGTTTTCTCCCCATTGTTTATAAAATGAATTCGTAAAGTTAATCAGCGAGGCAGTTTGGTTGTCATCTAAACTGTCTTTTATTATAAAGATAACTTTATTATCTTTAGTAATTTTACGCCATTGAACATTACTTTCTGTTAATCCCAACTCTGCTTTTTGTAATAATTCACCAAAAATAACCTGTTTTATTTCACTTTTAATGTAGCAGTGGAAGTAGCTAGATAATAGTTTGTCTATTTTCTCCTCTGTATCAGTTGATATATTATTAGCTATAGTAGTTATTTTAGGGTTGCAGGGATTGCTAAGATCTATTTTTAATGTGTCTGGAAATACTTCAATGATTTTGTTTTCAATTTCTTTTTCGAGTTTATTTATTATTTTAATTGAGAATTTTTCATTGTATTTAGCTTTGACTAGGCGTTGCATACTCCAATCAGCATCTCTTTGTGTTTTGACTACAATGAGGCTTTCGTTATTTACACTTTGAGTTACAGTAATAGGATAATGGCTACCTTGAAGTATGTATTCTAATGCTTTTACTTTTTTCTCAGCACTTTGGGTAGGAATATATTGGAAAGTAACGTAAGCAATAAATATTGAAAATAAAGTAAAGAAAAAGACCAACATCGTTTGTTTATTAAAAAAACTTTGTTTTTCCTTGGTCGATTTTTTTATTTTAGATTCGATGATAGGTAATGGATCTTTCACTTCCGAGATTAATACGTCTTCAAGCGTTTGGGGGCTTTGCCAATCGGTATCTTGCATTTTTATTGCAATAGGAAATATATCAGCCAAAAGTAATTGCTGAAGAATGATAGGGATTTCAGTACTTAACCCATTATCATTTAGCCGAATTGCCATACCACTTTCAGTATGTTGATTCGCTGTAATAATTGAAAATTCACAAGCAATACCATCGCTAGGGATTTGGTAAGTTGTAAATCCATCATCATTGATGTCAGTTTTGTATTCTAAGCCGTCACCAATGATAATAAGATTGTTATCTGTATTAACCATTAATTCTTGGCCAGTCATAGGGCCACTAGCAATCTTTATTATGCATGTTTGGCTATTTGTATCACTCATAAAAATAATCTCATGGAATTAATTTCATTCTAGTTATGGATTTATTGGGTCGTTATTGGCCGCAAGTAAAACAAGAAATATTTATTTTGTCAGTTGAATTGTTCTTATTCATTCACACCTTTAATTTGAAATGAAAAGTATGAAGGATTCCAGAGTATTCCCTTGAGGTATTCTTATTTATCGCTCATTCTGTGTACACAAAATTACGTTAATAAGGCCTATATAATGTCAAACAAAGATATTGCTACATTATTAGAAAGTAGAGGCTGTTGCTTTTCTTTGCAGGATAAATTGGTCTTGGCTATACCCAATAAGAATGCAACGCCTTTTTTTTATAAATCTCTATATTCAAATTTAAATATTTCAATCGAAAATCAGTCTATATTTATCTGCCAAGAGAATGAGTGGGAGTCAATAGATAAATCACATTGGCATGTGTACAAAATGGATTTGTCAGAATTAGTTGAAATTTTAGCAATTATTGACACAGCGACAGGGCAAGCATTTCTCTCTAAAAAAGAGAAACTAAAAACGGATGAAAGTTGCCAAAACGAATTTATTGTATTACCTGAAGATTTTTCATTAAATATCTCGATTAAAAATATAGTTATTGATTTGATTATTAGAAATCATCCTGTATTTGATAATTGGTGTGAAATATTAAGACGATATGAAGCCTATGGCATGATGCGATTTCTTCTTACTTCTGCTCAAGATGACAAGAATGCCAATATTAATCAGTTATGTGTGCGTTATGGTATATCAGCCTCTTATTTTAGGCAGCTTTATCGAGAAAACTTTAATAAAACGGCAAAGCGAAAAATTATGAGTGTTCGTATGGCTAATGCAATTCTACAGCTAATAGAAAGTGATGACTCAATATTAGATGTAGGGCTGGAAGCTGGTTATTGCTCAGCATCTCATTTTACTAATGATATTAAAAAAGAGTTAGGTCTAACTCCATCAGAAATTAGGCACATTGGAGCAACATTATATGAGCAGTAAAAAAAATCGAGTGTTAGGGTTAACACTCTTTTTACTGAGTATGAATTACTATTCGGCACAAGCAGAAGTTATTGTGGCTGAGCCAGTCACGCAGTCAAGAAATCACGATACATTTGTCGCAAATAACATTGCGGTAGGTAAGGTGTTTGATGCGGTCGCGGAGCGTTTAAATAAACCGATTATTCTTAGTAAATTAGCTTCTCAAAAAAAAGTAACGGGTAATTTTAATTTGGCTAATGCAGATGAAATGTTTAAAGCGTTAGCTCGGAGAATTGCGCTAGTGTGGTATGACGATGGTGCTAGTATCTATGTCTACGATAATAGCGAAATGCGTAGCGCGATTATTCCAACGAATAATGTCAGCAGCAATCAGCTGCTTAATTATATTCAACGAAACGGCATTTATGACTCACGTTTTCCTGTACGTTCACAAGAAGGAGAAAGGTTATTATTTGTTTCTGGACCACCTCTGTATATTGAATTAATTAAAGCGGCTTCTTTATACCTTGCGGAACAAATTAGGAAAGAGGAATTGTCTAGTGGTGAAGTTGCGGTTATTCCACTAAAGCACGCCTCCGTAACTGATAGAAGTTATTCATTACGTGGACAAAATATTACGATCCCCGGCTTGCTGAATGTGATTAATAACTTATTTAAAAATGGGGCCGCAATTGATGAAACGTTAACTATCCAGCCTCCATCGGTAGCTATTAACTCAACAGGCGATTCAATTGATGAATTGATGGACGCGCCAATTGGTGACTCACTACCTTCTGCGAATAAGTCCCAGTTGGTAACGAAAAGGTCCACTAATAGTGCATTTTCTCTGGTGGCACATCCTGACAGTAATAGTTTGATTGTTAAAGGAAGCCAAGAACAAATTCGTTATGTTCGACAGCTGGTGAATACATTGGATATGCGTCGCCGCCAAGTGGAGCTGTCATTATGGATTATTGATATTACGCGATCTGAATTAGATAATTTAGGTGTGAATTGGGAAGTTGGCACATTTAATACGGGAACGGGGTCAGTATCATTTAATCGCAGTACATTATCGAACAGCCAGCAATTCCTATTACAGATTGATGCATTAAATAAGACAGGTAACGGACACATTGTTTCTCGTCCAGTGCTATTAACCCAAGAAAATATCCCCGCTTTATTTGATAACAACACCAGTTTTTACGCCAAATTACAAGGTGAACGCATTGCGACTCTTGAACAAGTCACTTATGGCACCATGGTGAGTGTGATGCCACGTATTTCTGCGGGTAATAACGTTGAAATGGAAGTCAATATTGAAGATGGCGCAGAAAATCGCGACAGCATGGGTAAAACATCCAGCGTAGAAGGGTTACCTGCCGTTAACCGAACTAGCATTAACACAGTTGCGCGTATTGCGAAAGACAGTAGTTTGCTTATTGGCGGTTATACACGTGAACAATATGTTGAAAATGAAAGCAAAATTCCTTTTTTAAGCGATCTTCCTTATGTGGGAGGATTATTTAGCCATTCATCAACTAATCAGCAGAAGATGGTTCGTTTATTTCTAATCCAACCGCGTTTATTGGATGAAAATGAAGGATGGGATGGGCGACAATTTTCCGAAAAGACGCGGATCAGCAACCATGATAGTCAGCTGCACGGTACTGTTCAATTCCTTCAACAATACATGAGTGAGTCATGGCAATAACCCCACTGAGTTTTAATAACCGTTTTTCAGTTAATACTCAAAACAAAAGTCGTACACCAGTGAGTAGTAATGATGACTCTGATGAAGTAGCTCGTGGTGCGGGTGTTATTGATAGCTCCAGTGAATATGCATCAATGTCGATGTTGGCTGCAAGCCATGTGCGTCGAGGAAGTTCTAAAAAGGGCAGTGAAGAAGAGTGGATGCAATTTTCTGAACGCATCTTAGATAAAGATGCGGATGACAAAGTATTGCATATAGAAGGGTTACTTAATAAACAGTTAATGACCCCAAAACAGTTACGAGCATTTTTACTACAATTTTTTACTGACCCGAGTGACCTGTTAATGCTTCTTGCCGCATTAATCAATCGGAAAAAATTAAAAAAAGAACAAATTGATAACCTTGAAGCTTTAGTGGAATTACTACAGGCAGAAGACACTAAACGGAGTGCTCAAGCTGGTATTAATATTGCGTTAATCGCAAAAGCATTTGCTAAGAAATTTAAGTTAAGTTCTGGTGATTTACGTACGGTATATCGTGAATTTATCAGTTATGACGGGCCGGTTGTTTATTTATATGAACAATGGGTAGAAGAAATGGATATCCAAGAGCGTGAAAATATAATGCGTTACCTTGGTCGTGCCCTTGCTTGTGATTTACAAACGTTACCTTTGGGTGATTTAAATATTAGTGCATTTAGTGTTTTTTTTAATCGCATAGGCCGATTACGAGAACTGCAATCATTAGATTATGTGTTCTGCCAGCAATTCTTTCAATCCGGCTTTTTTCGGCTCAATGAAAACTCAAATAAATCAAAACTTGCAAAAGAGCTGAGTCAATTATTTACCCATGGTATTCGTAGCCAAGTTGGTTTTGAAACAGCAGTCATAACTTTTATTTCTGAGGAGCTAAAAGTCATGACTTCAGATATGCGCGGCAGATTTTTACAACTCTTATTGCTGGCTTTTACAGTTATTCCTACGACTGTATTTAGGTCAATGGAAGCAAGAGAGCAATGTATCGAACAATTAAAAATACTCATGGACCAAATTATGGTGCAAGAGCAAATACTACACCGACAGTCATAGTGCGACAGGAAAATTACTCCATGAAAAATATAACCGGATTTTTATTACAAGTCCGTAATCGTCCAGAGCTAATGGTATTAATCATCATGGTTATGGTTATTGCGATGTTGATTATTCCATTACCCACAATATTGGTCGATTTATTGATCGGCTTAAATATTATGATCTCAGTACTGATTTTTATGAGTTCTTTTTATATCACTCGGATCCTAAATTTTCAGTCGTTTCCATCTATTTTACTTATTAGTACGCTATTTCGACTTGCTTTATCAATTAGTACTAGCCGCTTAATTTTATTAGAAGCCGATGCTGGGGATATTATCGCAACGTTTGGTGAATTTGTTATTCAAGATAATTTAGTCGTTGGTATGGTGGTATTTGCGATTGTCACCATTGTACAGTTCATTGTTATTACTAAAGGGTCTGAACGTATTGCTGAAGTCGCTGCACGCTTTTCCCTTGATGCAATGCCTGGAAAGCAAATGAGTATTGATGCCGACCTACGGGCGGGTATGATTGATGAGGCGGGAGTTAAAGAGAAGCGAGGCGATCTCGAAAAAGAGAGCCAGCTATTTGGTTCTTTCGATGGTGCGATGAAATTCATTAAAGGGGATGCGATCGCGGGTATTATCATCATTTTTGTTAATTTAATTGGTGGGATATCTGTTGGTACAGCTCAGCAGGGAATGGATGTTTCAACTGCTCTGAATACTTTTTCGTTGTTAACGATTGGTGATGGTTTAGTCGCACAAATACCTGCACTACTTATTTCTATCAGTGCGGGTTTTATTGTCACTCGAGTGGGGGGTAATGATAAGAACTTAGGTGAAAATATTGTTTCGGAGCTATTTGCGAATGACTTTACGATTTTAATTACAGCACTTATTGTACTTTCCATGGGGTTTTTACCAGGTTTCCCAACCATTATATTTTTACTGTTATCAGGGCTTCTTATTGGGTTATTTGCTTTCAGATATTTTAAAAAGCAAAAAGATAAGCAAAAAACAGTTAAGGGTGAAGCTGAAATCATTAATCCAGATGTGACGGAAGGTGAAACTCAAAGAGAAAATAGTGATATTGAAGATGAATATATTCCAGAAACATTACCAATTATTATTTCGGTTAATCAAAAATATAAACAACATTTAGAGCAAAATAAATTTCTATCCAGAATGAAAAAAGATATTTTTATTCGTTATGGATATAGGATACCGGATATTGCTGTTAATTACTCACCAATAATCCCTGAAAATAAAATAGTGATACTAATTAATGAAATCAAAGCAGGAGAATATGATATCTATTTTCATGGATATCGTTTATTGACTATCAATGATGAACCTGAATATCTTGGTATGACATTGACAAAGTTTACGGATGAATATGGCTCAGTGAGCACGTGGTTTGAACAAAAAGACCTCACGAATATTGAACAGCTCGGTTTAATGGCTCGTGATGACGTAACAGAGGCTATTGATTGTGTCAGTACCTTGCTGTTGAGATTTATTAATGAATTTTTTGGTATTCAAGAAACGAAAAATTTACTTGATGACCTTGAGAGAAAATACCCTGAATTACTAAAAGAGTGTTATCGCCATGCTACGGTACAAAAAGTCACCGAAGTTTTTCAACGCTTATTAATGGAAAAAATATCAGTTCGTAATATGAAATTGATTATTGAAACCTTAGTGCAGTGGGTACCAAAAGAAAAAGATAGTTTGATGTTAGTCGAACATGTAAGAAGTTCAATGGCGCGTTATATTTCATCTCGTTTTTCTGTAGATGGGCGATTGAATGTCCTCATGATTAACTCACAGCTGGAAGACACGATACGTCAAGGGATCAGGCAGGCTTCAGGTGGCATGTATTTACATCTTGAGCCTGAAAAAACCAATGAGTTGATACAAGCTGCGGAACTCGCTTTAGAAAACAGTTACCTATCAGTCAGAGATGTAAATATTTTAGTGCCTGTTGACATTCGTCGTTTTGTCAAAAAAATCTTAGAAGGTCGTTTTCCTGAGTTAGAAGTACTTTCTTTTAATGAAGTTTCTGAGATGGTCAAGGTCAATGTGGTTAAAACCATATAATCAAAAAATTGACGTTATTAACAAATAAAGCAACTGAATTCAATATAACTAAAAATATTGAATAATTAAAATATATTAAAAATATAAGGATCACCCAATGAAATATAGATTTATAGAAATGCTTAATGAATTTTTAAACACTATGGGACGTAGTGACCTAGTTAACTCTCAGTTAGATTGTCATTCTAACATTCAGTTTGAAATGAATGGTTTTGCTGAAATTAATATTGACCTATCTACAGACGATATTATTATTTGGTGTAGTTTAGGAAACTGTAACTATAGCCATTTAGATGCAACTAGCTCCTTCTTATTAAAATCATTATTAGAATACCCACCAAATAATTTTTATCCAGGCCAACCTGCATTGAACATTGTGAATGATGCTTATGTTCTTTCTGCGGTTTTAAAAGAATCAGCCTTAAATAATATACAATTATTTGCAGATAGTTTTGAAGAATTCTTTGAGCGTGCAAATGAGCTTAGTGCTCAGCTATCGTAATCCATTATGAAGTTATTCGATTTCTGCGCGCATCCTGCGCGCATTCATGGATGCCTAATTGAAGCGCCTTTACAGGGTGTTTTTATCGGTGAAATTTGTTTTATTGAGCGTTCTCTTACGCAGCCCGATATTATTGCGAGAGCGCAGGTTGTTGGTTTTAAAGAGGGGCTCACAGTACTGAGTTTAATCGGTCGCGCACAAGGTTTAACGCGAGAAGTGGTTATTCGTCCGAGCGGTTACCCATTCGTATTTGAAGTGGGTGAACATTTAGCGGGTAAAATTTTTAATGCGGCAGGAGAGCAGGTTGGTGCGTTGTGTGAAGACATTTCTGAGCCAATGTTGCTGAATACAAAATTACTACGCATTGATAGTCCGCCTGTGAGCGTGACACAGAGACGACCTGTTTCTGAGCCGATGGTCACAGGGGTACGTGCGATTGATAGCCTACTGACATGTGGCTTAGGCCAGCGTATTGGTATTTTTGCCGCCGCAGGTAGCGGTAAAACCTCATTAATGAACATGATCATCAACCATGCTCATGCAGATATCCATGTCGTTGCTTTAATTGGTGAGCGAGGTAGAGAAGTTATTGAATTTATTGAAGAGTTAAAGGAGTCACCCCATGCAGGACAGACAATTTTAATTTATGCAACTTCAGACAGCCCACCGATTGAGCGATGTAATGCCGCGTTGCTTGCGACTACGATTGCTGAATATTTTCGTGATAGCGGCCGTAATGTATTGTTATACGTCGATTCAATGACTCGATATGCGCGAGCGTTGCGTGACGTGGCTTTGGCTACCGGAGAACTACCCGCTAGGCGTGGTTATCCTGCGTCTGTTTTTGAACAGCTTCCTATGTTATTGGAGCGACCAGGGCAACTAAAGCATGGCTCGATTACTGCTTTTTATACGGTGTTATTAGAAAGCGAAGAAGAAGCTGACCCGATAGGTGATGAAATTCGCTCAATTCTGGATGGTCATATTTATTTGAGCCACAAATTGGCAGGACGTGGGCATTATCCTGCGATTGATATCTTACACAGTATTAGCCGCGTATTCCAAAAGGTGACGACTCCAGAGCATCGCCGGTGTGCAATTGATTTGCGTGACATGATCTCAAGGCTTGAACAAATTCAGCTTTATCTTGAGCTAGGGGAATATCAACGTGGTGAAAGCCATGAAAATGACCGAGCTTTAGATAAAAAAGAGCAAATTGAAGGTTTCTTAAAACAAGCCATGGATGAGCCGATGAATTTCGACAACATGTTAAGTATTCTCAATGAATTGGCATCTTAATGATCTCTAATTTATTGGTTTTAACTGAGCGACGTTTTGACCGGACATTACAAGAACAATCGCAATTAAATTCAATAATAAAGCAACAGCAACAACAATGTATGGATATTCGCCAGCGTATTTCAGTTTTGGCGATACAGGCCGCATCTTATGAAAAATCAGAAGAATTAAGTCGAGCCGCTTTTTGGGAAAGGCAGCGATTGAAGGCGGTGGTTTTAGCGGAAATTGCCCAATTTGAATTTCAAATAGAAACCCTATCAGTCGAAATATCAAAAAATAAAATATTGCAGTCTGAAATTGCTAAACGTGTTTTTATTTTACGTAATAAGTGCGAGAAATTCCGAAATTATCTCAAGCAACAACGTATAGCAAGAAGGTTAAAATCAGAGCTTCAGCAACAAAATGAAATTGAGGAATTATTCGTACATGTCAGTAACAAAAGCGAGCTCATATGAAAATACACATCGTGTGGTGGCCGAAGAAAATGGCATATCATCAACATATAGCACCACTGAATTTAGCCATAACAATATAGCTAAAAGAATGGCAAAAGCAGCGAACGACAAAAATATGTTGGTGCTCTTCGAACATAAGAAGAAGAAGAATCAGCAAAAGGATGCATCTCCGTTCTTAACTGTAGCCCCTCCTTCTATGCAACAAACATCGCAATTAAGTAATTTAGCTAAGGGGATTATTACATATAAAGAGAGCACATATATTGATGAAGGCATCCAGACAGCAGGTCAAAATAAAGAATTCAACACTAAAGGAGTTGAGTCACTAATCAGTCACTATGTATTTACGGAGGATAATAGTGAAAATATTAGTCACATTACTAGCACACCTGCCGTTGATCTTATCGATATATTAAATAAATCAGACATTGATAATAACCTGTCGGCGACGTCGACTATTCCAGTTGAACAAAATATTGTCGATGAAGATGAGACTCCGTTATTTAACACTATGATGGTTGCCTTTCCATTACAGGACATTCAGCAGCGAGAAAAGGGGAAGGCTAACGACCATTCAGGTCAATACGGAAAAAGTAAATTTCAATTAAGTGATGAGATCCAGCTCAATATGGAAAATTCGTTGGCGGAGTTAGCATCTAAGAGTGCTTTAGAGCCAACATCAAAAGAGTTAAAACCGCAGATTAAAACCGGGCAAGAGCATATTAAACATGCAATTGAACCTGCTAGCCATCCTCATATTGACGAACAGCCTTTTACAGAAAATAAGCTAGTTATGCAGCCAGTTGCATCATCGGAAACCTCTTCTTCATATGATAAGAAACGGGTTTCATTACCTGAAAACGCGACAAATAACTTCTCTGACACAACGCAAGATACGATGGTTTCTCCACAAACTACACCTGTAGAAGAGATGGAGTCGCCTACCAATTTTATGGCAACGGTTTTTAATGGGGCGATGTCCTCGTCTGAGCCAGTACAAGCTACACAGCCGAAGCAAGAGGTGCACCGAATACCAGAGCTGATAGAAAATAATCCACTTTTAGGCGAAAGCAAACAGCTGAAAGCGGTATCCCGTAGTCTCACTTACACCTTTAACCAGTGGCAAAGTAGCCCATCAGTGACATTTGAATTAGCATCTAAAGGGGAGTTCGTTGCCTCAACCGCGAGTCAAGAAGTTCAATTGGCATTGAATGAAAATAAGCATTTATTGAACCATGAAACTAGTGTGCATATTCAACGTGAAGATGAGCGCCAGCAGCATCGAAACCGACAGCAGCATGACCAACCGCAAGAAGAAGATTAATTATGTTGAAGATTCGACGGATCAGCTCTCAAGAAAAACAACTTAAAATTTGGCAGCAATGTTACCCAGTTAATGTACAAATAAAACAAGCTAACCGCAGTATTCGTTATTTCCAACTATCGCTAGTAAGTGAAACACAAAAAATAAATGCATTAGTTGCTGTTGAAAGTTGGTGTCAATATCGTTGGCCTAAATTGGTTCATTATGCATGGAATTCATTATCAACAAATCAGTTATGTGAACTGTTTGCTTCTGAATATATTGGAATGACATTTTTCTCCCAGTATTTCCGTTGTGAATCTGTCGAGATAGTTGATGATATACGCATCAACTATCAGCCTTGGTTAATTGCGAAAGAAGCGAATCTTGGAGAAGTATTATTAGCAGAGCCAATTGACGGGCTCGAAAAAAAGCAACGAACCAATCAGATATTTGGTCATTTAAAACTGCAAGCTGATTGGATATTAGGATATAGCTATATCAGCGCCAAACTTTTACAAACCATAGAATTACGTGATGTGTTGAGTATCCAACAATTACAGTTAAATATGTCTGTTACAGGGCAGATACTAGCACAATTTCAAAAGCAAGAAGAAGGACTATTTATGATTGAAGAATTGATGGCACCAGAAGATGAAGAAGAGTTAGTATTTTCTGAAGAAGATGAAGTGCAAGAAATTGTGCGCCCCTTTAATGTAAAAGAAATGAATATCAAATTAACCTTTGTTTTAGGCCATAGTGATATTACTGTCGATGAGCTTTCAAAAATGGAGCCTGGTTATATTTATTCTATTGGTGAGAATAAAGAGCGTGAAGTTAAAGTCTATGCTAATAAACAACTGATTGCGGAAGGCGAGCTTATTTATATTGGCAATAGTGATGAGTTAGGTTTAGAAATCACGCATATTGTAAGCTTGGGAGATAAAAGAGTTTAATATGCCAACAATACCAGATGGAATTCCATTATTAGCGATTATCGCATTCTCTACATTACTACCATTTATTATTGCTGCGGGAACCTGTTATTTAAAAATATCTATTGTATTAATTATGGTTCGTAATGCAATGGGGGTCCAACAAGTTCCTTCTACCATGGTTTTAAATGGCATTGCATTGCTGCTTTCTATTTTCGTCATGATGCCAGTATTACAGGATGTGAATAATCATATGCGACAAGAGCATGTTGATTTTAGTAATGCCGAGTCAATCGATAATTTTGTTGATAATGGATTGGGGGGATACAAAGCTTATTTGAAAAAATATTCAGATCCGCAGTTAGTAACATTTTTTGAATCAATACAACAAGGTCGAAGTGAAGAGGATGTGACTGCTGATGAAGGCGAAGCTACACTGTTTTCTTTATTACCTGCTTATGCATTAAGTGAGATTAAATCAGCCTTTGAAATTGGTTTTTATATTTATTTACCTTTTGTGGTGGTTGATTTAGTTATTTCCAGTATTCTATTGGCGCTTGGTATGATGATGATGAGTCCAGTGACAATTTCTATTCCAGTTAAATTAATTTTATTTGTTGCAATTGATGGTTGGTCACTAATTTCTAAAGGGTTAGTGATGCAGTACATTGAATTAGCGCAGCACTAAAGCGAATAATATTATGGATCAAATTGTTTATTTAAGTAATAAAACGATGTTATTAATCGTTATATTATCTGCAATACCCGTAATAGTGGCGACTGCGGTGGGGTTATTGGTAGGGTTGCTGCAAACCGTCACACAACTTCAAGAGCAAACCTTACCTTTTGGTATAAAATTATTAGCTGTTTTTGGTTCGCTATTTATGATCTCAGGTTGGTTATCCGATAAGGTAATGAATTTTGCATTAGAAACCTTAAGTGCAGCGATCCCCGCTATTGGGCTATTCGGATGAACCAAGAAATACTATCGCTGATGTCCTCACTCTATTTTGTCTTTCAAGAGGGGTTGATAAAAATAGCGTTAGCTTGGTTAAGAATTGCACCGGTGATGTTTTTATTGCCTTTCTTAAGTAATAAACTACTCAATGGTGGAATTATTAAAAACTGCGTAGTGGCTTATATTGCGTTAGGTTTATGGCCCTTTTTTTCTTCTTATGAAATACAATGGGATGAAATTAACTTCGTTGATGTATTTATTTATGAAATTTCGATTGGACTCGTATTAGCGTTGATATTAGCTTTGCCTTTTATGATAGCCAATGTGATTGGCGAGTTAATCGATACACAGCGGGGTGAAACTATTAGTAGTATTGTTGATCCGGCAAGTGGTTCAGAAGCATCAGAGCTGGCGGTCTTATTGAGTCATATCACTTGTATGGTATTTTTAGCTCAGGGAGGAATGTATCAACTCGCTAATATATTCGCACAAAGCTATCAGTTATTACCCTTTGCTCATGGATTTACTTCATTTAATAGCCTCCCTTTAGGGGAGTGGTTAAATAAGATGGTAGTTAATGGCGTTGTTTTGACTGCACCAATATTAGTGACATTATTTATTACAGAGGTTGCTCTAGGGTTATATTCGCGTTTTTGCCCTCAATTAAATGCGTTTTCGTTATCTTTGGCAATAAAATCAATCATCGCATTTTGTGTGTTTTTACTTTATTTTCATAATGAAGTCCCTGACATATTAGTGAACATGATTTCAATTTCACCGCTACGAGATGTATTTATTTCCTCTTAATTGCTACGAGTATAAATATGGCTGAAAAAACAGAAAAGCCTACCGATAAAAAAATTAGAGATTCAGCTAAAAAAGGGCAAAGTTTTAAGAGCAAAGATAGTGTTGCGGCAATTGTATTAGTAGTAAGTGCATTCGTTATTGATGGCATCTCTAGTTTATATGAACTGGGTGGGTTAATGCGTAAAATATTTTTATCTCCAACGGAAATAAAAATTGATGCATTACTTTGGCAATTTTTCACAATATTTTTAAGTATTGTTTTACCCGTTCTATTTGTTTGTTTTTTATCTGGTACGATAATTTCTTTATTGCAAAGTCGATTTAGATTGGCTAGCGAAGCAATAAAAATTGATTTTACCAAATTAAACCCAATTTCAGGTTTTAAAAAAATATTTTCATTAAACTCATTGAAAGAATTAATTAAGGCTATTCTGTATTTGATTGTCTTTATTGTGTCAACACTTGTCTTTTTTATTGTTTGGCGGAAAGATATTTTTATGCTCTACCGAACTATGATAAATGGGGTTATTAGTCAATGGGTTGACCTGTGTGTAACATTTATTGTGGTTTTTCTTGCGGTTGCCCTAATAATTATATTAGTTGACGCAATAGCTGAGTTCTTTTTGTATATTAAGAATTTAAAAATGGAGAAGCAAGAAGTAAAAAAAGAATATAAAGATAATGAGGGAGATCCTCATATAAAAAGTGCGCGTCGAGGAATGCATCAAGAATTACTGTCGGAAGAGGTTAAATCAAATGTCCGTAATTCAACATTTGTAATGGCAAATCCAACGCATATTGCATTACTTATCTATTATGACTCCAGTATTGCACCATTACCTTTTTTATTTTCTAAAAGTAAAGGCCTGCAAGCAAAAGCAATTATTAAATACGCAAAGCAACAAGGTGTTCCAGTTATTAGAGATATAGTCCTAGCAAGGCAAATATGGCGGTCATATAAGAATGACAGCTTTATCGATGAAAAAGGTTTAGAGGATGTTATGCAAATAATATCATGGTTGATGCGTATAGAATTAGTAAAAATGGGCATCGATATTGATAAAGCGTTGGAACAAATGGCTGAAAATGAGATGGATTAACAAAACAATAGCACTCTTAATTAATAATTTATTTATTACTTAAATCGTTTTTTTAAAGAAAGAACTAAATGGGTTAATTATGATGCAAGCATAAAGTGTGCGTTATGTATTGCATATCAACAATAAGGTAAATATATGAATAATACGGAAACAGAGTGTTTTCAAAGCGCTGACATGGAAGGGTTACTTGATAATATCACGTCTGCATTAATGGATGGGGCGACTTATAAAGATATTCACGGGATCCCACAGAGCACAATGGATGGCATTTATTCCTATGCATACGAATTCTATCAGCAAGGTAAATTAAAAGAAGCAGAAACTTTTTTTAGATTTTTAAGTATTTATGATTTCTATAATACAGACTATGTGATGGGGCTGGCGGCTGTCTATCAATTAACGAAGCGATATGACAAAGCAACTGAATTATATGCTCTCGCATTTGTATTGGCGAAAAATGATTACCGCCCACTTTTTCATGCAGGGCAATGTAATTTAATGATGAAAAAAAGTAGTGCGGCAATTCATTGTTTTGAGAGCGTTGTAAAAAGTAGTACCGATGTTGATTTACAAAATAAATCTCAAGCTTATTTAACCGCATTGGAAAAGAAACTAGAAAAACAAGTTTAGAAAATAAAAACCTAATATGAAGTAGAGGAAATTATATGGTTCAAATTACCAATTCAAGTAATGAACGAATAAATAATATTCATACATTTCTACAAGGCAGTAATCCTATTGGATTAGGGGATGATTGCCTCAAGTCGGTATTGGTTTTGGAAATGGCGTGTGAGGAGTTAACGTCAGCAGAGCAGATGAAGCGTAGCCGCATTGAGAACGCACCACAGTTACCGGCACCCAAAAACAATTTATCCGTTATGTTCAAGGCCGCCGCGGCAAAAGAGGAAAAATTATCACTAAAGGAAAAGGGATTTAACGCGTCTTCAATACTCGTTGAGAGCCTTTCAACATTACGCCAATTATTACATGAAGGAAATATTAGTGAGTTAGCTAATCGTCTCCAATTGTTGAATATAGAATCAAATTCACTTCGAGAAAAAGGGAATGATTTATTAAATTCTTTTTCAAATAATACGAATAAAGCCAGCGAACTTAATAATGAAGTTAATGCGTTAAAACAAGAACGTGTTGAAAGTAAAGAGCGTTTAGCGAGTCTTCAGTCTCAGCAAGGCGGCAACCAAGAAGAGATTAGCCTGCAAATTAAGGCGGAAAATACAAAGATTACCAGTTTAGGGACTAAAATTGATAACTTGCTTGAGTTAGCTGGTAATTATGCGAAAGACGCGAATGAAGATGCCAAGAAACTCAATCAATTTGTAGAAACAGCACCACGCCGCGTTGAGGTTGATGGTGAAAAATGGGAAAACACTCTGGCATTGCTCACGATGCTAACAGCTCAGCTGAAAAAATCGATGAATGAAGATTCGATTCGTAATATGAAAGAGCAAGAAGAAGTGATGGCAACCATCAATGAAGCTACCCGAAAAGACTCAGATAAAAAGGCCAAAGAAGCGGAAGAAGCCCAGCGTAAAGCTGATGAAGCAAACAAAGCGGCCTCTTGTGCCAGTAAAATTTTTAGTTATGTGATGCTTGCCGTGTCTGTTATCGCCACCGTTGCGACGTTTGGCGCCGCTGCACCATTAACGCTTGCAGTTGCTGCTATCGGTATTGCTATTTCAGTGGCTGATATCGTTTTAGAAGAAACGGGGCAAAGTAGCCTTATGCAGATGCTAGCAACGGAAATTTCTAGTGCTGTTACCGACATGTTGATGGCTTTTGGTGTTCCTGAGGAAAAAGCGAAACAAATTGGGAGTATTGTTGGAATGATTTTGGCCGCAATCGCATTCCTAGCCCTCTCATTAGCTTCGATGTCATCTTTTGTGAAAAACATCGGTAATGTTGCCGGCAAGGTAGTAAAAACGCTGGCTAAAAATGCAGGGACATTATTGAAAAGCATCATTAAGTCGATGCCAAATAGTTTGATGAGTGCCTTAGGTAATATCGCAAATGGGGCCGGAAAGGTAGGGAAATCGGCAGATGACATGGTAGTGCTTACTAAGTTTAGTAAGTTGGCAGATAGCATTGATGACTTACAGCAAGCCGTAAAAACCACCACTAAGGTCGCTAAAAAAGCCGATGACATGAAAGATATTGCGAAAGCGGCAGATAAAGTCGCAGACCAAACTGACAATGTTACGGGTATCACTAAAAACTCAGATAAAACCGTAAACACGGTTAAAACTCAAAGTGTTGCAGCGGCTCGCCTCGAAGTAGGAATGAAGGGAACCGGAGCGGCATTAACGGTTGCGAATGCGGCGACAACCGGAGGGCTAAATTTGCATGCAGCGGGCCAAATTAGAGATATGAAAGAAATGCTTGCAGGGATGATGCTTAACAGTGAAGCCATTCAAGCGTTGGATGAATTATTAAAAAGCTTATTGAAATCCATGTCTCAAAATTATGAGAAATTTGAGGAAATGTTCAGTGGAATGCTGACGTCATTAAATCATTCAGGTCAAGTGAAAGCCAATACACTGAAAACCGCCCGCTTTGCATAATTAATATAGGAATTTATCAAATGAGTCTTAATATTCAATCAGAACTAAGTAATCCCGTTTTACGTCGTAATCCTGTTAATTTTGGTGACGTTTCCCCAGTAACTAACAGTAATACAAAAGCAGTAGCCACTCCTTTACTGCAGGGAGTGCAATTAAATGATGTGCACACCGTGGCATCAGGGCCTGAGATGCAGATGGACAAGCCATTATTAAAAGTAACTCAATTTTCAATACATGATGACCAGATGCTTGCGGATATTTCTGCGTTAACGAACTCCGATAAGTTAGCCACATTGGATGATCTTCATACCTTCCGAACACTAACGCCAGAAAATATTCAGCAGGCAATTGGCAAGGTGTTAACAGAAGAAAAAAGTCATATTGAACAGCTTATTGGAGATGCTCAGTTACCAGATGAAGCTGATTTAAAACAAATGTCCCAAGCCGTTCAAGTTTTGATTGCCAGTAGTTTCTTCAAAGATTCACCTTCAGGGCGGGTTGATAGTGGTAATAAAGGTCAAGAACCTATTGATAGTATTAAGAATAACTCGTTTGTTGGAATTATTAGTAATGATTTACTGGTGGAGCTGTCGAAAATTATCCGCAAAGTGATGGCAGAAATCAATATTTCAGACCGGCGTATTAGTGCGGAATTTCTGCAATTAAATGCCAAAATGGTACAAGCTTCTGCAGACTCAACAATTCGTGAAGGGAAAGAAACATTTAAAGGCGCGATGATGGGCTTCTTTACTTCTCTCGCGATTACCGCTGCGGGCAGCGCTTTCCAAGCAAGAGGGCTGCGCCAACAACACCAATCGATTAAAAATAACTTAATACCAGGAAATCAAAACATCAGTGGTGCAAGTAAGTTATCTGGGTTAAATGGCAACGTGGGAAGCGATGCAACGAAACCGAATACCTTGAGTTTAGTGGGGAAAGATGGCTCAACAGTGACGCTGAGTAATCAAGCGACACAAAGTCAAAAGAATCTTGCAAGCCAAAGAATTGAAGAAGCAAGCAAACGTACGAAAGATTTGGGGCTGTCACAGCATGAAAAGCACGAGCAAGTCATGAACAAATCTCGCGTGCAAATGGGCGTGGCAGAGCTAGCCTCTCGAATGTCAGATAACGCGGGTCAATTAGCGACAGCGTCAAATCAAGTTAATGTGAAATCGGCAGAAGCGGATAAAATGATTGAACAATCCGTGGCAGACACTGCACGTTCAGTTTACTCCGATAAAGATAAACAAATTGATAAGAGCCAGGATATTGCGAAACAAATGCAAGAGCATTTACGTGAAATTCGTGAAGGTAGCCTAAGAACAATGCAAAGTATGGTAAGAGGCTAAAAGCTATGGGTTGCTGTAATAGTAGCAGTCTAGATAGTTTCTTTGAATATCAGCCGATGGCGGAATTGGTTCCGACAAAGCAAGAACCAATTCCCATTCATGAGGAGAAAACTGCGTCTGATAAATCACATCAGCTCTATCTACAAATCCTTGATAAATTAAATCAAATTCAATATTCGGTGCCAGAAGAGACTTATCAGCAGCAACAGAAAAATCATTCTCCTAAAGAGATTCAGCTTAGAGCGAATACTCTGGAACTCGAAAATAAATATGTGAATGATACTTATGCGGAGGCTAAGGCATTAAGAGCGACAAGAAGAGTGGAAACTCTCGAAGATGGCCGCTCGCATATAAATGGGTTATCTGGAATGATTGATAATATTCATACGAATTACCAAAAAAAATACGGTGAATTAGTAAAAGCATCAACCCAATATATGCAAGATATGAATACCATGGTAAGTAAGCTATCTCGTTATATAGAGGCGGGTGAAGATGGTAAAATACATATCAAATTAGAAGACACTTTAAGGGCTATGGATGAAATGGTTGCGAAATATTCGGGTACGAGTGTAATCAGGGAAGTTGATGGTATTACAGCAGAAAAAAAGAAACCTGCCCGAAAAAGTGTTGGCGAATATTTTGGAAAATGGAAGCCTGATTTTGATAATGCTGAGCCGCTAATGGAGATAAAAGGTACTGAGCAAGAGTATGCTTTTTGGGAAAAAAAATTATCAGGGCAAGGGTTTATTATTGAGCGAATGGATGGAAAGTTATGCGTATTTCCAGATTTAAAGCCAGTAAAAGAAATTTTTTATGCATTGAATCACTCTTCGGCAACTTGGGATAAAGATGGTAGTGATATTTTGTCACAAGAATACCAAAGCTTACAAACAGCCATTGATAGTCAAAAAAATGCGATTAATAGCTCAGTATCACGTTTATTAGAAACCTTTCGACAAGATAATAGCCATTTTGAAACCTTAACTCAGCTACTTATTCAACTCTATAAAGATTTACAGCAATATAATAATGGCTACGTCAATATGTAATGTCAGAATTTAAATTTAACCTATAGAGTGAAACTATATATTTAATTTCACTCTATACTCGAAAATAAGGAGGGACAATGGAAATAAAAAAATTAACTTCAAGCCAAAATAAATCATTACCTATATTTGAAAATAAAAAATCATTTTCAAATAATATAAATGAAATTAATAATACAGGTCAGGAAGCTCTTTTTCCTGTCAAAGAAAAATGTATTAATAAAATATATGATATTCCAGGTGATAATAAAGGGTTACATCCTAGTAATCAGGATTTGCAGGCGAATATAGTTAAATCGCTATTAAGCGAGAAATACCCTGATATTAGTTTGGAAATGATAACCAAAACCCAAAATTTAGGGGCTGATGGCTATTTAGAAGAAAAAGAGTTGCAATATATTTCTAAAAATATATTTGTTGTTTTGACATTGTTAACTGATGAGGAAATTAAAAAGTCAAATATATTAGACTGTATGGCAAAATTAATTAAGCAAGTTAATGATAGTAATAATAAAGATACTAAACAGCTGGCTAAATCATTGAAAGAAGTCTTTAAAGCAATGCCTTTTAATAATATCTGGAGTGAAAGAAATATTGATGATTTGTCTCAACGTTTTTTTAATAAATATGTTAAGCCTAAAGCTAAAGAAAAATTAACATCTTTGTTAACTGAAAAAACCATCGAAGAATTCCCGATCGATAAATTATTTGTTAATTTTCTTTTTAACACAAAAAATGAATTAATTATGGAAGCGAAAAATCAGCTGAAAAAACATAAGTCTGATGGATCAGTTGATAAACACTTACATCTAGATATTATATTTTCGGGGGTGGAACAGTATCTTGAAACTATGAAGGAGTTAACTGTTTCTATAAAAACGGATGATGAGACTGAAAATACGGCAGCTCCAAATCCAGATAAAAAGATCAAACCAGAGGATAGCGTGGATGGTGGTAACGAAAGTATTTCTGATGACAACAAAGAAGCGCCCTCTCCGCCAACTAAACCTATAACGGTTAACGTTAACAATATCTATAATGTGATGCAGGGGACTGCAAACACAAATACAAATACAAATGATAAACATGTAGATCCTAAAGAGCAGCAGGTTGAAGGTAACAATCAAGAAAATGGTCAAGTCGCTAGTCAACAAATGATAGATGATATGGCACTGGATGGAATGAATAAAAAACCAGCAATAGATTTTAATGTTTTATTGGGGATAAAAGATGCAGCCAAAGAAACAAAGCCTAATGTAGACCCAATAAGACAAGAAGCCCTTTTGGAATCCCGGCCTTTATTAGTGAGGAAATCAAATACTATTGCTCAGGAGCAGCTGAACTATTCAGCACCTTCAAGGCAGGAAACTACGTTTTCACCTAATACTTATCAAAAGGACAAAAATAACCGCTGGGTACTCAAAGAGCAAAAAGATCAAAAAGCGGTGACATTATCAGCAAATGGCGCACTCACCCGTAATTTATTAGATAAGGCAATCTACCAAGGCGACCGTGAAGCAGTTAAAACAGTCGTGGATACTTACTCACATATTCCAAATACGGGTAAGCCAGTGACGTTAACTGAAAGAGGTGCGTTAACGCGTGACCAAAGCAAGAAAGACGCTTACACCACACCAGAGTGAGAAACCAATTGAAAAATGAACAAACAGACATTCACTGGCAATGGCTTTCAGAGCAAATTCAATTCATACGGACTTATTCGGGCATCGAAAAGGTCCTTACGATAGATTCTGAGTTGATCCGTGATGTCCATATTGATTCGCTGGAAATGTTAGAGTTGATAGCGGCTATCGAGCAGTATACAGAGCAGCCAATTCACGATGCAGTTTGGATGAAATGGCATAATTTACGAGACATTGTCGAGTACCTATTGAGTGTCAAATAAAAACAGAAGGCCACGGTATTTAACCGAAGCATAAAAGAATAGCCCCTATAGGCGCTATTCTTTTATCATTATGCTGCAGACTTTGGCATCATTCCGTGGGCTAAATGGCCTTTATGGAAAGTCGCGAACCTTGGTGAGATCCGTGCGACGGCTTCGGCAGAACAAGATGCATCGAGTAGCACAAAGCTGGCATCATCCCCTTTAGCTGGCCACACTTGTTGGCCTTTTTCATCTAACGGCAGAATATTGCCTGTTGCGATGGCAAGTGAACGGGATAGCGATAGCTCATCAGGGCGAGTATACAGCTGCGCGTACAAATTGGCTTTTTCTAGCATATCGCCTAGGCCAAAGGGCGACCAATGGTCAATCACACTGTCCGTTCCGGTCATCACAAATACCCCATTTTTATTTAGGGTTTTCAGTGGCATATGCAGTGTGCCAATCGGGACGGTAGAGGCAATGGTGATTTGTTGCTCAGCTAACTGTTTTGCCGTTTTTTCCGCTTGTTCAGGGGTGAGTGTTGCCAGTGCAAAGGCATGGCTGATGGTTACTTTGCCGCGCAAGCTGCGGTTTTCATCCACTGTTTTAATCATATAATTGATAGCGGCAACGCCTGCTGGGCTCGTTTCATGCAGATGAATATCCACGCCTTTGTTGTAGTCCAACGCAATTTGGAACATCGAATCGAGGGATTTTTCCATCGCGCTATCTACATTGGTTGGGTCTAAACCGCCAACGTAATGAGCGCCTGCTTGCATGGCTTCACGCATTAAACCTTCTGACTTGGAGTGTAATAAGCCATGTTGTGGAAAGGCGACAATTTCGCAAGTGAGGTCTTGTTGGTGTTCACCAAGCACTTTTTGTAAGGCTTCTAAATTTTTTAAACCGGAAACGGGCTCTATATTACAATGGCTACGCGCAATCGTTGATCCTTGGGATTGGATCAGTGCGATCAGCGCATTTGCTCTTTCTTCCGTGAAGGGTTGTAATTCAGGTAACAATTTTTGCTCTAACGCGATCATATCCATGATGGTTTTGCCTTCACGTGACTGTGGTGCTTGCCATGGCCCGCCATAGAAGGTTTTATCAAGGTGGATATGCATGTCACGAAAGGCCGGTAGCATCAGTTTACCTTGCGCACTATAGGCATTTAATGTGCCATCTGCATGCTGTTTATTCGGTAAAACAGCTGCAATTTTACCGTCCCGGATTTCTACCGTATGTAATGCGGTTTGGGTGCCGACGACCGTTGAGTCCTGATAATTAAAGCCAGTTTCGAGTAATACGTCATCGAGGTAATAATGTTTATCCGTAATACTAGATAGGCCTGCTTTTTGGCTAGTTTGGCCTTGAGCGGAGGCAAAGCCCGATACCGCGCCGAATAAAGTGCAAGCGGCTGCGACTTTAGCGCTGGTGGAAAGGAACTCTCTTCTGCCTGATGATTTTTCTGCTTTCATAGAAACTCCTAGTGATATCCATTTACTGTCGAATTTCCTGTTTTTAAGCGACACTTACCCACTCAGATCGTCATTAAACGATCTGAGGGATACTGCAATTTGCGATTAACAAAAAATTCGCATGATCCAGATTATAGAAACTTACCCTTGAATAATATGGGTTCCCGTTTCACCGCGTAAGGCTTCTGGTAGCTTTTCAGGGGTGGTGATGATCACGCGTTTACCACCATTGGCAATAAACGATAGGCTGGCTTCAATCTTCGGTAACATGCTACCCGCAGGGAAATGGCCTTCTTCCATATAACGCTGCATGTCGCGGGTGCTGGTTTCACCGAGTGCTTTTTGTTCAGGTTTGCCGAAGTGAATACACACTTTTTCGACACCTGTGGTGATAATTAAAATATCGGCATTGAGCTCTTTCGCCAGTAAAGTTGTTGAGAGGTCTTTATCAATCACCGCGTCAACACTTTTGTAGCCACCATTGCCGTTGTCAATGACTGGAATACCACCACCACCTGCAGCAACCACCACATAATTGTGTTCTGTTAAGGTGCGGATAGCTTGTGATTCAATGACTCGTTTTGGTTCGGGGGAGGCCACCACACGGCGGTAACCGCGGCCAGAGTCTTCAACAAAATGCCAGTTTGGGTTTTCTTGCTGCAATTGCTGAGCTTGTTGCTCAGTGAAAAATGCCCCAATCGGCTTGGTAGGCGCGCTAAAGTTTGGGTCGTTTTTATCGACTTCAACTTGTGTCACTACCGTAATCGCTTGTCGGTTATGGCGTTTTGCTAAGACGTTAGTCAGCGCTTGTTGAACTAAATAGCCAATTCCACCTTGCGTATCCGCTACGCAGTTAGCCAGCGGTGTTAACGGCAAACCTTCGGTTTCATGGGCAATCTCAGCACGGCGCAAATCTAATCCAACTTGGGGTCCATTTCCATGGGTCAAAACAATGTTGTAATCGCCTTCCAGCATGTCACTAATATGATGTGCGACTTCTTGAACGGCTTTTTCTTGAGCTTCGATAGACTGGCTGTTGTTATCTTTGATAATACTGTTGCCCCCGATGGCAACAACCACGAGTTCTTTCATTGTTAATGTATCCTGATACAGAGAGTTAACTGAGGGTCGGTGTACTGAGTTGAGTACATCGACCCTGTAAAGTGTGCTGGATTACACTGACTTACTGAGTTTCTCAGATTTTTCAGCTTGTTGCTCTTCCACAGATTTTCGGCTATCTAAAAAGTGCTTGAGTACAAACAAAGCCGCCATCATGAGGTATGCGTAAACAAACATCAAGGTCGAACCGGTGGCAATTCCGACCGCTGGGGAGTGAATAATTCCGAAGAAGACTAATATTGCTCCCGCTGCAGCAGCAATAGCTCCACGCAGTGGCTGGTTGAGGATAGCAAAGATAGCAATACAGCCCCACAACATACTGGCTAAAGGTGCCCCGTTACCTAAATGAACCAGACCTTGGTAATAAACCCCTTTGTGTAACAAGGTTTCAACACCAATTGCACTTGCAGAGGTACCTGCCGCGCCCATAACACTATTAACCATCGTCAATGCCCAGTTAGCAATCCATGGGAACAGGCAGATAAAGATAACGGGGACTTCAATTTTTGGCGTTTCTCGTACCACTTGGTTGGCGGTGACAACCCCGATAAACACCAGTATTGGCACGATAGCGGTCATTGGAATAATCGCTAACATAAAGGCACCGATACCGAATAGTGGGACGATAAACATGGTGATACCGGATGCTAAGGTATAACCCACGCTTGCGCCCATCGCTTTCCAACCCGCGTGACCCACATAAACGGTTACTGGGAATGGGTTACCCAGAAAACAACCGACAGTAGATGATAAGCCGTTAGCTAACATGACTTTACGAGTATTATATTCATCACCAGCAGCATGCGCACTTTCAATATTTTCAAGGTCGAAGATATAGTTTGCTAAGCCAAGTGGCACCGCAGACGCTAAGTAAGGCAGAGCGTGAGGAAGGCCTTGGAAGAAGCTATCAATATGGATACCTGGTGGGTTGAAGCCAAATGATGCCATTGAATCTTTGATTGCTTCTGCACTTTGCAAGCCGGAAGCCCATGCCAGTACGGTACCAGCAATTAGCAGTAATAAGCCTGTTGGGATGCGAGCAAAAATCGGTTTTTTACCAAACCAGTTAATGAAAATTAATAACAGCACAATGAATGAAACCGTTGGTGCTTCAAACGCTTGCAGCATCGGGTTCATCGCCAGTAACAGTAATCCTAAACCGGACAAACAGGATAACAGTACGGTGCGAGGGATCATTTTACGGATGGTTTCACCTAAGAAAGAACCACCGACGAGGATCATTGACTCGACAAAACACCAAACTAGTGCGATTTGGATCGCAAATTCGGCATTCTGTGTTGTCTGGTAGACAGGCATGATGACTAAGAACGTCACCGTAAAGATAGAAGGGGCACTCGGGCCTGATGGAAGAGCTGTTACGTCATCGCGCCCAGTTTGCTTTATCATTTGCTGGCCAAAGTAAGCGTAGCTTACGCTGGCAAGTAAAACAGCGAAACCAAAGGCAGGAGCGATACGGCCGTAAACAATTTCTGATGGGATGCCGACAACGAAAATCAAGAGACCCATCATGGTGAGTAGGTTAGTTAGGTTATTGGTCATTAAGCCGAAGTAGGCGGCCAAATCCCCACGTTTCCATTTAATATTTAGTATACTCATAAGTATTCTCCCATACCCGTCATTACCCATCATACTTTAAGCTGCAACTGTGTTGGCTACACTCGGCTACACAGGTCACATACTGAAGTATGCTCCCTGAGATATCCTCGTTTGCCGCCTTGCTGCAACTTAAATTATTTTGGGTAACTGCTTACTCATTTTAAGCCGCAACAAAGTAGTTTTTGTTTTACTTCTGTATGTAAATAATTTGGGTATTGATATTTTATTATTGCCCAACCGGAGTTGGGCGTCTTTTTTATGATTGAAAACTAAGCATATTTCTGTGCGTAGGCCAACATGGCTTTTTCAAAGCAATCAAACGGCGGGTGAACAATACCTGCCCCAATCATACCGATGCCCGCATCTTTATGGGCAATGGCTGTGTTGATTACAGGTAAAATACCGCTGGCTGAAACCTTCGTAATATCAATAGCGGTAGGGATACCCATAAAGCCCAGTAATGGAATAGTCACGTTCGGGTTCTCACCTAAGGTGATTTCACGCATTTGGCGAGAGAAATCGACCGCTTCTTCTACCGTACCGCCAACGAGTGCCACAATTGCTGGCGCTGTTGCCATAGCAAAACCGCCAATACCGTAGGTTTCTGTGATTGCAGAGTCACCGATATCTAAACCAGAGTCTTCAGGTTTGTAGCCTGCAAACATCGGGCCGATAACTTGCTGAGAAGGTCCTGTGAACCACTGTCCCGGTAACCCACTGATACGTAAGCCAAACTCATAGCCATTACGCGCCATAGTGGTGACAACGGTGCTGTATTCGATACCGTGAGCGGCATCCATCGAAGCTTTACACATCGCCATCCACGTTGGGCCGGAGAAGTAATCGCTGCTTGCAACAAAATCAAAGACTTCTTTTTGCTGCGCGACAGAGAAATCAGTTTGAATGATCCCAGTCGTGAGCGCTTGGATAAGTAAGGTTGTTCCTGCATTGTTACGGTTATGGCACTCATCACCCATATGCAGTGCTTGCGCAAGCATCAAGCGCAGGTCGATTTCACCAACGATTTTCATTGCGTCGCGCAGCATTGGACCTAAGACATCACGCATCCAATTTAATCGGTCAATCACGCTTTGGTCGTTGGCGCCCATACGCAGGATTTTAGCCATTTGCTCACTGAGGTTAGTAAACGCACGGTTGCCATAGGTTTTATTTTCAACAATATGCATAAACATTGATGCTGAAGTGACACCTGCCATTGAGCCAACACAATCGTGTTCATGGCAAGGTGAGAAAATGATTTCCCCCGAGGCCGCAACACGCTCTGCATCGGCTAAATCTTTTGCCAAGCCTTCGAAAACCAGCGCGCCCGTCACCGCACCTTTCATCGCGCCACACATATCTTTCCAAGCAACCGGTGGGCCTGCGTGCAGGATAGTGTTTTTGGTCATGCCTGGAACCACGTTAATCGCTTGGTCGTAACCGATTAACACAGGCTGAGATTGAATAATACGCTCAAGTGCTTGGGCATTAGCCGCTGCAATTTTTTCTTGTAGCGTGGCATTACCTTCAATTTGGTCGAGGGCGCGAATAACCGCAACGTTGCCTTGTCCTGGAGGAGTCCAATTTAAATGAGTGACCGGAACATACTGTTTTTTCAGGTCATCACTGAACATTTCGATGCCAATATTGATGACATTTAATGGCTGCTTAAATAATGAAGTCATTATGCTTTCTCCCCTTTCCATACAAACTCACGCCCTAATAAACCCGTATTGGTGCTGCTACTTGCCCAGATAACACCGGCATCTGTTAGCATTTTGACCTGCGCATCCATCGATGGTGTGTCTTGGTCAGTCCCTAGCACATAGCCTAAAATTTCTAGTTCACGCCCATCTTGTTTGGCAATATTCTTCGCTTCTTTAATCGCGTCGATCATCACGCCGACTGGGTCTTCGTGAGAACCAAAACCTAAAACGAAGTCCATCATAATGACGCCAACTTCAGGGTCGCGAGCCTCTTGTAATAAGCGTTCAATACGGTTGGTAGGGTCGATCATTGGGTGCGGTTTACCGTTGGTAAAGTCGTCATCACCAAAATCGAGGAAGGTGTGTGCAATACTTTTGTTGAGGTCTTTTAAGCGGTAGTCAGGGTTTGGCTGAATATTGCTGTAAACATCATCGTATTTTTCCAAGGCGGCAAACATGGCTTCATCGCATAGCGTTCCACCACAGAATAAGCCACGAATATATTTCTGCTCAGGTTTCAGTTTTGCTCTGACTTCATCAATAAGTGGTAAATTAAGAGGGTGTAAATCTAAATCTTCTTTGCGAATACCGGTTAATAGAACCGCTTTCAGTGCTGCTTCTTTGGTGCTTTGTGCAAAGGTTAGACCCGGCTTATCTTCTGGTAGCGGTTGGCTACCTAAGAAACACACGACAACAGGTTTATGGCATTTTTCCGCTTGTTCTAACACTTTCTTGGCAACGGCAGGAGCTGGTGGCTTAGAAATCAGTGCGATAACTTGGGTTTCATCATCGGCATCGAGCATTTTCAGGGCGTCAATCATCATGATACCGCCAATTTTTTCGCTTAAATCGCGACCACCGGTACCAATTAATTGGGAAACGCCTGCACCAAATTCGTGAATACGGACGCTGAGTTCTTGGCTACCGGTGCCGGATGCACCGATGATGCCAATGCTGCCACGGCGTACATTGTTACCAAAGCACAGCGCAGTACCGTTGATAATGGCGGTTCCGCAGTCTGGGCCCATCATCAGCAAGCCTTTCTTGCTAGCCAGCTGTTTAAGTGCGAGTTCATCTTCAATGGAGACGTTATCGGAAAACAGCATGACATTGAGGTCATTTTCTAATGCAATGCGCGCTTCACGAGCAGCAAACTGGCCATTGACTGAAATGACAGCAAGGTTGGCATCTGGGATATGTGTTTTTGCTGAATTAATGGTGGCGTATTTGGCTTCATGTTGCCCAGCGCCCTGGTTTTTCTTATTAAATAGGTCTTCGATAGCAATTAATGTGGCGTCGTTCGCTTCATCGCTTGGGCCTTTGATGACAATCATTAAATCGCCATTTTTAGCCTCTTCTAATTCAGGGGTTAGTAACCCTAAATTACGTAAAACGCCTTTATTCATCTCTGTAGCCATCGCGACAAACGCTTGCTCAACATTGTCGAGTTGATTGGCTTTTGTCGAAATAGACATCAGTGATACGGAATCAAAATAGGTATTCTTTTTTATGACAACTTTAGTCGACATAGTTTTCTCCGAAATAATGGGTGATATACAGGGCATCTCGCAAGCCAAATAGCATGTCGCTGCCAGAACTCGACCCGATATTTAAAATCTCTAAAATTTGTGGATAAATATCTGTTTCTTTCGCATCAACTAATGATTGAATTAGTTGCTGCATGTTTTCTCGAAATTCTCGGTTTAATGCTTTTTCTAATGTGATGGCACTGATTGGTGTCGTCTGGCCTAGGCTGTGGGTTACTCCTTGATAAAACTCAGGGTAAAAAGTGGCAGCCGGATGACCGGTTAATAATAAAAATGCCATTAACCCAACTAAGTAATCATCTCCTGAAGGTGTTAGCCCGATACCTAATCCAACAAACTGGCGGATCACATGAGTCATGTTTTCTTTATTTTTCTTAATTATTGATTCAATCAATTCAGAGCGTAATTGAACCAATTGTTCTGTCATAGAGAGATAAAAAAAGTTATCCCCCTGATATTTAAATAGAGAATTTTTATTTTCAGTTAAGATTAAATCCAAATTATTTATTTGCTCTTCGATATATAATAAATAATTTGAGTTTTTCAGTTTGTTATCACTAAAGTTGATAACAGGTTGCTGCCATTCTTTACATAAAGAAAATGATATTAAATAATGACTGCCAATCAATATTTCTTTATTAAATAAATAAATGGTTTCTCCTTCTTTAATATCGAAAAGAGAAAAGTCTTTATTGATTAATCGGCAACTATTTGGTGCATTATCTAACTGAGAACAAAGCAAAGTATAAAGTACATTATCAATAGAAAAGTTAATGGCTTTATTAAAGACTTGTTCTACTGTTCCTTGAGGTTGTGGCTGATGCAACAAATTGAGAAAATGTGTATCAGCCGTTAGCCCGTATAACCTTTGCCGATGAGATATGGATGCGTTCACATGCCTCCTTATCCTATTTAGAGTCTATGATTTCGCTATGCGCCTGCGGCAATCAGTAGCTCCACAATTTCGTTGTAACCCTTTTCACGCGCTAACTCTAATGGTTTTTTACCATACTTATCAGTCATGTGTGGGTTTGCACCATGGTCTAATAGCAATTTAACGATTTGCTGTTGTTTTTCGCCACCGTCATTGAGCACGATAGCTTCTAATAGTGGTGTCCAGCCTACAAAGTTAGTGTGGTTGACATTAATATCGGTTTTTTCAAGTAATTCACGAACAATTTCCACGTGGCCTTTTTCACTTGCAGGTGTAATGCCCACACCACCAAAACGGGTTAATAAATCTAAATTTGGTTTTGCAGGTAAGACAATGCGCAACAACGTGAGGTCATCATTAAGGCAGCTTAATAAGAAAGGGTTAAAACATGTTTGGTCTTGTTTATTAATATCGGCCCCTGCATTAATTAGGAAAGAAACACATTCATAATGTTTATTCAGGCTTGCATTAACAATCGCCGTACGGCCTTGGCGGTTGGTGGTATTAATATCCACACCTTTTTCAAGACAACTTTTTAATATTTCTAATTGTCCTTGTTCAGCTGCGGTTAAAAAATCGTGAGCGAGAGTACTAGCGGTCATCATTTTCCCCTTAGGTTGGTTTTTATTACCAACATAGATAAAGACAATTTGAAGATTATTTATGATGTGTAGAGCATAGCAATTGTCATTAATAAAAAGAATCCATTTAAATTTAATTCATCAATGAGGCGTTTGATTGTTGAATTAAATTCAATAATCTGGCTTTTTTGTGCGTATGAGCATCCTTTTTTATCGTTTATTGATGGTTTATGACTATTTTTAGACCCAAATTGTGTGATTTTTTTTGTTAATTAAAATCGAAAATCATGATTTACTCAGTTCTGTGATAGACATCAAATTGAAAGTTTTTAATTTGTTAAATTTGTAATTTTATTGATCTCATCTGTATCGAATGTTAATGCTTGGTTTGCCTATTAAATTCAATAATATTAGGTATTTCGAATATTAATAGTGACGTTAAATGTATGGTTTTTACTTGGGAAAAATATATATCAAATTTAATCTATTCCAGTTGTTAATAATTCTGTTAAGCTATAAAAATATGCTCGAAAAATAATCTGATTTTTGCGTTATTGAATTTTATTCACATAAAAAGATGATTTGTCTAAAATTTAAACACTTTTGGTGGTGGGTATGAACTCAATTTTTACGGAAGAAAACTTACTGACTTACACAACAGCAGCGAAATTTGCGAGTTTTAGTAAAGCCGCGGAAGAATTAGGCGTTACCACCTCCGCGGTAAGTTATACCATCAAACGTATTGAAACTTATTTAGATGTCGCATTGTTCATTCGTAATACCCGTAATATTGAACTCACAGAAGCGGGTTATTATTTTTATCGAAAAGCGACCGATTTGCTTAATAATTTCCATTCCATTCAAAAAAGTATTTATTCCATTGAGCAAGGTATTGAAGCACGGGTGCGTATTTGTATTAATCAGTTATTATATACGCCTTATCATACCGCTAAGTTACTGCAAATATTAAAAAAACAGTTTGCAACCTGCCACATCACCGTGACAACAGAGGTATATAATGGAGTTTGGGATGCCATTATTAATAATCATGCAGATATTGCGATTGGTGCTCCAGGCACGTTGATGGATGGCGGTGGGATTGATTACACTGAAATTGGTGCGATCCATTGGCAATTTGCTATTGCGGCAACTCATCCATTGGCGCTGATGCCAGAGCCCATCGCTGAGAGCCAATTGCGTCTTTATCCAAATATTATGGTAGAGGATACCGCGCATACCATTAATAAGCGGGTGGGGTGGCTACTACATGGGCAGGAAGCAATTCAAGTTCCTGATTTTAATACTAAATGCCAGTGTCAGATACTCGGTGAAGGGATTGGCTTTTTACCTGATTATATGATTAAAGAACATGTTAAACACGGCCTGTTGGTAACAAAACACATTCAGAACCCACGACAAGACTCCCATATGCTATTAGCCACACAACATTCGGCTACTGGACTTGTGACGCAGTGGATCCGCAAAGAATTTGGCGAAAAGGGGGTTTTAGCAGACCTTTACAGCGACCTCCTAAAGCCCATCAATTAGTATTATTGGCTAGCGACATCAAGGGCTTTATCGATGGCATCAGGGATCACTGAACCGTGGTTTTTGCCATCGAATAAGGTAAATTCACAGTGCCTTTGGTGGTTTGCAATCTCAGTGCAAACTTGGCGTGTGCTAATCCAACTTTTGCGCGCTTGGTAATTTTGTACTTGTTCGGCGCTCAATTTGGATAAATCAGGGCTCTCTTCTAAACCGCCTAAAGTCACAAATAGGGGGGAAGCCGTTTGTTTAGCTGTCAGCTTCGCTAAATCCACCATACTTCCTTTACCCCACCATAATGACGGGCTGGCAGACACATAAAACTGAAAATCATCCGGTTGTTGTTGATATGCCATCAAGGTGAATAATCCACCAAATGAATGGCCAAATAGGGTTTGCTTGTTTTTATCAATAGGAAGCCGCTGTTCTGCCCATGGGCGAATAGTGTCAGTTAAAAATTGGTATAGCGCAGGGGAGCCTCCGCCTTGTTTAAATTCGTCACCGGTAACCGGTGGGGTGTAATCGAGCGTTCGCCATGCTTTTGGAAAGGCTTCGTCGATGGGGTAACCAATCCCAATAATAATCGGTAGTTTATCCGCAGGGAGCTTTTCAACTGCGCGATTAACCGCTTTGGGGTATAAGCCATTACCATCAAGCATATACAGGACAGGGCGTTGTGCGGTGACATTATAGGGTACCGCACTGTAAATGCGCAGCGCACGGTCACCGTAGGCCATATCCGTTTGTTGGATATCGTAAAATTGGCTGACTTGCTCATCCATACTTGGGATAGTCTGGCTAGGGCGTGCGAACGCACTGCTTGCCATACATAATAATAAGCTGGAAATTAATAATTTATTCAATACTCGTCATCCTTCAAGCTGCAGGGGTGTTGACTACGCTCAGCAACCCGAATCACATACTTTTGAGGGCATACCTGAAACAGGTACACCCTCAGAGCTAATTAGAAACTAACGTTAACGTTCGCCCAATAGCGGCGTCCGTCTTCAACATCCCAGTTTCCACCACCTTGTGCGTCAATTTTATCGCCTTTTTCATTACCAATATTTAATACCGCAAAGTTGAGTTTGGTATTTTTCAATAATTGATAGGTCGCACCCACATCCATAGTGGTATAGCCATTACGGTAACGAGGGACTGATGCACCATTACGCTGTGCAGCCCAAACTTGTTTTCCTACATATTGCGCACGGGTATACAAGTTGAGGTCTTCGCTAAACTGCCAATCTAATTTCGCATTGGCTAAGTGTTTTGGTGTCTTATCCAAAGGATAGCCTTTTAAAGATTGTCCACTAGTTAGCTTTTCATCATCACTTTTACGTTCTGAGTCGGTATAGGTATAGTTCAAACTCAGCTTCCAATCTTCTATAATTGGAATACCTGTTGCGACTTCAACCCCTTTAATGTTTGCTTTACCCACATTATCATAGGTATACAGTTTTAGGCCTGTAAGTGGGTCAGTTCCACCAGTGTAATAACTGGTTAATTTATTTTTAAAATCAGTATTAAAGAATGTTAAGCTCGCATCAAAGCCTGACTCATGGTTATAGGCAATGCTGATTTCTTCACTGACACTTTTTTCGGGTTTCAGGTCAGGGTTACCATGAATGATGCCTAAGCCTTTTTCAGTAGACGTTCCATAAGTCGGGCTAATTTCACGTAATGTTGGCGCGCGGAATGCAGATGAAACGCCCCCTTTAATGGTTATCTCATCGGTGAGGTAATAGACGGCATAACCTCTTGGGTTCCAGTGGTCGCCATAAAACTCATGGTGATCTAAACGTAACCCACCCGTCAATATCAGATTCTCTGTTGCCGTGAACTCATTTTCTAAGAAGAAAGCGTGTTGTTCCGCGGTCATCTTCGCATTTTCAGTTGTTGATGAACCTGTTGCTGAGGTGTCTTTTAGTTTCGCATACTGAAATTGACCACCAACGGTTAGGATATTGTCCGGCAAAAACGCCACGACTTTTCCATCAACGACAGTATTGGTAATTTCGGGTACTCGTGCGTCATAACGATATTCTGTAATTTTAGTCGCAGGGTCTGTTATGTCTGTTTTGGTTCTTTTTTTCGTATTTTCTTGATAAACACTCAACTCAGTATTGAATGAATCCCAGTCCCCTTTATAGGTTAAAGCAAAATGGTTACGGTCATTATGGATTTCAGAGTGTTTATTTGCTCTTGGCTTACCATTAAACTCACTGGTTGGTGCAAGGGAGTAACCCGGTTTTTCTTCCCTTTCCTGCGTGGTTCTACCCGCTTCTAATAAGAAAGTCTGGTTGTCCATTGGGGTAAATGTCAGTTTTGCGGTTAGGCTCTTATTATCTTTCTTGTGATGGCCATCAGCGATTTTATCTTCCTGGCGATAGTCCCCACCACCATATAATTGCAGGCCGAGTTTATCTTGAATTAATGGGCCTGATAGGTAGAAGTTACCGTCGGTTGAATTACCGCTATCGCTATTTTCTTGGATAATCGCGCCTGTTGTCACACTACCGTGCCATTCATTGGTCACTTTTTTGGTGATGATATTGATAACACCACCCATCGCATCAGAACCATACAGGGAGGACATAGGTCCACGGATCACTTCGATGCGTTCAATCGCTTCGACAGGTGGCATAAAGCCCGCTTCAAAACCACCACTCCCATTTGGACGTGATTCACGGCTATTTTGACGACGCCCATCGACCAATATCAACGTGTATTCGCCGGGTAAGCCACGGATATTAATATCTTGTTTGTTGGCAGCACCAACGATACTTACCCCTTCCACGTCTTTAACCGCATCGGCGAGGTCACGAACAGGTTTATTTTGTAGCTGGTCTGCCGTGATCACAGTCACGCTAGCAGGAGCATCACGCAGTTGTTGCGAGAAGCCTGACGCACTGACGACCATGGTATCTGTTTTACTGTCTGCTGCTGTAGCACTAAATGAAGATAAAGCCGCACAAACACCGGCGGCAATCAGGGTGTAGTGATATTGCGAAGTCATAGTTATCCCTAGGAAATATAAATGAGAATGATAATTATATTGTTTGCGAATATTATCACTAAAACATATCAAAAATAAATAATGGGCTAACTAATTTATGAGCAATATTTGATCTCAGCTAAGAATTTTCACCTACAGTGTTTTCCCCCTTTTTACCATTTTTACCAAGCTTAACGAAAAATTAAGGTTTAACTTTGGTTTATGGTGTTTGGGGATGCGCAAATTTACTCTAGTGCCAACGTTAACTAGAAAAATTTGAATTATATGAAACATACATTTTTAGCCATTTTATGCTGTTTTATTATGGCAGTGGCTCAAGGGGTACAAGCGGAAGAAATACGCTTAAGTGTGACGCATCCGCAAAAAATTAAAGTTGCGGATGCGGTTAGCCTTCCTGGCCAATTTGTGGCGCGAAATGAAATTTCTATCGGTTCGCCATTACAGCAACAAATCGTCACCGCAGTATTTGTGGAAGAAGGGGAGTGGGTGGAGAAAGGCCAATTGCTTGCCACCTTAGAATCGCCAATCCAAAGTGCTGCTGTACAACAATTGAAAGCTGAAATTGATAAGGCCGCGGCTTATATCAAACAGCAAGAAGCACTCAGTAGGCAGTCACAAAGTGAGCTTCAGCGCTTGTCTCCGCTGGCTAAAACAGGAGTTATTTCAGCAAATGACTTTGGAAAAGCAAAAAACGAAGCTGCAGCGCAAAATGCACTTCTCACAGCAAGTCGGGCAGAATTACGCCAATTACAAGCCCAACTAAGGCGTGAGCAAAGCCAAGAAGATAAAGCAAAAATTATTGCGCCCGTTGCAGGTGTGATCAGCGAGCGCCATGCAATGAGCGGTACGCTATCCGATAACACATTGTTATTTAAACTAATCGAAAATAACGAGCTAGAGTTTGAAGCCCTCGCACACCCCTCTGAATTAGCCCGCATCCTTGGGGATAACCCCGTTATGATGAAAGTGAATAACAATACGGTCATTTCGGGAAAACTACGTTATATATCACCCAAAATAGAGGCTTTAACCCAATTAGGAAAAATCAGAGTGACGCTGACCGAACCCGTTCAATCGATGAGATTAGGGGAAACCGGTACGATGACCTATACCAATTCACCGCGTGAATACATATCACTGCCTTATAGTGCGATTCGTACGGAGCCTGATGGTCAACGTTTTATTTTTAGTGTGGCAAATGATGGGCGCGTAGAAAAACAACCCGTCCAAATAGGTAAAATTCAACATGGTCATGTTGAAATATTAAGCCCGTTAGCGGCGAACCTTGACGTGGTGACTTACGCTCAAGCCTTTTTATCTGAAGATGATAAAGTTGTTCCTGTAAGGGCACCGCAATGAAGCTACAGCTATCGTCTTGGGCGATAACGCGTCCAATCCCAACTATTGTGATTTTTTTAGCCCTGACAATCGCTGGGATTTTCTCTTTTAATCAATTACCTATCACTGCGAACCCAGTGATTACCTTTCCGATTGTTACGGTTACTGTCACACAGGATGGCTCATCACCGACAGAGTTAGAAAATGCCGTCACAAAGCGAGTTGAACGCGCAGTTTCTGGGATCCCCGGTATCCGCCATATTACCTCATCGATTAGTGAAGGCGCATCAACGACAACCATTGAATTTGATTTAAGTGTTGATGCCCATGTCGCCACTAACGATGTACGTGAACAAATTGGGCAAATTCGTGGGGAATTGCCACAAACTATCGACGAACCGTTAATTAACCGTATTGATGTCGAAGGCGGGGCGATTTTACGTTATGCCGTTTCATCTGAAACCGAATCTATCGCCGATTTGTCTTGGTTTGTCGATGACACCGTGAGTAAGCAGTTGATTACTGTGCCAGGGGTGCAAAAGGTCAGTCGGTTAGGGGATACAGAGCGAGTAATTCGCATTGAGCCGGACGCAGATAAACTCGCTGCAATGCAGTTATCGATAGCGAGTATCAATGAAATATTAAAAAATAATCATCAGAATTCTGCTGGAGGAAACGCAAAATACAATCGGTTACAGCATACCATTCGTGTTTTAGGGGAAAAACAGGCAGTAGATGATATTAAAAACATCATGCTACCCATTGATAACCAAAAATCTGTCAGGTTGGGGGAAATCGCTAATATTTATGATGGCCATAAAAATGTGAAATCTATTTCGCAACTTGATGGTAAAGAGGTTGTCGGGTTTGCGGTATATCGTGCAAAAGGTTCTAGTGATACCAAGGTAGCTCAGGGCGTTGCACAAGCACTGGAAAAGCTACAAAAAGCCAACCCAAATGTTGAAATAAGCTTGGTTTCATCGACGGTCAAATATACGGAATCGAGCTTTACGCTAACGATTCAAACCTTATTAGAAGGGGCCTTTTTAACCATCGTTATCGTATTTTTCTTTTTGAAAAGCTGGCGAGCCACTTTGGTGGCAGCAGTGGCATTGCCTCTATCGATATTACCGACCTTTTTTATTTTGATGTTATTTGATTACAGCTTAAATAGCATCACATTACTGGCCCTGACGTTAGTGATTGGCATCTTAGTGGATGATGCGATTGTTGAAATTGAAAATATCCAAAAATATATTGAACGCGGTGAGCGGCCGTATCTTGCTGCATTGAAAGCCTCTGATGCAATAGGTTTTGCGATTGTTGCCATTACGCTAACGATTGTCGCGGTATTTTTACCCGTTAGCTTTATTGGCGGCTTTGTGGGGCAATATTTTGTACCATTCGGCATTACCGTTTCTGCCGCTGTGTTGTCTTCCTTGTTGGTGGCAAGGTTAGTTACGCCATTAATGGCAGCCTATGTATTATTGCCACAAAAAGGTGCCCATGAAGGCGTTAAAACAGCAAATTGGATAGCGCGTTATACCCGTTTTTTATCGATGACACTAAAACACCGTAAGTTCGCATCAATGCTAGCTGGTGGGTTTCTGTTTGGTTCAGTGGCGATAACCAGTTTTTTGCCTGTGGGGTTCATGCCAGATGGTGATATCAGTGTTAGCCAAATTAATATTGAGCTGCCACCGGGAACGCCTGTTGAGCAAACGCAGAAAAAAATTAATGAAATTGCCAAACAGCTAAAAGATAGGCCGGAAATTTTATCGGCCTACTCGATTGCCGGAATTGCGGATGACTCAGAAGGTGTTGCTCAGCACAAAGGCGAAATGATTTTAACCTTAACTGAGCCCAGTGAGCGTGAATTATCACAAAAAGAATTTGAGCTGGCTATCTCTGAGTGGTTAAGCCAAAAAACGGATGCACGTTACACTTTCAGCAACAGTAATGGGGGAAAAGAATTTTCGTTAATGTTTACAGGGAGTGACCCTGAACAACTCGAAAAATCGATGCAAAAATTGCGCGAGGCAATGGCAAAAATTGATGGGTTTAAAAATGTCCAAGTTATGAAACCGTTATTGCGTAAAGAATTGATTGTTAAACCTAATGTGGTAGATGTTGCCCGAACAGGCGTCAGTGTGGAAGAGATTGCAAACACACTACGCATTGCGACTATGGGGGAGGCAAATTCACGTAGCGCTAAGTTTAATCTGCCAGATAGGCAATTAGCCGTACAGGTGATTTTACCGGAGTCCCAGCAAAATAATATTGATGTGCTGAATAATTTATATGTAAGAAGCCAAAATGGGCAAAACGTCCCGATTAAATCTGTTGCTAATATTGACTCCAGTGATGGCCCTTCCCAGATTGAGCGAATTAATCGCCAAAGACAGATGTCGATAGAAGCCAATTTGGAAGGGCTCACATTAGGGGAAGCGTTAGATATTGTGGCGCAACTTCCTGAGTATCAACAACTGCCACACAGTATTTCCCAAGTGGAATACGGTGATATGGAATATATGATTGATATGTTCGAACGCTTTGGCACTACGATGGTATTCAGTGTGTTACTGGTTTTCGCTATTTTAATCGTATTGTTTAAAGATTTTATTCAGCCGATTACCATACTGGTTGCCTTACCCTTTTCGATTGGCGGGGCAATTATAGCTTTAGTGTTATACGGTGCGATGATCGATTTACCTGTCATTATTGGTATTTTAATGCTGATGGGGATTGTGACGAAAAACTCGATTTTGCTGGTGGAATTCATTCTTGAAAAACAACGTTCAGGTATGGCGCGAGAAAAAGCGATTATTGAGGCAGGACAAGAGCGTATTCGGCCCATTATTATGACGACCTTTGCCATGATTGCAGGGATGATCCCCCTAGTACTAACAAGTGGGGCAGACGCAGGGTTTCGAGCCCCTATGGCCATCGCTGTGATTGGCGGCTTGTTAAGCTCCACGATCCTTAGCTTGTTGTTTGTCCCTGTGATTTATAGCTTGATGGATGATTTAAAACGTAAATTATTACCTCAGCTCGCCAAATTAACCTCAGTGACAAAAGAAGACCGCAATATTAAGCACTGGTAAAGGGATAAAAGCTGGCCGAAAGGCCAGCAATGACTCACGTACTTTGTTACTCTGTTAAGCATCGTATTGATGAGGCCAAAAATGAAAATCGAGACGATTAATTATATTAAAAAGCAAGCGGCAGCCCGTGATCAAAAATTAAAATCTCAAGTTAATAAATCATAAATATAGCCTAATAAATAGGGTTATTACATCAAAAAAAGAATATCAATAATTGAATGACTAATTGCTATCAAAAATAAATGTTATTTAATGTTTTTTATTTTTAATTCTTATCATTAATCTAATTAGGAACGGATTTGATTAAATTGATAATAAAAATCAATTTAACACCTAACTCAGTTTGTTTATAATTACTTGTTTTATATCAATGCATTAATGGTTTTTCGTTGGAATTGATTTAATTGTAAATTATTAGCTATTGCTTTATTACATATACTTCGTGAATATAGAGGGAGAATTAATATTGATTTCAGACCTTGAGAGTTATTATGAGTCAAGATACCCATTCAGAAATACACAATCAAAAAACGACGAATGAAAAACGTAGAACAATATGGATGGTGGTAGCCACAATAATTATCGTTCTATTATTTGTAGCCTATGGTGTTTATTGGTTTTTAGTTTTACGCTTTCAAGAATATACCGATGACGCTTATGTATCCGGTTTGCAGATCCCGATAGTTGCGCAAACAACGGGTAATGTGACTCAAGTTAACTTTGAAAATACTGACTTGGTAAAAGCGGGTGACGTATTGGTTGTATTGGATAAAACTAATGCCCGATTAGCATTTGAACAAGCCAAACATGATTTAGCAACAACTGTGCGCAAAACCAAAGAGCTGTATATCAATGGTGATGAGTATCAAGCGCAAATTCAAAAAAACCGGGTGACACTTGCGCAAGCGCAAAAAGATTATCAACGTCGTGTGGCGCTAGGGCGTAGCGGTACTATTTCGAAGGAAGACCTACAGCATTCGCAAGAAGCCGTACAACTTGCGCAGGCGGCTCTGGATATTTCTATTCAACAATATAATGCCAACCGTGCATTGCTGCGTAACACGGAGCTTAAAAAGCAACCGGCAATTCAGCAAGCGGCTGATAGCGTACGCAGTGCGTGGATAAACTTACAACGTACTGAAATTAAAAGCCCGATGACGGGGTATGTTTCACGGCGTAATGTTCAAGTCGGTTCTCAAGTCAGCCCACAGAGCTCTTTAATGGCCATTGTGCCTGTTCAGCCTGTTTGGGTAGATGCAAACTTCAAAGAAACCCAACTGGAAAAAGTCCGTATTGGGCAACCCGTGACTATCAATAGTGATTTTTACGGAGAGGATATTGTTTATAACGGCACTGTTGTTGGGCTTGATATGGGAACCGGTAGTGCTTTTTCATTATTACCCGCTCAAAATGCAACCGGGAACTGGATTAAGGTGGTACAGCGTTTGCCTGTACGTGTTGAATTAGACCCTGAGCAGGTGGCGAAACACCCACTGCGCATTGGGTTGTCCATGAATGTCACGATAGATATTAAAGACCAAAATGGCCCTGTTTTAGCGGAAGTTCAGCGTACAGTACCGGCATTTGAAAGTGATGTGTTGGTCTTAAACTTAAGTGATGTCGACCACATCATCGACACCATTATCAGCGATAACGCAGACTAGCTTGAAAGGAGCCGTTGTGGCAGATATTCAACCACTTAAGGGTGCAAAACTGGTATGGGCAACCATTGCGTTGTCCCTTGCAACTTTCATGCAGGTGCTTGATTCCACGATTGCTAACGTGGCTATCCCGACGATTGCCGGTGATCTCGGGGTTTCCATGTCACAAGGAACATGGGTCATTACCTCGTTTGGCGTATCGAATGCGATTTCTATTGCGATTTCAGGTTACCTCGCGAAGCGTTTTGGTGAAATCCGTGTTTTCTTATGGGCAACGGCACTTTTCACATTATTTTCATTACTTTGTGGGTTTTCCGATAGCCTTGGTATGCTGATTTTATACCGCGTATTGCAAGGGGCTGTTGCAGGGCCGGTGATCCCGCTTTCGCAAAGCCTTATTATGCGTTGCTACCCGCCGAAAATGCAAAATATGGCGTTAGCATTTTGGTCGATGACCATCATTTTAGCTCCAGTGTTCGGTCCTATTTTCGGTGGTTATATTAGTGATAATTTCCATTGGGGCTGGATATTCTTTATGAATGTGCCTTTGGGAATTTTCGTCATTATTGTTGGCTCTATTATCCTAAAAGGGATGGAGTCGAAGATCGTGAAAGTCCCATTCAATGTGATTGGTTTGGCGCTACTTTCGGTGGGCGTTGGTTGCTTACAAGTTCTGCTCGACAAAGGTAAGGAGCTGGGATGGTTGGCGTCTAATGAAATTGTTATCTTAGCCGTTGTTTCAGCGATTGCATTGGTTTTCCTCGTAATCTGGGAACTCACTGACAAAAACCCAATTGTCGAATTATCGTTATTTAAATCGCGCAATTTTACCATCGGAACTATTTCTGTCAGTTTGGCATATATGGCCTATTTCGGCGCTATTGTATTGTTGCCGCAGCTCTTACAAGAAGTGTATGGCTATACGGCAACATGGGCAGGGTTAGCATTGGCACCCATTGGTTTATTGCCTGTGTTGTTCTCGGCTCCAGTGGCAAAATTATCCGATTTTCTCGATATCCGCTGGATAGTGACCTTTAGCTTTGTATTTTATGCAATTTGTTTCTTCTGGCGCGCGTATACGTTTGAACCGGATATGGGCTTTTCTGCTGTGGTTTGGCCGCAACTGGTGCAAGGGATGGCGGTGGCTTGCTTCTTTATGCCACTGACCACATTAACCCTTTCTGGCCTACCGCCCGAAAAACTCGCTTCAGCGTCGAGTTTAGCCAACTTCTTCCGTACCTTAGCGGGTTCAATAGGGACTTCCATTACCACAACGCTGTGGAGCGATAGAGAAGCCGTACATCATAGCCAATTAACGGAATTTATTACCGATTACAATCCTGAGTCTTTAGGGATGTATCAAGAAATGGCCGCTCATGGGCTGAGTACCGAACAGACTTCCGGTTTTATTGCTCAGCAAATTACTAGCCAAGGGTTAATTATTGCTGCAAATGAGATCTTCTGGTTATGCGGTTGGGTATTTATTGCGCTGATTATTACCGTTTGGTTTGCTAAGCCACCATTTGGCAGTAAAGCGAAATAATTAATGGATGGGGCTAAGTATTATAGCCCCATCTAGCTTATAGCTGGGATTTAGGAATAATATTCTCAAAACTTAGGGTTGGCCGGTTTGTTTCGACTTCTTTGAGCGGCTCGACTTCTTTAAACGTGTTTAAGCAGCGCGTGACTAAGTTTTGATAATCTTTAGTTCCGCTGGTTTTCCATGCAATTTCTTTTTCTGATAATGTGCGAAGTACTTTTGCAGGCGTACCAACGATAAGACTATTATCAGCAAATATCGCCTCGGCTTTGATAAAGGCGCAAGCACCGACAATCGAGTTTTCGCCAATTACTGCTCCATCCATAATCACACTGTTCATCCCGACTAAAGCATTACGCTTGATATGGCAGCCATGTAAGATAGCCCCATGGCCAATATGCCCATTTTCCTCGACGATCGTTTCATACTGTGGGAAACCGTGCATGACACAATTATCTTGCACGTTTGCGCCATCTTTGATGATCAATCGGCCAAAATCGCCACGTAAACTGGCATTTGGGCCAATATAGACATTTTTACCAATAATAACATCTCCAATCACTACCGCAGTAGGGTGGACAAAACTTTCAGGGCTGACGACTGGCGTAATGCCATCGATTTGATAAAAAGGCATATGGGCTCCTGTAATAGAGGTTTTAGGCCGCGAGCTCTCGGAGTACACCACCAAAGCGGCGATAGTAAGCGCTGGATGGTTGAGGAAGTTCACCAACCGTACTTTCGCACTGTTCAGAAACGTATTGGGTCGCGGCTTGGTCGATACGCTGATAAATATTGGTGCAAAGGTGGCGTGCAATATGACCTTCCCATTGTGTGGGAAGGAGCTCGTCTGGCAATAATGGGTCTTTTAACGTGACACGACGATAGAAATGGATCAGCAATAAACGTAATTGAAAGCTGTGTTCCGGGGAAATTTGCGCATCAATATTTTCTTTAAGCAGTAATGCGAGTGGCCTAAATAATGAAATAAACTGGTGATAGTGTTCTGAAATTTCTTGCAAAGACCAAGCATGGGAAACCAGTTCTTTGAGGTTTTTTTCTGAGCGGCTATAGGGGTAATCTGCGTGAAAATAAATTGTATTTTCAGTCGCATTGAGTTCATTGAGTAGCGTAGCTACATCACTTTGTGCACAGCTTGGTGCCGCCATGAGTGAGGTATTAAATTGCCCGAAACCGAGCCAACTAAGTTCCTTTTTTAGCCTGATTTTTTCATCTTTTTCAGCGGTTTCAAGAAGGAGTAAATCCCACTTTCCATCCCAATCAGGTTGTTCTGCGAGATAAATTTTATTTTCTGCACGGCGAAATCGGCTTTGCCCGCGCTCAGAAATACGGTAATAGCTGCGACGGCCGATTTTTTCTGTATCAAGCCAACCTTCTTTTTGTAAGCGGAAAACAGACGTTCGGACAAAACGATCAGTAAAACCCATCGGCTCTAACAGCTTAGTTAAGCTTCCTAACCACACTTCGCCACCACGATGGTGCAAAGCATCACCATATAGTGAGCTAATTAAAGAGGTGCCGCTAATAGGTTGGCTTGCTATTGCATGTTGTATGAATTGGTTAAGTTTATTTTCCATTTATATTTCATCTATAAAATTTATGTATCAGAAGGCTTACTGAATAGTAGACATAAATTTAAAGGTTGTCTTCCATTACCTGTTTTAAACACTTTCTCAGAGATTAAGGCATATCAGAGTAGTTCATTCCAATATGCCTTGATAATTTGAATTAAATCGCAATTCTAGTATCAATTACTCGTTCTGCTTTGCCTTGAGAACGGGGGATATCACCGCAATTTACAATACTAATACGGGTGCTAATACCCACCATCGATTTGATTCGGTGCTTTAAATGGTGGCAGATATTACAGCGTTCATCATAAGTGAGCTGTTCAGGGTGTTTGAGCTCAACACGGACAGATAAATTGTCCATATTGCCTTGGCGACCAATCTCTAATTGGTAATGAGGAGAAAGTTCCTTAAATTGCATGATTTGTTCTTCAATCTGAGAAGGGAACACATTCACGCCGCGAATAATCATCATGTCATCTGAACGACCGGTGATTTTACCAATTCGACGCATATTACGGTTGACCCCTTGCATGAGGTGGGTGAGGTCGCGAGTTCGGTAACGGATAACAGGCATAGCTTCTTTTGTAAGGGTAGTAAACACTAACTCACCATGCTCACCCGCCCCTAATGTTTTTAAGGTATTGGGGGAAATAATTTCTGGATAAAAATGGTCTTCCCAAATCGTTGGGCCGCTCTCGCCTGAATCCGCGCACTCCATAGCAACACCGGGCCCCATTACTTCAGATAAACCATAAATGTCTAATGCTTTGATACCAAGGCGGGTTTCAATTTCAGTTCTGAGGGATTCAGTCCAAGGTTCTGCACCAAATACGCCTAATCTAAGTGAGCACTTACTAGCATCTCCACCCATGATTTTCTCAAGTTCATCAATAATACTTAAGCAGTACGATGGGGTTACCATGATCACATCGGGTTTGAAATCCGCGATTAGTTGCGCTTGTTTTTCAGTTTGCCCACCAGACATAGGAATAACTGCGGCTCCTAGGCGCTCCGCACCATAGTGGGCACCTAGCCCTCCGGTGAATAAGCCATAGCCGTAAGCAACATGGACTTTATCGCCTCGGACAGTGCCTGCAGAGCGTAAACTACGTGCGATCAGGTCAGCCCAGTTATCGATGTCTCGTTGGGTGTAACCCACCACCGTTGGGCGGCCAGTAGTTCCCGAAGAGGCGTGAATACGGATGATTTGGTCCATTGGCACGGCAAAGGTGCTAAATGGGTAGTTTTCACGTAAATCCTGTTTGGTCGTGTAAGGGAATTTTTCGATATCACTCAGTTGTTTGAAATCGTCAGGGTGTACACCCGCATCATCGAATTTTTTACGATACATGGGTACATTTTCATAGGCGTGAGTGAGTGTCCACTTCATTCGAGAATACTGTAAAGACTCGATCTCATCCCGCGATGCAAATTCAATTGGGTCGATGCTATCTTGTATATTGCTCATAATTGCCTGTCCTCATAATTATTATGGTTACCAGTTCACGCTAATCAATGACGTTCCTGGTATAAGCCTGAGCAGGTGTAGGGTTTCAGGCTGTTTTTTATTTGTAATAAGACGTTGTTCAGACTCGTTCAATAATCATTGCTATCCCTTGGCCAACGCCGATGCACATGGTGCATAATGCATAACGACCTTGTTTGCGGTGCAGCTCATTGATAGCAGCAATAACAAGCCTTGCCCCACTCATTCCAAGTGGATGACCTAGCGAAATTGCCCCTCCGTTAGGGTTAACGTGTGAGGCATCATCAGGTAAACCAAGCCCCCTTAAAACGGCAAGTGCTTGTGCGGCAAAGGCTTCGTTTAATTCGATAACATCCATTTGTTCGATGGTGAGCCCTGCCATTTTTAATACTTTTTGCGAAGCAGGCAGCGGGCCGATGCCCATCAACCTTGGCTCGACTCCACAAGTAGCTGTAGCGATGATACGAGCCCGTGGTGTTAACCCTTGCTGCTTGGCAATCGTGTCGGATGCGATAATCAGTGCGGCAGCCCCGTCATTAACACCGGAGGCATTACCCGCTGTTACCGTTCCGTTATCGCGAAATGGCGTTTTTAGTTTTTGTAGTTGTTCAAAAGTCGTTTCTGCTCTTGGGTGTTCGTCTTCGCTGACGACGTATTCACTTTTACGCTGTTTGACCGTAACAGGGATGATTTCTTGCGCAAAAATGCCGCTAACTTTTGCAGTTTCGGTACGTTGTTGGCTGCGCAATGCAAAAGCATCTTGGTCTTCACGGCTAATTTTGTAGGTTTCAGCCACATTTTCCGCAGTTTCTGGCATCGAATCTGTGGAAAACTGTTGTTCCATTAGTGGGTTGATAAACCGCCAACCAATAGTGGTATCAAACACTTGCGCTTGGCGTGAGAATGCAGATTCTTGTTTGCCCATGACAAACGGTGCTCGGCTCATGGACTCAACACCTCCGGCAATCATCAGCCCAGACTCCCCAGCTTTGATGCTTCTTGCCGCTAATGCAATGGCATCTAGCCCAGAGCCACATAGGCGGTTAATGGTGGTTCCAGAAACGGAAACAGGGAGCCCGGATAACAGCCCAGCCATACGTGCCACATTACGGTTGTCTTCTCCTGCTTGGTTTGCGCAACCCAAAATAATGTCATCAGTCAATGACCAATCAAGTTGTGGGTGCCTCTCCATTAGGGCTTTTAATGGCACTGTGGCAAGGTCGTCAGGACGTAATGGTGACAAAGCGCCACCGTAGCGGCCAATTGGGGTGCGGACACCATCACAAATAAACGCATCTATCATGATTGTTCTCCTGTTAAACGATGGCCTAACCGATGAGAACGACCGTGGAATAGCGCGAGTGTTTTGCCATCTTGGTTCGTTATCTCGACTTCATATAAACCGTTGCGTTTGCCTTGGTGTTGCATTGTGGCGGTGGCGGTTAGTAAGTCACCTTCAAAACCGGGACGAATAAAATCAATGGAACACATTGAGGCAACAGCGGCATGCCCTTGGCTATTACAGGCGTAGGCAAATGCAGTGTCGGCAAGGCTAAATAACTGCCCACCGTGGCAGGTTTTATGACCGTTAAGCATTTTTGCTGTGATAGGCATTTTCAATTGCGCAAAGCCCTCTTCGACTTTTTCAATGGACATACCCATAGCTTTTGCGCATGCATCATCACGGTACATAATGTGAGCTGATTGCTGAGCTAGCGTCTCGTTTGGCAGTGAAATCATGGTATCTCCTTGAAAGTTAAAGATTGATAACCCGCTGCTAATTGCCTTAAAAGCGGGTTCGGCCGATAACGGGTGTCCCCATAAAACTGAGCCAAATTTTCAAGAACTGACAGCACGCGTTGCCAGCCTAGTTGCATACCCCAAGCAAGTGGGCCTTTGGGGTAATTCACCCCAAAACACATGGCATTATCGGTATCTAAAGCAGTTGCTATCCCCTTATTGACGATATCTAACGCTTCATTGCATAACATCGCGACCGTTCTCATGGTTAACAGCGCTGGGTAGTCGGGTAATACAATCACGTGTTTCCCTAATGATTGAAAAAACGCGATAGCTTGCTGGTTTTGTTGCGCATTATTTTGTGCTGCACAGCTTAACGTGATGGTTGTTGCGGCAAGGTAATTTGCCGATAAGTCAAAATGCACGACGGCTTGTTTTTGTGTTTGCGCATGTGATGATGTCAATTCACCATTCGTTAACATAATAATAACGTCATTAACAATAAGTGTCGGGGATTGTTCGGAATGTTGTGTTAATCCTTCGAGAGAGATCCCATTTTCAGTTAAAAGCTGCGCAAACTCAGGAAATATCTGCCAATCGCCACGAGCTTTTATATTTTGAGGTTGGTCAAGGTGGATTTTTTCTGCAACGGAGGGTAAAGGTTGAGGTTTATTATCATCATAATGATAAAACCCTTGCTTCGATTTACGGCCTAAATGACCAGCTTGGACTAATTCCAATTGCATTAATGAGGTTTGAAAGCGTGGGTCATAGCCGAAGGCCTGAAATACCGACTCAGTCACTGCATAGTTCACATCATGGCCAATCAAATCAGTTAGTTGTAATGGCCCCATAGCGAAACCCCCTGCGTCACGTATTGCGCTGTCTAATGTGGCAGGAGACGCAATTTGTTCTTCAAGGGCACGTAATGTTTCAGCGTAGAATGGTCTGGCGACACGATTAACAATAAAACCAGGAGTTGAACGACAAACTACAGGCACTTTTCCAAATGATAGTGTCAATTCTTTCAGCTGTTTTATCACTGTATCTGATGTTTCTAGCCCACGGATCACTTCAACCAATTTCATCACGGGAGCAGGGTTAAAAAAGTGTAACCCTGCAAGGCGCTCAGGATGTGTGAGTTGTTTACCGATTGAGGTAATTGATAAAGATGAAGTATTACTAGCAAAAATGGTTTTTTCGTTACAAATGCCTTCAAGTTCACTGAAAATAGCTTGTTTGATTTCAAGTTTTTCAGCAACAGCTTCTATTACCAATTGTGCATCCGACAGTGCCGAGAGACTTTTTGCCACTGCAATTTTTGCGATAATCGCCTCAGTGACCTCGGGTTTTGCTTTTCCTTGCTCAACACGTTTGCGTAAACGCAGGGTCATCGTTGACAGACTATGGTTTAAGACATCTTGGTTAACATCAAACAACAAGACACGTAAACCCGCGCTCGCGGCAACTTGCGCTATACCAATCCCCATGGTTCCAGCGCCAATTACCGCGACGGTGTTGATGGTTAAATTCAAAGGTAAGGTCATGATTATCTTCCTTTAAACTGTGGTTCACGTTTATTTAAAAAAGCATTAACCCCTTCGCGATAATCTTCACTTCTCCCGCCAAGGCGCTGTAAGTCACGCTCAAGGTTGAGTTGCTCATCAAGAGTATTAGTTGCTGCGGCATAAATGGCCTTTTTGATAAGCCCTAAGCCATAAGTAGGTTGGGTTGCAAGGTGTTGTGCAAGCTGTTGAGCGGTATTAATGAGTTCTTCATTTTCAGTCACCTGCCAAATCATTCCCCACTGTAATGCTTGTTCTGCACTTATTTTGTCGCCTAATAACGCCATCCCCATTGCTCGTGCATGGCCTGCTAACTGAGGTAAAAACCAGCTCCCCCCTGAGTCAGGAACCAAGCCAAGGCGGCAAAAAGATTGAATAAAATTGGCACTTTTTGCTGCGATAACAATATCGCCCACGAGTGCAATGGCAGCGCCTGCACCTGCGGCAACACCATTGACCGCGCAAATAATCGGTTTCGGTAGTGCGGTTAGGCGACGGATCAAGGGGTTATAGTAAGTTTCAACGGAGAACCCGAGGTCGGGCGCTTCACTTCCCACGCTTACATTGCGATCATTTAGATCTTGTCCGGCACAAAATCCACGGCCTGCGCCAGTGATCACTAAACAGCGTACGGTTTCATCGCGTTCTGCTATTTTGATCGCTTCACTGAGCTGGCGATGCATTTCATCATTAAAGCTATTCAATCTATCAGGGCGATTGAGAGTGACGGTGAGAACCCCATTTTCTAACGTAGTGAGGATCATTGCTTCATTGGTCATGATTATTGTCCTGTAAATTGAGGTTTTCGTTTTTCGAAGAATGCCTCGATCCCTTCACGTCGATCGTTCGTCCCCGCTAAAGTCACAAAGTATTGGCGCTCAAGTTGTAACCCTTCGGTAAGGTGGTTTTCTTGAGAATGCACCAGTGAGGCTTTTGCGGCTTGTACGGCTAAAGGCGCATGCATCGCGATGCGCTCTGCCAGTTTTTGGGCGCGTTCTAGCACTAATTTATCCACACAAATTTCACTGATTAACCCTGCTTGCAACGCATGTTTTGCACTGATCGGTTCACCCGTTAGTACCATTTGCATGGCGAGGGATTTGCCCACCGCACGGATTAAACGCTGTGTTCCTCCCGCGCCTGGCATTAAACCCAGAGTAATTTCGGGTAACCCGAAGCGAGCGGACTCACCAGCAATAATGATGTCGCTGGCGAGTAATAATTCAAAACCTGCCCCTAGAGCATAACCATTCGCAGCACTAATAATGGGCTTTGATATCATCGATAACCTGCGCCAAACTTGGGGACGTTTATCGGTGATCGCGTTAGCAACGGTTTGTTGCTGTAGTTCTTTAAGGTCGGCACCGGCCGCGAAAAAACGCGGATTGCCGGTGATCACGATCGCCCCGATCTCATCATTTATTTGTGCTTGTTCGAGGTGCTGAACCAGCAACTCTAAACAGGCGGTGCTCAGGGCATTACGCACTTCTGGACGGTTTAACGTGAGAGTCAAAACTCGGTTATGTTGTTGTGATAAAATCCAATGGTTTTCCATTACAGCTCCTACACGTCAAAGTCTAGAACAACACCATCGCCTTTTGGCCACGCTTGGCAGCTAAGGATGTACCCCGCAGCGATTTGGTCAGGCTCAAGGCTGTAATTGACCCCCATTTCCACTTCACCAGAGCGCAATTTACATTTGCAGGTTGCGCAAACGCCCCCTTTACAGGCGTAGGGTAAATCCGCGCCTTGGCGCAGTGCGGCATCCAAAATACTGTCATCTTGGCTATCCATGGCAATATCCATGGTTCTGCCATCAAGGTGAATACTGACTTGGCGTGTTTCGCTAGTCATGGCGGTTGCGGGTTTGAATTTGGTGCCTGAAGTGTTGAAACGCTCGGTGTGAACATATTCCTTTGGCATGCCATAGCCGACTAAAGTGTCATGCACTTCATCCATCATGCTGTCAGGCCCACAAATAAACGCTCGGTTAAATTGTTTAAAATTCAATAAGGTTTTGCCCAATGCACTGAGCTGCTGTTGGCTAATTCTGCCACTGAGTAGTTCGCTATCCTGTTGTTCTTGGCTAAATAAATAGAGAACTTGAAAGCGTGTAGAAAAACGGTTTTTCAGGTCTGCGATGCTTTCTTTAAACATCACAGAGCGGCTATTGCGGTTACCATAAATCAACACAAAACTGCTTTTTGGCTCAGTTTGTAATGTGGCTTTAATGATGGAGAGCAATGGTGTGATCCCAGAGCCTGCAGCAACGGCAAGGTAGTGTGCGTGGGTATCTGCCTCTGGCTGGTAACCAAATTGCCCTTGGGGAACCATGACATCAAGGCTATCGCCAACTTGTAGCTCTTGGTTAACGAAATTAGAGAAGCGCCCTTCGTAAATGGCTTTCACCCCAATTTTTAGTGTGTTTTCATCCGGTGAACTGCAAATGGAATAACAGCGACGTAGGCTTTCGCCATTAATAGAGGCCTTCAGTGTGAGATGTTGCCCTGGGCGGTAATGATATTGCTCTCGTAATGCATCTGGTACGTTAAAAGTAATGGCGACAGCTTCAGGGGTGTCACGCTCAATGGCAGCAATACTTAAACGATGAAATACAGTCATATGGGTGCCCCTAAATACATTTAAAGTAATCAAACGGTTCTAAGCATTCAGTGCATCGATACAATGCCTTACATGCAGTGGAACCAAATTCACTAATTTTTTCGGTCTGCTCGCTGTCACAACGTGGGCAACGAACCGCACCTTTGTGTTCTGGGTGCTCGCAGGACGTACCTTGTGGTGGTGCGATACCGAATTCACGCAAGCGCCTTTTCGCGTCCTGATTCATCCAATCTGTTGTCCAAGCTGGGGTTAACAGAATTTCGATGTCGATGTTTGGAAAACCGGCATTACCTAGAACAGTTTTGATTTCATTGATTAAAAATTCAGTTGCTGGGCAACCTGAGTAGGTAGGTGTAAAAATAACTTTCCAACCCTGAGCCGCAGGTAGCACATTGCGGATCATGCCGAGATCAGTAATAGAGAGTGCGGGTAGCTCAGGATCGGGTATTTGGTGAAGCTGTTGCCAGATCTGGTGAACCTGGGGCGATTGAAGCTCGCGATATTGCAGTCTCTGTTCCATAACATCACCACTGGCTGTTCGGGTAAGCGCGTTGCACAAACTGCAATTGCGTTAATAACAAGCCCAAGTGTTCTGTATGGCTGCCTTGCTTGCCGCCTAAGCGATACGCGTTTTTCTCCGGTATAGTGAGGGTCGCTTCAGTGAATGTTTCGTTAATGGTGTTAACCCATGCGGCTTGTAAAGTGCGCGGGTCAACGGCGATACCTGCTTCGCTGAGTGTGATTTCAACGTCATCAGCATGGAAAAGTTCGCTAGTGAAACGCCATAGCTCATTGACTGAACGTTGGATCCGTTGATGGCTTTCTTCACTGCCATCTCCTAAACGGATCATCCAACCACGGCTAAAACGCAAGTGATAAACGGCTTCTTTGAGGGATTTCTCTGCAATGGCTGACAGTTGTTCATCACGGCTATGAATTAGCGCTTCATATAATGGAACATGATAAGCATCCATAAAAAATTGGCGCACTAGAGTGTCATCAAAGCCATTGTTGGGTTGCTCAACCAGTAATAAATTGCTGAACTCTCGTTCATCGCGCAAAAAGGCAAGGGTGTCTTCATCACACCCAGCCCCTTTTAATTGCGCGGCATAGCTTAAAAAGTTACGCGCTTGCCCTAGCAAATCTAAGCCGATATTCGATAGCGCTAGGTCAATTTCGAGCTCAGGGGCATGGCCGCACCACTCGCACAGGCGCTGCGCTAAAACTAAGGGGGTATCGCCAAGGCGTAATGTGTAATGGTGGAGCTGTTCTTGTTGGTTCATGGCAAGCTCCTTACATATTTTTGATGCCATCAGGGATGGTATAGAAAGTTGGGTGACGATAGACCTTGGTGTCCGCAGGGTCGAAGAACGTACTTTTGTCTTCGGGCTGTGAGGCAATTAAATGTGCGGCCTTCACCACCCAAATTGAGCAGCCTTCACTACGTCTTGTATACGCATCGCGTGCATTTTCCAGTGCCATTTGGTCATCAGCAGCATGTAAACTGCCAACATGGCGATGCGCAAGCCCTTGCTTACTACGGACAAAAACTTCATATAAAGGCCAATCTTGATTGCTCATGGTGTTTTCCTTTTCGTAAAATGGTCAGTGATTAAGCCGCAGTTTTAACGGATTTTTGTTTACGGCTATGTGCCATTGCACCTTCACGTACCCATGCGCCGTCTTCCCATCCTTTGCGCTTAGCGCTAAGGCGTTCGTGATTACAAATGCCATTGCCTTTAATCACCTGATAAAACTCTTCCCAATCGATTTCACCAAAGCGGTAATGACCAAGTTCTTCATCCCAAACCAGATCCGGGTCAGGGATCGTCATACCTAGCGCTTCCACTTGCGGAACAGTGTTATCAACAAACTTTTGTCGTAGCTCATCATTACTGAAACGCTTGATTTTCCAAGCCATGCTTTGAGCGCTGTGCGGGGAGTCAGAATCATTGGGGCCGAACATCGTGAGGACGGGCCACCAAAAGCGGTTTATCGCATCTTGCAGCATCGCTTTTTGTTCATCGGTGCCTTCTGCGAGTGCCATAACAGCTTCATAACCTTGGCGTTGGTGAAAACTTTCTTCTTTACAGATTTTCACCATCGCTCGTGCATAAGGGCCATAAGAGGCACGGCACAGTGCTACTTGGTTCACAATTGCCGCACCATCGACTAACCAGCCAATTACGCCAATATCTGCCCAACTTAACGTGGGGTAATTGAAGATGGAGGAGTATTTCATTTTTTCATCAAGTAACTTTTGGTAGATATCTTGACGAGAGCAACCAAGGGTTTCGGCAGCGCTATATAGATATAAACTGTGGCCTGCTTCATCTTGAATTTTGGCCAGTAAAATCGCTTTCCGACGGAGTGTCGGGGCGCGTGTCAGCCAATTTGCTTCTGGCAGCATGCCGACGACTTCTGAATGGGCATGTTGGCCAATTTGGCGGATAAGGTTCTGCCGATACGCATCGGGCATCCAATCCTTGGGCTCGATGGAAATATCGGCTTCGATTTTGGCTTCGAAGTTAGCCTGATTTTGCTCGCTCATTGATCTTTCCATTAAGTGATTCGGTTATGTTTTATTTTGTATGAATAATGAATCATATATATTTAACATCAATGCTAGAAACTGTTAACAAAAAGATCAATGTTTATTAACCCTGTTTTGCGAGTGGCTTCACAATCAATAAATTAAACTCAAATAAAAACAATTAGTTAATATTATTTATTTTTATATGGTTTTGATGGAAATAAGCATTTAAGACAAAATTGTTCTTAATTTGTTAAATTTAAATTAGCTTCTATGCTTATTTTTATGATACATATTTGTCATCTAATTTGATTTGGTGTTTTTATTTCTGGAGAGGAATATGCAGCATTTAACAAGTTACATTATGGGTAAATGGGTACAAGGTGAGGGCGCAGGGCGAAAAATTCACCATGCACTAACGAATGAAACCTTATATACGGTGACGACTGAAGGGTTGCCGTTAGCAGAAAGCTTACAGTATGGCCGCCAAGTGGGAGGCGAAATATTGTCAGCGATGACATTCCAGCAACGCGGGCAGATGCTTAAGGCACTCGCAAAATATCTACTGGAACATAAAGCGCAGTTATATGCGATTTCGGCTCAAACTGGCGCAACAAAAGCGGATAGCTGGGTAGATATCGAAGGGGGAATTGCCACACTGTTTTCTTATTCGGGTCTCGCTAACCGTGAGCTACCAGATGACACGATTTGGCCAGAAGAAGAAATGATCCCGTTATCGAAACAAGGGCAATTTATTGGCCATCATATTTTAACGTCTCGCCGTGGCGTTGCCCTGCACATTAATGCATTTAACTTCCCTTGTTGGGGAATGTTAGAGAAACTGGCGCCAACATGGCTTGCTGGCATGCCAGCCATCATCAAACCTGCAACCGCCTCAGCACAGTTAACACAGGCGATGGTGAAGTTAATGGTTGATAGCGGCTTGGTACCTGATGGCGCAATTCAACTGGTTTGCGGTGGTGTTGGCGATATGTTTGAACACCTTGATTTTGAAGATGTGGTGACTTTTACAGGGTCCGCTAGTACAGGGCAAAAGCTGAAATCGCATCCACGTATTATTGCCAAATCAGTGCCTTTTACAATGGAGGCGGATTCACTGAACTGTGCAATTTTAGGCGATGACGTTCAGCCAGAGCAGCCTGAATTTGCTTTATTTATTAAAGAAGTCGCTCGTGAGATGACCGCGAAAGCAGGCCAGAAGTGTACCGCGATCCGCCGCGTTATCGTGCCCAAAAATCAGCTCGAAAATGTGAAGCAGGCATTATTGAAACGCTTATCCGCTACAACAGTGGGTGACCCTGCGGTTGAAGGGGTCAGAATGGGGGCATTGATTAACTTAGAACAGCGCCAAGACGTACAAGAGAAAGTAAATTATTTACGTGATCATGGCTGTGATGTCTTATGTGGTGGGCAATTCGAAAAGCTGGATGTGATTGGTGCAGATAGCCAACATGGGGCTTTTTATCCACCAACGTTGTTGTATTGTGCAGAGCCTTTTAAATCTACAGCAGTACATGAAATCGAGGCTTTTGGTCCAGTCGCCACGTTAATGAGCTATGAGAATATCGAACAGGCGGTGCAATTGGCGATTTTAGGTGGAGGGAGCCTTGCGGGGACGTTAGTCACTGCTGATGCACAAGTCGCGCAAACGGTCATTCGTGCGAGTGCGCGAGCTCATGGGCGGATGCTAATTTTAAATGAAGCATCAGCCGTGGAGTCCACTGGCCACGGTTCACCGCTTCCGCTACTGGTACACGGTGGCCCAGGGCGTGCGGGTGGTGGTGAAGAGCTAGGTGGCTTGCGAGCAGTCAAACACTATATGCAGCGTACTGCCATCCAAGGTAGCCCTTCGATGCTAACGGCAATTACCAAGCAATGGCTCCGTGGGGCAGATACCATCGCTGATGCGGTCCATCCATTCCGTAAACATTTTGAAGATTTAGTGATTGGCGACACGTTACTGACCGCAAGGCGTACCGTTACAGAGGCCGATATTGCTAATTTTGCCTGTCTCAGCGGTGATAATTTTTATGTTCATGTTGATAAAATTGGCGCAGCACAGTCGTTATTTGGTGAACGGATTGCGCACGGCTATTTTGTCGTTTCCGCCGCCGCAGGGTTATTTGTCGATGCTGGTGTTGGGCCCGTGATCGCCAATTATGGCATGGAAAGCTTGCGTTTCATTGAACCTGTAAAAATCGGAGACACCATACAAGTTCGCCTAACGTGCAAGAAAAAGATCAAGAAAACGCAGAAACTTGCTGAAGACAAACCTAATGGCGTTGTTGAATGGGATGTGCAAGTGTTTAATCAGGACGATACCGTTGTGGCGTTGTACAGTATTTTAACGCTGGTGGAGCGTCGTGTTGGGGATTTTCACTAGTCATTATACGGTATGAATTAATTGTCGAGCTAATAGGTGCTTTTTCAATCATTTTCTGTTGTGATGAGGAAATCACCAACTGAATGTAAGGAAACAAAGATGAAAACGCACCACCAAGCGGTTTATCAACAATTTGATGAGCAAGCCAACTCGTATTTAACCAGCCAAGTTCATGCACAAGGTGAAGACTTACTTGTTTTGCAACAATTGCTACAAGGTTGTCAGGACGAGGACGTGCTAGACCTTGGCTGTGGAGCAGGGCATGCCAGCTTCCATGCAGCGCCGTTGGTGAAGTCAGTGACGGCTTATGATTTGTCGGACTCAATGCTCAATGTTGTGGTTAAAAATGCACAAGAACGTAAGTTAAATAATATCACCACCTGCAAAGGGACTGCGGAGTCTCTACCGTTTGATGACAATGGTTTTGACCGAGTGATTAGCCGCTACTCTGCACACCATTGGCACGATGTGGAACAAGCACTGCGTGAGGTGCGCCGAGTGCTCAAACCGGGTGGAAAAGGTATCTTTATTGATGTGGTATCACCAGGGCATCCATTATTGGATATTTACTTACAAACTGTCGAAGTGCTTCGGGATACTTCACATATTCGTGATTATTCCGCTGGGGAATGGTCAGGCATGTTTAATAATGCAGGGTTATTTGTTCAGCGGGTACAAAGTTTCCGTTTAGCGCTGGAATTTACCAGTTGGGTCGAACGGATGCGTACACCACAGGCACTCGTTGAAGCTATCCGCCACTACCAAGGAACATTAAGTGATGAGGTAAAAAGCCACTTTGCCGTGCAAGCAGATGGCTCATTTACCTCAGATGTGATGTTGTTTGAATTTCAGTGCCAATAGTTATTTATTGCACTGAAAATTATTGAACTGAAAATTATTGTACTAAAAATTATTGCACTAAAAACTGCGCTTGGTTCAATTGGCTAAGCGCCTTATTGACTGCAAAAATTTCACCACGTACTTCAGGGACACCGAAAGATTTCAGGCGCGCGCTGTGTTTTTGTAGATATGCTTTGGCATCGGCTTCAGAGGTAAACAGATAAACGCCCCCGGCTTTTTGAGTTTGTTGGTTTTCTGTCCAAATTTTCCACACAAAACCAGGTTCTTGGTTGATTGAATTGGCTAATTCATCCATTGCCGCGGTCATTTCTGCACCCCAAGGCCCTTGATACGGGAAATCAACTTGTAAAATAACGCTCATATCTGCTCCTTATGATTGAAGCGCTATAATAATTCTTAAAGCAAATAATAACTTTGCTATTTATCGTATTTTAAACGATTTATTGCTTCAAACTATTACGCTTACCTGCTTCAAATGCCGCCAAAGTGGCGAGACGGGCTTGTTTATGGTCAACAATTGGTTCTGGATAATTAATCGGTGTACTGCTGAGCACCGCCCATTCATGGGGTGTATGAATATACTTATCGGGAACTTGCTGTAATTCGGGCAACCAATGGCGAATAAAAGCCCCTTGTGCATCAAACTTTTGCCCTTGAGTGGTTGGGTTAAAGATACGAAACCAAGGAGAAGCGTCAACACCAGTCGAGGCAGACCACTGCCACCCACCGTTATTTGCGGCTAAACTGCCATCAAGCAGTTGGCTCATAAAGTATTTTTCACCTTTTCGCCAATCAATCAGTAAGTCTTTGACTAAAAAGCTGGCGACAATCATACGTAGGCGGTTATGCATCCAACCTGTTGTATTTAGTTGGCGCATAGCGGCATCCACTATTGGGTAACCCGTTTGTCCCGTTTTCCATGCTGCAAAATCGGTTGAAGAATCATTCCAGTGAATATGTTGTGTCCATTGAATAAATGGCTGATGGCGACATAGGCGTGGGAATGCCACTAAAAGATGCGAATAAAATTCACGCCAAATTAACTCATTTAACCAAGTGAATGCCCCGCTATCTGGGTAATCCAACACTTGGGGATTTTCTGCTTGTAATCGGTTGAAGCATTGGCGAGGGGACAGCACCCCCACCGCGAGGTAAGGTGATAATTGGCTGGTACCATCAATAGAAGGAATATCTCTATTGTTTTTATAACCGACGACTTTCTGGGAACAAAACTGCCTGAGTCGCGTTAAAGCAGATTTTTCACCAGCAGGAAATTGTGGTGAGTCTTCAATGGGTTGATGCGGAAATAACGGTGAAGCCTTATCAATGTTGATGGCGACCGCTCGTTTTTCTGGGGCGCGCAGTGAACGACAATCTGTCACGGTAAGTTGGGTGATGAAAGCTCGGCGAAAAGGGGTATAGACTTGATACATCTCCCCTTTTTGGGTAGTTACGGAGCCGGGGGGCAGTAATAAATAGTCATCGAAAGCATGGATATGCAACTCATGAGGTTGATTGATTAACCACTCGTCCCGTTGTTTTTCGTTCCATTCATATTGTCGATTAAAAAACAGGGCATCAGCCTGTTGCGCCTTTGCGTAATCGAGTACCCATTGCGCTGCGTCGGCAAAATTAGCCACAGTTTGACAAACCAGTGGAATACCAAGCTCAGCAAGTGAATTCTGCAGTTCAACAAGATTCTGGTGAATGAATGAAATTTGCCGTTCAGCCATATCATGTTGTTGCCACTGCTCTGGTGTTGCCGTATAGAGAGCAATAACCTTAGCTTGAGGATCCACACACGCAGAGGAAAGCGCTTTGTTATCAGTGACCCGTAAATCATTACGAAACCACATAAGATGACAAACTTGTTTGGCTGCCACCGCCTCCCTCCTTGGTTGAAGTTTTTGTTGAAATTAAAACAAAGGGCCGTTTACCGGCCCTTTCATGTTTAATCTAATTTAGGATGCTGATTGATTAAGGATTGGCGTTTTTTCTCAAGCTCAGCAATTTGTTGGTCAATATCTTCAACTTTCTGCTCAATATTGTCAAAGTGCTCGCTAAGAATTTCTTTTGCCTCGGCTTTATCTGATGCCGCAGGTGTTGCACCACGCAATGGTTTATTCGCTGTTTCTGGCATTCTAATACCCGTATATAAACCAATTAAAGCAATCACGATTAAGTAATAAGCTGGCATATATAAGTCAGTGGTTGATTCGACCAACCATGCCGCAACAGTCGGTGTCGCACCGGCAATTAATACTGAAATGTTAAAGGCAATCGCTAACGCACTGTAACGAATATGTGTCGGGAAAATCGCGGGTAAAATGGAAGCCATAACCCCGGTAAAACAGTTCAACAGCACCGCTAAAATTAATAAACCTAGGAAAATTAAGCCAACAGAACCACTGTTGATTAACATAAATGCAGGGTATGCCAATAAAATCAGACCGACACTACCGGTAATAACAAATGGGCGGCGACCAATTTTATCACTGGTTAAACCGATAATTGGTTGAACAAATAACATACCAATCATAATTGCAATAATAATTAGCACACCATGGTCAGTAGAATAATTCAGGTTGTGTGATAAGTAACTTGGCATGTAGGTCAGCAACATATAGTAAGTCACATTAGTTGCGATAACCAAGCCAACACAAATCATCAAGCTTTTCCAATACTTAGTCGCCACTTCACGTACTGAGATTTTTGGTGGATTTTGAATATTGGCTTTATCTTGTTTTTCTAACGATTCAACATGTTGTTGGAACGCAGGAGTTTCTTCCAGTGAATGACGTAGATATAACCCGATGATCCCTAACGGTAATGCTAAGAAGAACGGAATTCTCCAGCCCCAATCATGGAAGTTGGCTTCTCCAACAATGCTCGATATCAGGACAACGACACCTGCACCTAAAACGAAACCAGCGATAGAGCCAAAATCTAACCAACTGCCCATAAAACCACGTTTACGGTCTGGTGAGTATTCTGCAACGAAGATTGCAGCACCAGAATATTCGCCACCTACCGAGAAACCTTGAGCTAACTTAGCAATTAATAACAGAATTGGCGCCCAGATACCGATGCTCTCATAGGATGGGATCAAACCGATACAGAAGGTACTGATTGCCATAATAATAATTGTCATCGAAAGGACTTTTTGACGGCCGTACTTATCACCTAAGATACCGAAAACGACCCCACCTAATGGCCTAACTAAGAAAGGCACGGAGAACGTGGCTAATGCGGCAATCATCTGGACGCTCGGTGATGCGTCTGGAAAGAAAACCTGACCTAGAACATAGGCTAAGAAACCGTATACCCCAAAATCAAACCATTCCATCGCATTACCCAGCGAAGCCGCGGTAATTGCTTTTTTGAGTTTACCGTCATCAATAATAGTAATATCACTAATATTTAACGGTTTTTCTTTTTTTTTCTTGAATCTCATGAAACCATCCTCTTATTTTAATTTCAATAATCGAAACAACAGCACTTAAGATATGGGTTTTCATACATCGGAAAATATAAAACCTTATTATTTAGAATAGACGTTGTTTTCGCAATAGATAAGTTTTTAGTGTTTTTATGTAGCGCTGAAATAACAGGCTAAAGCAGGTATGTAATGGGTAGAGAAATGAGAGTACTTGTGTTGTAAATACAGCAAGAAAACCACCTTGAATTAATAAATACACATTCAATACTACATTAATATCGGATAAATGTAAAATGAAGGTGTTTTATACCAATTCATTTTTCTTTGCAGGGTTTTGTGTTGATGGCTAGACGATTGAGCCGAATATTCGAAAAAATAGAATTTGGATAATAAATGGACTGAAAATAAATTGTTTTAAATCAATTCAATACCATTTCATTTGGCAAGTTTCAGTCTGTCATAAATATATAAGGCTAGCGATTTAATATTGTTGAAATAATGGCGCTGTTGCGATGAATAATATATGAAGATAATCTAATCCTTTTCTGATGCTCTCATTGTATTTAAGTTGTTAATAACTCGCCTGTTTATTTATCTTGTTGCTATCCTCTTCTTTTGATAATAACGGTGGATTATGCTGTTCTGTCTTATATTTAATTTGATGAGTAGGAATGAAGAATTTACTTAGTTACAATCAATTTATTGTCAATATTGAGTTTGATATAAGCGAGTATGACAAGATTCTATTTTGAATGTTGCTATACATCTAAAAAGGTCCCTTTCATATTTTGAACTGCAAGATATCAAGGGTACCACATCCGACTTAAAAGAGTGCCATTATGAAAAAACAGAGTGTTGCATCCTATATTGCAAAAGTACTTGATAATGCAGGTGTTAAACGTATTTGGGGCGTTACAGGAGACTCGTTGAATGGCTTAACCGACAGCTTGCGTCGTCAAGGCGCTATTGAGTGGCTAGGTACTCGCCATGAGGAAGTTGCTGCTTTTGCTGCGGGTTCAGAAGCTCAGTTAACCGGCAATTTAGCCGTCTGTGCGGGCTCTTGTGGGCCAGGAAATATGCACCTTATAAATGGGTTGTATGATTGCCACCGTAATCGAGTGCCCGTATTAGCGATCGCAGCTCATATCCCATCCAGTGAAATTGGTAGTAACTATTTCCAAGAAACCCATCCAACTGAATTATTCCGCGAGTGCAGCCATTATTGTGAAATGGTCTCTAATCCAGAGCAAATTCCACAAGTTCTTGGTATCGCTATGCGTAAAGCGATTCTGAATAAAGGGGTATCCGTTGTTGTGATACCGGGTGATATTGCGCTAAAAGATGCGCCAGAGTCAGCGAAAGAAACGTGGTATCAGCCACAAGCTCCACTGATTATGCCTCAGCGAAGTGAAATCGAAAAACTTGCTGAACTGCTGAATCAGTCTAAGAATATCACGTTATTCTGTGGTAATGGCTGCGCGGGTGCCCATGATGAAGTGGTTAAGCTAGCAGAAACACTAAAAGCACCGGTAGTACACGCGTTACGTGGTAAAGAACATATTGAATGGGATAACCCATACAGCGTTGGAATGACAGGTTTAATAGGTTTTTCATCAGGTTACCACGCAATGATGAACGCAGATACGGTCGTTTTGCTCGGGACACAATTTCCATACCGTCCTTTCTACCCAAGTGAAGCTAAAATCATTCAGGTTGATATTAATGCGGGCAGCTTGGGCTCCCATTGCCATATTGATATGGGGTTGATTGGAGATATCAAAGCGACATTGGATGCGTTACAGCCACACCTAGAGACGAAACAAGAGACAAAACACCTCGACGGTGCTTTGAAACATTATTCAGAGGCTAGAAAAGGGTTAGATGATCTTGCTAAACCGGGTCATGAAGGGTTAATACATCCACAGTATCTTGCAACAAAAATTAGTGAATTAGCCGCTGATGACGCGATTTTCACTTGTGACGTGGGAACCCCGACAGTATGGGCTGCGCGTTATTTGAAAATGAACGGTAAGCGCCGTTTAATTGGCTCTTTTAACCATGGGTCAATGGCAAACGCGATGCCACAAGCTATTGGTGCACAAGCCGTTGATAAAAAACGTCAAGTGGTTGCAATGTGTGGTGATGGTGGCTTCAGTATGCTAATGGGCGATTTTATCTCTCTTTCTCAAATGCAATTACCAGTAAAAATCATCATTCATAACAATGGCGTACTTGGCTTTGTTGCCATGGAAATGAAAGTTGCCGGTTTCTTGACAGCAGGAACGGATTTACATAACCCTAACTTTGCAGCGATTGCGAATGCTGCGGGTATTAAAGGGATCCGTGTTGAAAAAAGTGAAGACCTAGACGGCGCATTAAAAGAAGCGTTTGCCCATGATGGGCCGGTGGTCGTTGATGTCTTGACCGCCAAACAAGAGCTGTCTATGCCGCCAGAAATTGCAGCGCAAGAAGCGAAAGGCTTTAGCCTGTATATGTTAAAAGCGATTATGAGTGGTCGTGGTGATGAAGTCGTTCAATTAGTGAAAACGAACTGGCTACGTTAAATCGATATTGCGTATAGCTGGAAAGCCCACTTCTCAATGTGAAGTGGGCTTTTTTTGATTAATCAATACCCTGCGGCTGATTGGCTACGCCATAAATGAGCGGCAACCAGCGCACGCCATGGGGAGAATTGCGCTAACCATTTTTCTGTTTCTTTGGCGTTGGGTTGTTCTGGTTTATCGAGCAATGTTTGCAAATTACGCCTTACCACAACATCTCCATGTAAAGAGCCATCTAAGTAGTTGAATCCTCTGAGTAAAGCATAGCTCACAGTCCAAGGGCCAATTCCTTTGATTTTTAATAATTGTTCAGTTATTTGATTCGCATTGGAGTGAGTGACATGCTGTGATAAATCAATTTGTTGATTTTCGATGGCTTCACAAAGGGCTCTGAGGGCGGTAATTTTCCCCTTCGAAAAACCCGTTTGGCGTAGCGTTTCGTCATCAACTGATTTGACCTGTGGTGTATCGGGAAAACACCAAATACCCGAAGTGTGTTGGATCCCCACGGCTTGGATAAATCGTCGACGAATGGCAATAGCTGCGTGAACACTGATTTGTTGGCCAATAATAGCCCAAACTAATGCTTCAAATGCACTGGCAGATTGATAAATTCGTAATCCTCTTTGTTTTTCAATGAGCTGGCCCAGTGTTGGGTTTTCACAGTAGTGTTTTTCGAACTCATCAATATTCTGTTTCAAGCCAAGTACATGCTGTGCCAACGTTAACAGGTCTTGTTCATTGACAATGACAGATGGGGGATCAATTTCTAATGAAATTATTGCTTGTTGTTTTTTTAGCTCTAATGTCATTTTTGTGGCATGTTGTTGCCATATTATGCCTTTGTGTAATGTATTTTCTTCCACTATTTCCGCAACATTGTGTTGATCTCTTAAATGAAAGGCAAAAAAATCACCATAGAGGTAATTGGTAGGGAGTGGTAACTGTGCGGTAAATATTTGCATAATGATGGCCTTGTCAGATTGTTCTTTATTAGCAATATAATTGTGAATTAGCGCATTTAGTTACTCATTTTTTGTTGAGTAGGTATGCTATCTTATATAGGGTTATTTATTTTGTATTGATATTATTTGTCTGTTTAATAAGGATAATAAGGAAGTGTAAATGAAAACTGAAGGTCACAGTTCATCTCATGGCACTTCGGTACCATCACCACAACCAAGGAAAGAATTAAAAGGTATTGGTGGATGGCTTATTTTACCCATGTTAGGGATAATATTGTCCTTGATTATTTTGCCTTTTTCGATTTATGGGCAAAATGCTCAAGTGATTGAATATTGGGTTGAATTAACAGATCCACAATCAAGTTCATTTATTCCATTATTTAAAGAGCTAATCTACTTTGAGGTTTTAGGTAATGTTATTTTATACGCCACCTTACTTTTCCTCAGTTATGTTTTTTTTACAACGAAAAAGCTCACAATTAAAATTTATATTTTTTTCCAGATCTTTTCTTTAGTTTTGACGGTTACGGATATTATACTCGCAAGTATTTTATTGGATTTAGAGGTCGAAGCCTCCGATATCAAAGATATTTTTCGGGCTCTAATTGCTTGTGCCATTTGGATACCATATTTTTTAGTTTCAAAGCGTGTTAAAAATACCTTTGTAAATTAATAAATAAAATTATGCGGTTTACTTATTGGGTAGGTAAATGATGATTAAATGCAAACGAGTTTATGACCCTGTTGACGATAACGACGGTTATCGCGTGCTTATTGATAGACTGTGGCCAAGAGGAATAAAAAAAACAGATTTACAACACGACGCTTGGAATAAAGACGTTGCACCTTCCAATGAGCTACGAAAATGGTTTCATCAGAACACCGATCAGTTTGCACAATTTATCGAGCGATATCAGCAGGAACTTAATAACACAACAGCTTGGCAGGTATTGGTTTCACAAGCAAAGCAAGGTGACTTAACACTGTTATACAGTGCTAAAAATACAGAACATAATCAAGCAATTGTACTCAAGGCATTTCTTGAAGAAAAAATGCAAAGTAAATAGTAAATAAAGGTTATTTGAATGGATATTCAGCAATCAGCCACGCAAGCAGAGCCCGCAATAATATCACCAGTGGCTCACCCGGTAGTTAAAAAGCCGTTACAGGGGATCAGTGGATGGTTAATTTTACCGGTTATTGGTCTGTTTTATATGCTGTACAAAACCGTCATGATGTTATTGCAAGAAATTTCACAAGTACAAACAGCATGGTCATTGGCAACTCATGCAGATTCTGATTTTTATATTCCAGGCTTTGCGACAGGTTTTTACTTCTTACAAATAGGTTATGGTGTTCTAATTGCCCTATTTCTTTGGACATTTATCGCTGCGGTTAAATGGAAAAAACAGGCGAAGTGGCTGTTTATCACCACCATGGTGTTATTTACGTTAATGGTATTGGTTGCTCGTTTTATATTCCCATATATATTTGGTTTGGAAATCAATCACTCAAATATTATTACCGCTATAAATGGCAGCTTTTATTGCGTGTTATGGATCCCCTACTTTTTAGCTTCTCATCGCGTCAAAAATACATTTATCCATTAAAGTATACGGCCACTCCTATTTTGGCAGTGGCCTAACGTACGGTTATTTATCAGAAAGATTTAGCGTATGGGTTATATTGCAGTTTGCAATAAAGGCTTCATCGTGAGAAACCAGCAAGAGTGTTCCTTGGTAATCCTGCAATAGCGCTTCAAGTAGTTGTTTTGAATCCAAGTCTAAATGGTTATCCGGTTCATCGAGTAATAAAATAGCGGGTGGGCTCGGGCTATGTGTGAGCGCCAATAGTGTTGCTTTTAGTTGCTCCCCACCACTGAGCTGCTGTAGTGGCAGTAATGATTTATCTCCTCGTATTCGTAACATACCTAATTGCGTGCGCCACTGTTCTACTGTAAACAAGGGTTGATATTGATGAAGGGCTTCAGCAACAGGTAATGTTTTATCGAGTAAGTTGAGGTGTTGGTCTAAATAGCAAAACTCCCCACTGAGGCGGCACTCTCCTGAATCTGATGGCAACAGGCCAGCAAGAACCTTAAGTAGGGTTGATTTCCCACAACCATTACGCCCTTGAATATGCCAATGCTCCCCACTGTATATGGTGAATGAAAGAGGTGACGAATAACCGTAAGGCAAACGCAAGTCAGAAGCAAAAATGGTGACTTTATTACCTTCATTTTGATAGTTAATTGTCATTTTTTGTGGCTTGATATGGCGGGCTTTCTCTTGGTTTTCCTGTTGTTGATTTTGTAGGTTATCCATAACCCGTTGGTGCCGCTCTGCGACGTTTGATTGCCTTTTCTCTGCCCGGTTTTTTGCATATCAAGCAGTAATAAGGATTGCGACCCACCATAGCGAATTTTCTCTCCCTGTTTCTTGCGTTGGGCGGCTTTTTGTAATGTGGCTTGTTGCTGTTTTTTCTCTTGATGTATACGTTTTTCTAAGCGCTCACTTTGTGCATCGATTGCAGCGATTTCCGCGGTTTTTTGGGTATCGTATAACGCATAATTCCCCCCATACTCGTGTAACCCTTTTTCCGTTAATTCAAAAATAGCATCCATTTCGCCTAACAGGGTTCTGTTGTGAGAAATAACGAGACAACCAGCTCGGTGCTCTGTGAGTTTCTGGCTAAGCCATTGCCGACTTTGTGTATCTAAATGGTTATCCGGTTCATCAAGTAGCAAAAAGTGGTCTTGATGAAGAAATGCACGGCAAAGGGCTAGGCGAGTACGTTCACCTCCACTTAAATGGGCAATGGGGGCTTCCATTGAGATAGAGAGCCCTGCAGAGTCCAATAAACTTTGCCATTGGGAAGGTAAATGCCATTTATCTTCTGTGAGCTCAAAATCTGCCAAAGAACCATTTCCTGCCTCAATGCGTAAGAATGCGTGATAAAGCTCAGATATACCTAAAGCATCGACAAGCGTTTCTCCCGCTAGTCGCGTTAATTGCTCGACATAGATAAAGGGGCGGTTCCAATGTACATTTCCTTGCGTAGGGGATAATTGGCTAGCAAGAATACGCATCAAGACGGATTTTCCTTTGCCATTATGGCCAATTAGGGCATTTTTTTGGCATGACAACGTCCCACTTAGCGGTGAAAAAAGAGCGGTTTGGTTAAATTCAATATTGAGCTGTGAAAAGTGACAAACAATCGTCATATGCACCTCCAAAATAATGAGGACAGACAACGTCGTTGACTTATCAAGAAGCGTCGATGAAAGCGGTTGCCTGCCAGGAACAGAAAAATGAATACCAAAAGGGTATTGGAAAATATTTTCTGGCAGTGCTTAGTTCATCGTGAGGCGTACCTGCGAAGTTGGGTGAGAGATAAATTCGCATACATTATAAACAGGTCAAATTGATTTGTGCAACTTATCGTGATTGGGTTTTTTCTGAAAGTCGTACTAATTATTTAAAAATAGAAAAAACGATTTAAAAATAGAAAAAGCCAGTCAACAACTGCGACTGGCTTTTTCCATTAACAACGAGATTTTATAACAACGAGATTTTTACGATTATGCAGAGGTATTCTCTGACAACCCATTTTTTGCTAACCAATGAGCAATGCGCTGTTTTTCTTCTTCATTCAGCCACATACCCAATTTAGTGCGACGCCAAATAGCATCATCCAACTCTGTTACCCACTCATGTTTGACTAAGTAACGTAATTCCGCTTCATAGACATTCGCAGAGAATGCTTCACCAAGGTCACTGAGTGAATTCGCGCCTTCAAGGATCAATTTACTGTTGCTACCGTAAGTTCTAGCAAAACGTAGCGCTAAGCCTTCAGGAAGCCATTGATAATGTTGACGTAATACACGTGCATAACCATCACGGTCACAACCTTCGATATCACCACCTGGTAACTGACCATTTTTAGTCCATGGACTACCTGCATTTGGATAGTAAGTGGCTAATTTATTTACAGCAGCTTCCGCTAACTTACGATAAGTTGTTAATTTACCACCAAATACCGACAACAATGGTGCTTGGCCTTGCTCATCGTGAATATCCAATGTGTAATCACGAGTAATAGCTTGTGGTGAGTCTGACTCATCGTCGCACAGTGGGCGAACACCTGAGTAGTCCCAAACAATATCACTCACGGTTAACTGTTTTTTGAAGTGGTCGTTATACACTTTCAGTAAATAGTTAACTTCGTTCTCATCAATTTTGACGTCTTTCGGGTCACCTTTATATTCTACGTCAGTGGTGCCGATGATAGAAAATTCATCCATCCACGGGATAACAAATACAATACGGTTATCTTCATTTTGTAAGATATACGCTTGTGGTTCATCATGTGCACGTGGAACGACAATGTGGCTACCTTTGATCAGGCGAATACCGTAAGGTGATTTTAATTTCAGGCCATCATCAAAGAACTCTTTTACCCAAGGCCCAGTGGCATTAACCAGCCCTTTCGCTTTCCATGTATGGGTTTCACCCGTACGTAAGTCTTGAGCTTCAACAACCCATAAGCCATTTTCACGGTAAGCGCGAGTCACTTTTGTGCGAGTGCGAACTTCACCATTCTTACGTACCACTTCTTGAGCGTTTAACACAACTAAACGCGCATCATCAACCCAACAGTCAGAATATTCAAAACCTTTCGTTAATTCAGGTTTGAGTACGGAATTTTGGTTGAATTTCAGCCCTTTACTGCTTGGTAAGCTCACTCGTTTGCCTAAATGGTCATATAAGAACAGGCCAATACGGATCATCCAAGCTGGACGTAAATGAGGCTGATGCGGTAAGCGGAAGCGCATTGGGAAGGCAATATGTGGCGCTAATCGTAATAGCACTTCACGTTCAGCCAATGCTTCGCTCACTAATCTAAATTCATAATGTTCTAAGTAACGTAAGCCACCATGAATGAGTTTAGAACTCGCAGATGAAGTGGCACTTGCTAAGTCTTGAGCTTCGAGCAGTAATACCGATAATCCACGACCTGCAGCATCTGCTGCAATTCCAGCGCCGTTGATCCCGCCGCCGATGACAATCAAGTCTTTAGTTTCCATGCATCCCCCTGAGATGTTCGAAACACTTTCAATAATGTTCGTTTTCGCTCATTTGATTGTAGTCAAAATAGATAGTGATGCCAACTATTATTAATGAAAAAAATAACAACTGCGTGATATTGGTAACAATTTTTTTTCAATACCCACACATAAAATATTGTTATTCACAATGGAAAAAAGAGAATTTCGCGCGAAAAAGAAAAAATGATGGTAAGGCTGAGGGCTAAAATAGGGGGATAGCAAGAAGCATGATGGCAGTGAGGACTACCATCATGAGAATAACTATTTGATTAACAAAGCTCTAATTGAACATTATGTTGCTCAATGACTTTGAGAATACTATCTGGTGGCTGTTTGTCAGTAAATAAGTAGTCAATCAGGTTCATATTGCCCAAGTTAACCATCGCGTTACGACCAAATTTAGAATGGTCGGTGACAAGCATGACACAGCGTGAGTTTTCAATAATTGCGCGTTTGGTACGAACTTCGTGGTAATCGAACTCAAGTAATGAGCCATCCATATCAATACCACTGATACCTAAAATGCCGTAATCTAATCTAAATTGGGAAATAAAATCGAGGGTCGCTTCACCGACAATACCGCCATCCCGTGAGCGTACTTCACCACCGGCTAAAATGAGGCGAAAGTCTTCTTTTGGCATCAGCAACGTGGCGACGTTGAGGTTATTGGTCACCACACGTAGGTTTTTGTGATTAACCAATGCATGGGCAACGGCTTCGGGTGTGGTACCAATGTCTATAAACAGTGTTGCACCATCAGGGATCTGGCTTGCAACATGCTGTGCGATACGCGCTTTTTCATCTGACCACATGATTTTACGGTCATTATAGGCCGCATTTACAGAACTTGAAGGCAGTGCTGCGCCACCGTGGTGCCGCTGAATTTTATTTTGTTCAGCGAGATCATTGAGGTCTCGACGGATTGTTTGAGGGCTAACCTCAAAGTGTTCGACGAGTTCTTCAGTACTGACATATCCCTGAAGACGCACAAGCTCAACTATTGCATCATGTCTCTGGGTTTGTTTCACAGCGTTAGCCTCTAATTATTAAAATGTTTTATCTGGAGCTCTGGTGTTTAAAACTGTGTCTATTATCCCATACTCCCATTAATAAGCCGATAATTAACCCTGAAGTATGTGCGGCATTGGCGATATGCATGCCTAAAACATCGAAGTAACCGAAAAAAAGCCAGATAATGGAGAAAATCATTAACCCTCGAGGAACGCTAACGCCACTTTCTGGCCGACGTTCACCCGTTAACCACACATAGCTGACAAGGGCATAGACGACACCGGATAAGCCGCCAAAGTTGTTTTCACTAAATAGCGATTGCCCCCAGTTACTAAATAGCGCAGAGACCAGTAAGATAGTGAATAACTTGCCCGTCCCGAGTTTTCGCTCAACTTGCCCAGCGAGAAACCACCATAGTGCAAGATTGAAACCAATGTGTGATAGCGAAAAGTGCACCAATGCAGGACTAAACCAACGCCAAAGTTCCGTTTGTTGGTCGCCAATAGGCCATGCCAAATAACGTAGAACTTCTCGAGCATCGGTCATTTCTACCCAAAGATATACAACAATCGACAATAAAATAACAGCGATAGTTAAAGGGCCAGATTGCTCTTTAAGATAACCCCAAGTTAGATAATTGCGATATTGAAATTGAGTATCTGCGCTTCCTGTGTGCCAACTGGCTTCTAAGTAGCGAGGGTGATTTGGGTCTTGTAGAAAAATATCTAATTCTTTTTGGACTTGAGGTTGAAGCTGCTCATCTTCTAGCCAAAGCTCAAAGACGGCTTGTTCTTGTGATGGCTTTATTTTTAGGTGAATATTTTTGCTCGCCATATAGTCAACAAAAGCTTGCGCCATTCTGGGATTAGCAAAGGAGGTGATGTGGATCATGAATGCGTTTTCTCATCTAGAGAGCCGTAACGGCTTGTGGATATTCCCTTAACCAAGCTTCAAATCCACCATTGATGCTATATACAGATTCAAAGCCAATGTTGATCAGATACTGTGCAGCACCTTGGCTACTGTGCCCATGGTAACACATCACCATAACAGGTTGTTCGTAATCCGTTTGTTCTAGAAATTGGCTCAGTGACTCATTGGTGAGGTGATAGGCCCCACTCGCATGGCCTGCACGAAAACTTTGTGGGTCTCGCACATCTACCAGTATGGCGGTGCCGTCTAACCAATGTTGGTAGGCTTGCTCTGGTGTTAATGTTTCAAAATGGTCCATAAAATACCGAATACAGTAGGTAACAACCCATAAAAGGTTAAATGATAGGCACCCGTAAAGAACCGAGTGCCAAATATTCGTGGTATTGATTAATAGAAAGAGTGCTCGCCACGTTGGTGCTCGGTCAGGTCTTTAACGCCTTTTAGCTCACCTTCAAACATTTTGAGAAGTTCTTTCTCGATACCTTCTTTAAGGGTGACATCGACCATTGAACAGCCGTTACAGCCGCCACCAAATTGCAAAATTGCAAAGCCTTCGTCGGTGATTTCCATCAGGGAAACACGGCCACCGTGGCTGGCAAGTTGTGGGTTAATTTGTGACTGTAAAACATACTCAACACGCTCAATTAATGGTGCGTCATCAGAGACTTTACGCATTTTGGCGTTTGGTGCTTTTAACGTCAGTTGTGAGCCGAGTTGGTCGGTGACGAAGTCAATTTCGGCATCATCCAAGAATGGGGCGCTAATTTCATCAACATAAGCAGATAATTTCTCGAACTTTAGTTCTTTATCTGTGGCTTCAACGGCACCCGGAGGGCAGTACGACACACCGCATTCGGCGGTTGGCGTGCCTGGGTTGATAACAAAAACACGGATTTGAGTTCCTGGCTCTTGATTTTCCAACAACTTGGCAAAATGAGCCTGTGCTGCTTCAGTAATATTAATCATAATCATTTGCTCAATAATAGTTGACTGCTTTAGTTGGTTATAATACGCCCATTTACCCCTTTCCTACAAGGTGCGACACAGTGACCATGCATCAACAGTATGCGCTCCCGCACAAATCAACAATTGTGCTGCGCTATTCATGGTAGAGCCTGTTGTAATAACATCATCAATAACAGCAACATGTAGGTTTGAAACAGAGTCGTTTAAGGTAAATGCTCCCTTTAGGTTGTTTCGGCGATACTCACGTTTTAGTGTAGTCTGTGCCAGTGTAGCACGACTACGCGATAATGAATTTTGCGAATAGGGGATATTTAACCATCTGGACAAATTTTCGCCTATTAATGCCATGTGGTCAAATCCTCTCCACCATAGACGGCGACGATGCAGTGGAATGGTGATGATTAAGTCCGGTTTTTGCCATTGTTGTTGGCGATAACCTGTGAGCCAAAATAATGCAAAGATACGTGCTAAAGTAAAAGCAAGCTGAGGTTGTTTTTGAAATTTAAAACGATGAATTAACATGCGTAAAGCGGCTTGGTAGGGGGTTACAGTGATAATTCTCTGCCATGGGGGTGGGCTCTTTAGGCAGCGTCCGCATTCCATGGTCGGCTGTTCACAGGGTAAAGCACAACGTAAACAGCAAGTTGGCATTTTAGGCAGTCCTTTGAGGCAAAAACTACAAACGCCCTGATGAGGTAACTTTAGTGATTGATGGCATAGCCAGCAGCCCCCTTCCATTGTTAGCATAGTAGCGTCCCGTTAAAACGAATTGACAAATAAATGAATGAAGAGAGTGTAACGATGGCAAAGTTATATTGGCAGACCGTTGGTGAAGGTAAACAAGATCTTGTGTTGCTGCACGGATGGGGGCTGAATGCCCAAGTCTGGCAAACAATTATTCCGCGAATCGCTTCGCACTTTCGGGTTCATTTGGTTGACCTGCCGGGCTATGGGCGTAGCCAAGGTTTTTCCCCCATGAATATTCAATCGATGGCGAATATTTTGTGGGAACAAGCACCTAAAAACGCGATTTGGCTTGGTTGGTCACTTGGCGGGCTAGTTGCAAGCCGTATCGCGCTTGACCATCCTTATGAAGTTAAAGGGCTCATTACGGTTGCTTCCTCTCCGTGTTTTAAAGCCGAAGAAAACGGTTGGGCAGGGATCCGGCCAGAGGTTTTATTAGGTTTCGAGCAGCAACTTTCGGCTGATTTTCATCGCACAGTCGAGCGTTTTTTAGCATTGCAGACATTAGGGACAGAAAGCGCCAGAAACGACGCAAAAACCTTGAAATCTGTGGTACTCGAACAGCCTATTCCAACGGTTGAAACGTTAAATGCAGGGCTTGAATCATTGCGCACCGAAGATTTGCGCGAGGAATTAAAGCTGTTACCTATTCCTTTCTTGCGTATTTATGGTTATCTCGATGGCTTGGTACCGCGCAAAATAGTGCCAATTTTAGATGAACTTTACCCTAATTCGCCATCTGTCATTGTTCGAAATAGTGCTCACGCACCATTTATTTCTCATCCTGATGAGTTTTGCGAATACCTGTTGGATTTTCAAAGTCGTATCGAGGAATAAATAAAAAAATCAGCCTAATTCGAGGCTGATTTTTTTGTGGTGTGCCTATTATTTGATTTTATATACAAAATGAGTGCAATCAGTGCTTTCAGGGCAGCCTTTACAGCTACTGCCTGTTAAACAAGCACTGATATCAACTTGTTCAATTTTCTCTAAGCTAACGAGTTTCTCAACCATCGCTTGAATTAATGGAGCCGGTGTATTTAGCTGCTCACTGAGTAGCGCGATGTCAGCTTGCCCATATAAGGCGATTAAATCTCTTATTTGCAGCAAACTAGTCATCGTTTTATTCCTTAGTGGCAAGCATCATTTGAACAGCCAGAACATTGCTCTGCGGTTCTGTTCTTGATGTTCAGGGTTACGCGGCTACGCATGCGACGTAAGAATATGAACAAGGCAAGGTTGAACAGAACAACCGCGGCTATAGTAATCAAGCTGCTTTGTGGGTGTTCGCTAAATGTGGCAACTTGGTAAAACAGAGCCGCAAGGCTATAAGCCACATTTAAGCCCCACAGAATGGAGAAGCTCATCCAACTTTTATTGGTTTCACGTGCAATAGCACCCATTACTGAGACGCAAGGCACATACAGTAAGACGAAGATGAGGTAGCTATAGGCTGCAATTCCTGAACCAAATTTCGCTGCCATGGTACCCATTGAGCCGGATTCCATTTCTCCATCGCCTTTACTGGCTTCGATAGGGTTCGATAACGCGCTTAAGGTAAAGGTCTCTTTTAAGCTATCCCAAGTTTCAGAAACCGCATCTCCCAGTTCTTCCCATAAATTGAAAGATTCTGCATCGAACGGCTCAGAAGTAATGGCTTCAGCGGTATACAGGGTATTTAGTGTTCCCACTACCACTTCTTTGGCCATCGCCCCGGTAATCAACCCAACAGTTGCTTGCCAGTTATCTGCATGAACACCGATAGGCTGTAAAGCAGGGGTTATCACTTTACTGACAGAAGCCAGTGCGGAATCATTTATATTATCAACAGGTTTACCAGAGAAAGAGAAGCTATTTAATGCGCCAATAAAGATACTGGCAACGATGATGACTTTACCTGCACGTACCACGAAGCCTTTTAGGCGCTGCCATGTTTGAATCAGCAGTGTTTTGATATGTGGCACATGGTAAACCGGAAGTTCCATGATAAACGGAGAAGCTTCGCCACGCATTAGAGTATGTTTTAGTAGTAACCCAGTTAAGATAGCGACAACAATCCCTAAAATATAGAGTGAAAAGACCACGCTCGCCCCATTTTTGCCGAAGAAAGCGGCAGCAAAAACGGCGAAAATAGCCAATCTTGCACCACAAGACATAAATGGTGCCATTAAGACCGTAATTAGCCTTTCGCGCGGTGCGTCGAGCGTGCGTGCACCCATAATTGACGGTACGTTACAGCCAAAACCGACAATCAAAGGAACGAAAGATTTACCCGGTAAACCTAAGGCTTGCATGAGGCGGTCCATCACGAAAGCGGCTCGCGCCATATAGCCAGAATCTTCCAGTATTGAAAGAAACAGATACATCATCCCAATTTGTGGCACTAACGGTAAAACCGTGTTAATACCGCCACCAACACCTTGGGCAAGGAAAATAGTTAGCCAATCAGGGAAGCTAAAGTAGGCACCAACCCACTGAATACCATGAATAAATATCGCTTCTGACGCACCTTCAAAGAAGGGTTGTAAGGCGCCACCGATGTTGATGGCTAAAACGAACATCAAATACATCACAAACAAGAAAATAGGTACGCCGAGCCAACGGCTCAGAATAAATTTATCCAGTGATTGTGTTAGTCGATTTGGTTCAGCGGCACTATTGTTAATCGCAGCATTGCAAATGGTCGCAATAGATTGATAACGTGCGTCGGCAATGAGTAATTCAGGTTCTTCGTTTAAGCCTTCTTTCAGTGTTTGGCGTATCGCCAGCAATTGTCCTTCAGATATTTCTGCGCGTTGGCGGCTATATATGTCCCCTTCGAGGATCTGTAATGCTAACCAGCGGCGCTGCTGGTGGCTAAATTGTTGTGCTGAAATTTGTTCAGATAGTGAGTCTACAGCTTGCAATAACTGTGCTGGATATTCCACAAGGGCTTGCTGGCTATTTTGTGGATGTGTATCAATGGCTTTTTTCAGTTTATCGATACCGGTTGCTCGAGTTGAAACCATTGGGATCACAGGGCAGCCGAGCTGTTTTTCTAATTCAGCTATATTAATATCAATATGTTGGCTTTGAGCGATATCCAACATATTCAAGGCGACAATACATGGAACGCCTAACTCGACTAATTGCAATGTCAGGTAGAGGTTACGCTCTAAATTAGACGCATCGACAACATTAATGAGCATGTCTGCCTCACCACTTAAAATAAAGTAGCAGGCGATTTGTTCGTCAAGAGAGGTTTGCTCAGAAATAGTGGTCAGAGAATAGGTGCCGGGTAGGTCAACAAGTTCGATTTTGTGGTCATCTGTATGGAAGCGGCCCACTTTTCGTTCAACAGTGACCCCCGCCCAGTTACCGACCCGCTGCCTTGACCCTGTGAGCTGGTTGAATAAGGTCGTTTTGCCTGCATTGGGGTTACCAATTAAGCCGATCGTTAATCGTTTCATAGTGTTTGCCAATAATAAAAAAAGAAATACTTAAGCGGTGGTCGCTTCATCTAAGTTGAGTAGGGCAAGATCCTTTTTGCGTAGCACTAAGCTGACACGATGAGTTTCTATTTGAACAGGATCACCAAAAGGCGCTAAGCGCACCACTTTAAAGACAGAACCCGGAAGTAAACCAAGTGAGAGCAGTTTTTGTCGGTATGCAGGACTAATCTCTGGAGAGAAGCCAAGTATTTTGTAACTGCATTGAGGAAGTATTGCCATAGTGTCTTCCTAATCATTTAATTAATAATGATATCGATGACAATTGTTAAAGAGTGCAATTGCTCAGGTAATAAAGTCGCCAAACAAAAATAAATCTAATTAACAATGAGAATCATAATCATCCACCTTTTGTTATATTTAGCCTCTTTTTTCGTCAATTTGACTTGATATGGATCAACGAAGCATTGAGTTTACGGTGTTCCGCTAGCGAAATTAATGGTGGAGTCAGTGAAGGGGAGATGGCTGAATTATACCCAATATATTGTTTGAACTAATCAATCACAGCATTATTTATTGAAATGGGCATCACAATAGGTACATTGCGATGCCCATAAAGAAAGTTAACGTTTCTTACCGAATGCCGCGGCAAGGGCATCACTCATGGCGCTGTTACCTGAAGATGCGCTGTTTTGGCGTGAGTTACCTCTTGATTGAGGCGCCTTACGCGCATTTTTGTCCTGTTCAGGGGCTGCACGGCGAGGGGCGCTGTTAGAATCACCCGCTTGTTCATCTAAACGCATCGTTAACGCAATACGTTTGCGTGCAATATCCACATCTAACACTTTGACTTTCACAATGTCGCCCGCTTTTACTACCTTGTGTGGGTCTTCGACATAACTATTTGAAAGTGAAGAAATATGAACTAAACCGTCTTGGTGAACACCAATATCCACAAAAGCGCCGAAGTTGGTCACATTGGTGACTGCGCCTTCTAAGATCATGCCAGAAGTCAAGTCTTTCATGGTTTCTACACCTTCGGCAAAGGTGGCAGTTTTAAACTCAGGGCGTGGGTCACGACCCGGTTTTTCCAGTTCTTTAATGATATCGGTGACAGTTGGAACCCCGAATTGCTCAGTGGTAAAGTCACGTGGGCTCAAGGTATTAAGCACTTGTGAGTTGCCCATAATTTCTTTGAGTGGCTGGCGGACAGACTCAAGAATTTTTTCAACAATCGGGTAAGCTTCAGGGTGAACAGTAGAAGCATCTAACGGGTTTTCACCATTGGTGATACGCAAGAAGCCCGCACACTGTTCAAAGGCTTTTGGCCCAAGGCGTGCAACTTTGAGCAACTGTTTTCTATCACTAAATTGGCCATTCTGGTCGCGCCAATCCACCACGTTTTGCGCAATCATTTTGCTTAAACCGGCAACGCGAGTCAGTAAGGCAACGGAAGCGGTATTCAAGTCAACACCAACGGAGTTTACACAGTCTTCGACAACTGCATCGAGTTTACGCGCTAATTGTGTTTGGCTGACATCATGCTGATATTGGCCAACCCCAATGGATTTTGGGTCAATTTTCACTAATTCAGCCAGTGGGTCTTGTAGGCGACGAGCAATAGATACGGCACCACGTAAAGACACATCTAAGCTTGGGAATTCCAAAGCCGCAAGTTCAGAAGCGGAATAAACAGAAGCGCCAGCTTCGCTGACAATAACTTTCTGCGCAGTGACTTCAGGGTACTGTTTTTGGACTTCAGCAAAGAAACGTTCCGTTTCACGAGAAGCTGTACCGTTACCAATGGCCACTAATTCGACGTTATGTTTTTGGCAAAGTGCCGCAACGATGGTTGCCGATTTTGCGGCTTGTCCGGTATGTGGATAAATCGTATCCGTTGCAATTAATTTACCTGTTGCATCCACGACAGCAACTTTCACGCCAGTACGCAAGCCAGGGTCTAAGCCCATGGTGGCACGCATTCCCGCTGGAGCCGCCATCAGTAAGTCACTGAGGTTACGAGCAAAGACGTTAATAGCTTCCTCTTCAGCTTTTTCGCGCAGTGAGCTCATGACTTCTGTTTCTAAGTGCAGTAATACTTTGACACGCCATGTCCAGCTGATCACGGCTTTACGCCATTGGTCAGCAGGAGCATTATTTAAACGAATATCTAAATGGCGGGTGATAATTTCTTCGCAGTAACTTTCTTTTGGTGGTTCATCAAACTGAGGGTCGCAGTTTAATGAAAGCTGTAAAATCCCTTCGTTACGACCACGGAACATTGCAAGGGCTCGGTGAGAAGGAACCTGAGCAACGGGTTCGTGATGTTCAAAGTAGTCACTAAATTTTACCCCTTCTTCTTGCTTACCTTCAGCAACAACAGAAACAAGGTGGGCATTTTTCCAAATGTAGTCGCGAACTTTCGCTAAAAGAGCTGCATCTTCGGCGAAACGCTCCATAAGGATATAGCGAGCACCATCTAAAGCGGCTTTAACATCCGCCACACCTTTATCTGCATCGATATAGGTTTTTGCGAGTTCATCAGGTGACTGGCTTGGGTCATTCCACAGGGTATCCGCTAAAGGCTCGAGCCCTGCTTCAATAGCAATTTGCCCGCGGGTGCGACGTTTTGGTTTATAAGGAAGATACAGGTCTTCAAGCTCGGTTTTATTGAGCGTTGTGTTGATAGCGGAGGCAAGCTCTGGTGTCAATTTACCTTGTTCTTCTATCGACTTGAGGATGGTTTGCTTACGGTCATTCAATTCGCGCAAGTACCCTAAACGGCTTTCTAGCTGGCGAAGCTGAGTATCGTCCAACCCACCGGTAACCTCTTTACGGTAACGCGCAATAAACGGGACAGTATTTCCTTCATCTAATAGCGTGATGGCAGAAAAAACTTGTTTCGGCTGGGCTTGCAGTTCCGCTGCAATAATTTGGCTTAGAGTTTCATTCATGTCGAGTTTCAATACCTACTGTTTAAATACCTACTGGAAGAACAGTTAAAAATTTATTGCACTGTTATACTTGGTGGTAACGAGAATTTCCAGACTGAATTTGAGCCTATTGGTAGGAAAGTCTCAGATTATGTTCTATAAAATATTATAATTATGGGCTCCATTGGCTAATATTTGAAGGTTATGACTAAAAGTCTTTTAATTACACGTGAAGGTTGGGATGCGTTAGATAAAGAATTGAAATACCTGTGGAAGGATGAACGCCCTCGGGTAACTCAATCTGTTTCAGAGGCCGCAGCTCAAGGGGATCGCTCAGAAAATGCAGAATATATTTACGGCAAAAAAAGGTTGCGTGAAATTGATAGACGCATCCGTTTTTTATCTAAAAGGTTAGATCAGTTAAGGATTATCGAGCCTGATCCTCGCCAAGAAGGCCGTGTGTTTTTTGGCGCATGGGTTAAACTAGAAGATGAAAATGAAAATATCAGAATATTCCGTATCGTCGGTGCTGATGAATTCAACCCTACGAAACAATGGATTTCAATTGATTCTCCCGTAGCGCGAGCCTTGATAGGTAAACAGGTTGATGATGAAATAACAGTAAATACGCCGGGAGGGCAGGTGACTTATTTTGTATTAGAAATAAGCTACAAGCCACTAACCGTCTGAAGTGTAAAATGATTCATTAAATCCCATGTTAGTGGTAAATTAGTGAGCATTAATATTGTTTTACTTACATTCATTAAAAAAATAATTTGAAAGATGCACATCTTGAGGGCTACAAAATGCAGGAAAGTTATAAGGTTCTTGTCGTCGATGATGATATGCGTTTACGTGCGCTGCTGGAACGCTACCTCACTGAGCAGGGTTTTCAGGTAAGAAGTGCTGCAAACGCTGAACAGATGGACAGAATCCTGACGAGGGAATCTATTCACTTGATCGTCTTAGATTTAATGCTGCCGGGCGAAGATGGCTTATCAATTTGTCGTCGCTTACGTAGTCAAAATAACCCAATTCCAATTATTATGGTGACAGCGAAAGGCGAAGAAGTGGATCGTATCGTTGGCTTAGAAATCGGTGCGGACGACTATATTCCAAAACCTTTTAATCCACGGGAATTGCTAGCTCGTATTCGTGCGGTATTACGTCGTCAAGCTAATGAATTACCGGGCGCGCCATCTCAAGATGATGCGATAATTACCTTTGGTAAATTCAAATTAAATCTTGGGACGCGAGAAATGTTTCAAGGTGATGAAAATATGCCGTTAACTAGCGGTGAATTCGCGGTGTTAAAAGTATTGGTTTCTTATCCAAGGGAACCGTTGTCGCGTGACAAGCTAATGAGCTTAGCGCGAGGCCGTGAATACAGTGCGATGGAACGTTCTATTGATGTTCAGATCTCACGTTTGCGTCGCATGGTTGAAGAAGACCCAGCACATCCTCGTTATATTCAGACGGTTTGGGGATTGGGTTATGTGTTTGTTCCTGATGGAAGTAAAGCATGAAGCGACTGAGGTTCTCAAGGCGTAGTACATTTTCTCGCTCGTTATTTTTATTTGTAGCCTTACTGTTTGCGAGCCTCGTAACCAGCTATATGGTTGTGTTGAATTTTGTTGTGATGCCTAGCTTACAACAATTCAATAAGGTGCTGGCATACGAAGTAAGAACATTAATGACAGAGAAAATGGTCCTACAAGATGGAACCTCAGTGCGTGTATCTCCCGCGTTGCGTAAGAAAATCTACAATGAATTAGGGATCACCTTTTATGCACACTCAGCAGCGATGGAAGAAGGGCTGAATTGGGCAAAAGAGTATGATTTCCTAAGCGAACATATGTCGGAATATATTGGTGGCAAGGCAAGTGTTCACCTCGAATTAGGCCGAGAGTACCCCATTCTATGGTTAACGTCTTATCTTGCACCTGATATTTGGGTGCGAGTTCCACTGACTGAAATTGGGCAAAACCAGTTCTCCCTTGTTTTTCGCTATACATTAACGATTTTTCTCACCATTTTTGCGGGGGTATGGTTGTATATACGCTACCAAAACAAGCCATTACTTGAATTAGAATACCACGCCGGAGAAGTTGGTAAGGGGTTTGTCTTACCCCCAATGCAGGAAAAAGGTGCCACCGAGGTCAGGGCCGCTATTCGGTCTTTTAACCACATGGCAGCAGGAATTAAAACCTTAGAAAATGACCGAACTGTCTTAATGGCAGGGGTAAGCCATGACCTAAGAACCCCCTTAACCCGTATTCGTTTAGCAACAGAAATGATGAGCCCAGAAGATAGCTACCTGGCAGAATCCATTAATAAAGATATTGAAGAGTGTGATGCGATCATCGGCCAATTCATGTCTTACCTGAAAACGGGTCAAGAAATGGATATGGAATTCTGTGACCTTAACGCTATCTTGATGGAAGCAGTGAACTCAGAAAGTAACGTCGTAGGCGAAATTGAAACCGCACTTGAGCCTGGCTCAATGATTGTTAATGGTAACCCATTAGCAATTAAACGCGCGATTACCAATATGATTGTTAATGCCTACCGCTATGGTAATGGCTGGATCAAGGTCAGTAGTGGTAAAACGGAAGACTCAGTTTGGTTCCAAGTCGAAGATGACGGAGCAGGTATCAAAGAAGAAGATATTCATCGTCTGTTCCAGCCATTTGTGCAAGGTGAAAAAGCCCGTAGCAACAAAGGAACAGGGCTAGGACTGGCAATTATTCGCCGAATTGTTGATGCCCACGAAGGGAGTATTGAGATCCATAAGAGTGAGCGTGGTGGGTTTGCGATTAGGGCTCTTCTCCCTCTTAAAGAAAAAGAAGACTGATATCTCGTCATATTTCAAGCTGTAGGGGTGTTGCCTACACTCAACTACCCTAGTCACATACTTGTGTATGCTCCTAGGGATATCTTCGTTTGGCGCCTACCTACAACTTGAACTATTTAGAGCTATCTTTCTACTCTTCACACTTTGCGCCGCAGCGTTGTTGGCTGCAACACAAATTGTTTTGAGTATTATTTTATGGTTGCAGGATAAAAAAATTTTTCGCTTTTATGACAGTCTGTCATTTTTCTTTTTGGTATCAATGTTGAAACTGAAATTTTTTAACTATTTGAATTTTATAATATAAATATTCACTTCCCTTCGTTTTTGTTTTCTCTCCAGTGAAAAAATCAGCAATTGTCATAAAACTGTCATAAAAACGACATGTTGTCGTAACTAAATTGTCCTATTTTTCCTACCGTGACATACACCCAACAATTTTATACTTGATTGTTTCTATACATCCCCGGAGGGATTATGAAAATGACGCGTACCACCTTAGCAAGCGTAATGGCAGCAACTTTATCTCTGACCGCAATGTCTTCTTTTGCTGCTACCAGCCTGACCGGAGCTGGCGCGACCTTTCCTGCTCCTGTTTATGCGAAGTGGGCAGACTCTTATCAGAAAGAAACAGCTAATAAAGTAAACTATCAGGGGATTGGTTCTTCTGGTGGTGTCAAACAAATTAATGCAAAAACAGTTGATTTCGGTGCATCCGATGCCCCATTGACTGATGAAAAATTAAAAGAGGATGGCTTGTTCCAATTCCCTACTGTTATCGGTGGTGTGGTACTGGCTGTCAATGTAAAAGGTATTGAGTCAGGGCAACTGACTTTAGATGGCAACACATTAGGTGACATCTATTTAGGCAAAATCACTAAATGGAATGACCCAGCAATCGCTAAATTGAACCCAAATGTTAGCTTGCCAGACCAAGCTATCGCAGTCGTTAGACGTTCTGACGGTTCGGGTACCACGTTCGTATTCACGAGCTACCTTGCTAAAGTCAGCGCAAGCTGGAAATCAGACGTTGGTGCAGGTTCAACCGTTAATTGGCCGAAAAATAGCGTAGGCGGTAAAGGAAATGATGGCGTTGCCGCTTTCGTACAGCGTCTACCAGGTTCTATCGGTTATGTTGAATATGCTTACGCAAAACAGAACAACCTTGCGTATACTAAATTAATCTCTGCCGATGGCGAAGCGGTTTCACCAACGGGTGAAAGCTTCAGTGCAGCAGCGAAGAAAGTTGACTGGTCTAAATCTTTTGCTCAAGATTTAACAAACCGTGATGGCGCGAATGCATGGCCGATTACTTCAACCACATTCATCTTAGTTCACAAGCAGCAAGCGAATGCGGAAAAAGGCAAAGCAGTTCTTGACTTCTTCAACTGGGCTTATGATAAAGGTGGTAAACAAGCGGAAGCATTAGATTACGCAATTCTACCTCAAGAAGTCGTGACCGCAGTACGTGCAGCATGGAAAACAGAAGTTAAAGATAGCCAAGGTAAAGCATTATTCTAGGTGAGCTTAGGTTTTCTAAGTGCACTTAGGGTTGGAAATGGCGGGTAAGTGCTGAGGAACAGGGCTTACCCGCTCATCGTTGTAACGCAATCCTGTGAAAAAGAGCAGGAATGAAATGAGAACAAAGCGCATGGCCGAGAAAACAACGGCATTTAGAGCTCCCAGCAAATCAGGTGATGTGATTTTTAGTGCACTGGTAAAGATTGCCGCGCTCATCACTTTGTTAATGCTCGGAGGCATTATTATCTCCCTTATTTTTGCATCTTGGCCAAGTATGCAAAAGTTTGGGTTTTCGTTTTTATGGACCAAAGAGTGGGATGCTCCAGCGGAAGAATTCGGTGCCCTTGTGCCTATTTACGGCACTATCGTTACATCGTTAATCGCTCTGATTATCGCCGTTCCCGTTAGTTTTGGTATAGCGTTATTCCTAACAGAGCTGGCGCCTAATTGGTTAAAACGTCCTCTTGGTATCGCGATTGAACTTCTTGCTGCTATCCCAAGTATTGTTTATGGGATGTGGGGGTTATTTGTCTTTGCACCTCTGTTTGCCGAATATTTCCAAGAACCAGTTGGTAATGTGATGTCGAGTGTGCCGATTGTCGGTGAATTATTTTCGGGGCCTGCATTCGGGATCGGTATTTTAGCAGCGGGGATTATCCTCGCGATTATGATTATTCCTTATATTGCGTCAGTGATGCGCGATGTATTTGAACAAACACCTGTGATGATGAAAGAGTCAGCCTACGGGATTGGCTGTACAACATGGGAAGTGATTTGGAATATCGTGTTGCCGTATACCCGTAATGGGGTCATTGGTGGTGTGATGTTAGGCCTTGGTCGTGCGCTGGGTGAAACCATGGCGGTGACTTTCGTGATTGGTAATACTTACCAACTTGATAGCGCATCACTGTTTATGCCTGGTAACAGTATCACCTCGGCACTCGCAAATGAGTTTGCGGAAGCAGAGAGCGGTTTACATACCTCGGCCTTGATGGAGCTTGGACTTATCCTGTTTGTTATCACTTTCATTGTGTTAGCAATTTCCAAGTTGATGGTCATGCGTCTTGCGAAGAATGAGGGCCGTTAATATGTCGATATCTCAACCTATCGCAGTGAATGAAAAAGAACGAGCACGCCGTCAAGCGTGGCGCCGCCAAGTTAACAGAATGGCTCTATTTGTTTCAATGTTAACCATGGCTTTCGGCTTGTTCTGGTTAGTGTGGATTTTGTTTTCTACTGTCACTAAAGGGATTGATGGCATGTCCCTCAATCTGTTTACTGAAATGACTCCACCACCGAATACGGAAGGTGGCGGGCTGGCAAATGCCATCGTAGGAAGTGGTTTATTAATCTTATGGGCGACAGTTATTGGTACGCCTTTAGGGATTTTAGCGGGAATTTATTTAGCAGAGTATGGCCGTAAGTCATGGTTAGCTTCAGTTACCCGCTTTATTAATGACATTTTATTATCAGCTCCATCTATCGTTGTCGGGTTGTTTGTGTACACCATTGTGGTTGCTCAAATGCAGCACTTCTCGGGTTGGGCTGGGGTTGTGGCGCTTGCATTGCTGCAAATTCCAATTGTTATCCGAACCACTGAAAACATGTTGAAACTAGTTCCAGATAGCTTGCGTGAAGCCGCTTATGCACTTGGCACACCAAAATGGAAAATGATTTTATCTATTACGTTAAAAGCGTCGGTGTCAGGGATTATCACTGGGATCTTACTTGCAATTGCGCGTATAGCAGGGGAAACCGCACCGCTTCTGTTTACTTCACTGTCAAATCAGTTCTGGAGTACAGATATGAGCGAACCCATCGCCAACTTACCAGTGACAATCTTCAAATTTGCAATGAGCCCGTTCTCTGAATGGCAAGAGCTTGCATGGGCAGGGGTTCTGTTAATTACCCTATGTGTCCTGCTCATTAACATCATTGCACGTGTTGTGTTCGCACAGAAAAAACACTAAGCACCAGATAAATAAAGATTTAGAGAGAAAAGCAAACCATGATTAATGCAAACGATATTGCAAACAGTAAAATTAAAGTCCGTGACCTCAACTTCTATTATGGCAAGTTTCACGCACTGAAAAATATCTCTTTAGACATTGAAAAAAATAAAGTAACTGCGTTTATCGGCCCATCAGGCTGTGGTAAATCGACACTATTGCGTACCTTCAATAAAATGTATGAACTGTATGGCGAGCAGCGCGCAGAAGGTGAAATTTTACTGGATGGCCAAAATATCCTGACTGATAAACAAGATATCGCGCTGTTACGTGCAAAAGTCGGTATGGTATTCCAAAAACCAACACCATTTCCGATGTCAATCTACGATAATATTGCATTTGGTGTGCGTTTATTTGAAAAGTTATCCCGTGTGGAAATGGACGAACGCGTGCAGTGGGCGTTAACAAAGGCTGCATTATGGAATGAAACCAAAGATAAGCTACACCAAAGTGGTTATAGCTTGTCGGGTGGGCAGCAACAGCGTCTCTGTATTGCTCGTGGTATTGCTATTCGCCCAGAGGTTTTATTGTTGGATGAGCCTTGTTCTGCCCTTGACCCAATTTCAACCGGTCGAATTGAAGAACTGATTAGTGAATTAAAGTCAGAATACACCGTGGTTATTGTTACCCATAATATGCAACAAGCAGCACGCTGTTCTGACTATACGGCTTTCATGTATCTAGGGGAGTTAGTCGAGTTTAATCATACTGACAAAATGTTTACTACCCCAGAAATGAAGCAAACTGAAGATTATATTACTGGCCGCTACGGTTGATATGGAGCCGACGATGGATACGCTGAATCACAACAAACATATATCGGGGCAGTTCAATGCTGAACTGGAACATATCCATACTGAATTGATGACGATGGGAGGACTGGTCGAAGAGCAGCTTACCAAAGCCATTACTGCCATGCATAATCAGGATGAAGCCCTAGCGCGTGAAGTTATCGAAAATGACCATAAAGTCAATATGATGGAAGTGGCCATTGATGAAGAATGCGTTAAAATCATCGCGAAGCGCCAACCAACAGCGAGTGATTTGCGCCTGATTATGGCGATTTCAAAAACCATTGCTGAGCTGGAAAGAATCGGTGATGTTGCGGACAAAATTTGCCAAACCGCATTGGAAAAATTCTCTCATCAACATCAGCCTCTGTTAGTGAGTTTAGAATCATTAGGCCGTCACACAGTACAAATGCTACATGATGTATTAGATGCATTCGCACGAATGGATCTCGAAGAAGCTATTCGTATCTATCGTGAAGATGAGAAAGTTGACCAAGAGTATGAGGGCATCGTGCGCCAATTGATGACTTATATGATGGAAGACCCACGGACGATCCCGAGTGTATTAACAGCACTGTTCTGCGCTCGTTCAATTGAGCGTATCGGCGACCGTTGCCAAAATATCTGTGAGTTTATTTTCTACTATGTGAAGGGGCAAGATTTCCGCCATGTGGGGGGAGATAGTCTCGAAAAAATGTTGACTAAAGACGATTAAATGCTCGTCATATTTCGTGCTGTGGCGGTGTTGGCTTCGCTCGGCTAGCCACAACACGAACAATTTAGAGTATTGATGAATGAGGTTAATGTATTCGATAGCCTATTTATTACGATGAATACTCTAACACGTTCTTCTACCGACTTTCTTCTTGCTCAATAAGAGTCTATTGATGGTTTAACCATGTTTGGGGCACTTTGTTATCAAGGTGGCCCTTTTTTGTTTGGTCTTATATTTCATTTTGATATAAATATATTATTTAATATTATTTCAAGTGCTAAGCAATAGTTGATAGCTTGTGATGGTCGATTTACAAAAATTTACCGTCAGGGGTGTTCAATGAAAGCTCGTATTCTAACGACTGTTTTACTTACAGGTTTAGCGCTGACAGCGAATGTCGCTAGCGCAGATAAATTAGATGATATCAAACAAGCGGGTGTGATCCGTATTTCGGTATTTGATAGTAACCCACCATTTGGTTTTATTGACCCACAAACTAAAAAATTAGCGGGTTATGATATTGATATTGCACAAGAAATAGCAAATAGCCTAGGTGTGAAACTAGAGCTTCGCCCCACTAACCCAGCAAACCGTATTCCACTCCTGACTTCAGGTAAAGTTGACCTAATCGGTGCTAACTTCACCATTACAGATGAACGCGCAAAACAAGTTGATTTTTCTATTCCTGATTTTGCGACAGGCCAAAAATTTATTGCCCGTAAAGGCGTATTAAAAACACCTGATGACATCAAACCACTGCGTATTGGCGCAGATAAAGGCACTGTGCAGGAAGTCACTTTACGTGAACGTTTCCCTGACACAAAAGTGATTTCTTATGACGATACCCCGCAAGCGTTCGCGGCACTGCGTAATGGTAACGTTCAAGCTATCACTCAAGATGATGCCAAATTGGTTGGCTTACTAGGTAATTTACCTGAAAAAGTGAAGGCAGACTTTGAAATCTCTCCATTTAGCCTAACAAAAGAATACCAAGCATTGGCAGCAAGCAAAGGTGAAACTCGTTTGGTTGAAAACGTCAACGAAACACTGCTGAAACTGGAAAAAGACGGTAAAGCCGAGGTGATCTATAACCGTTGGTTTGGGCCAGATACTAAAGCAGCACAACCACGCGGAGACTTTAAATTCGCGCCACTGAGTGAGCAACAGCCACAGTCTTAATGGGTAACAGTAAGTACTCAGTGAGTTGAAGCCCCGCACTCTGTGTGGGGTTCTTGGTTATAAGGGATGAGTTTTTAATCACAAGCGGTGAAGGCAATAGGTCGTGAACAATGTTTGAAAAATTTTTAAATGGTGATTTTTGGTCTGCTCATTTACTAGCGCCGCAGTATCTAGAGTGGTTTGGCTACGGCTTTTTGATCACTGTTTGGATCTCGATTTGTACCATTGTTGCAGCCACTGTATTGGGTTTTATCGTTGCATCAGCAAAGGATAGCCAAATTGCTCCTGTGCGTTGGACCGTGAGTATCTATATCTCTATTTTCAGAAATACACCTTTGTTGGTGCAGTTATTCTTTTGGTACTTCGCTTCCGGTGAAATTTTACCTACTGCTGCGATGGAGTGGCTCAATACCCCCCATGAAATCCATTTACTTGGAATAACAGTGGGTTGGCCGTCATTTGAATTTTTAGCGGGCTTTATTGGTTTGACCCTGTATACCGTACCATTTATTGCTGAAGAAATACGAGCTGGGATCCGTGGTGTTCGTCAGGGGCAAAAATATGCGGCATTTGCTTTAGGGCTAACTTCATGGCAGGCCATGAAACTGGTGGTATTACCGCAAGCAGTAAAAATCGCTATGCCTCCGCTACTAGGCCAATATATGAATGTGGTGAAAAATTCATCATTAACAATGGCAATAGGTGTAGCGGAACTGTCTTATGTTTCTCGCCAAGTAGATAGCCAGACATTACAAACCTTCGCAGCCTTTGGCGTGGCAACCGTTTTGTATATTGCCATTATTGCAGTGATGGAAGGTTGGGGCCAGTGGCGCCAGCAGCGTAATTTGGCTCAGGGGGTATAAGATGGATTTTTCGATTATTGAGCAGAACTGGCAATATTTGTTATTTGGCACTTTCCCGGATGGCCCATTAGAAGGCGCAGCACTGACGTTAGTCATTAGCTTGCTTGCAGGTGCAGCTTCTATTGTATTAGGTACATTGGGGGGGATTGCATTAGCCATGCTGCGAGGTTTTTGGGTTAACCTATTCGCTGCAGTATTAGGTTTTTTCCGTGCAATTCCAGTAATTATGCTGATTTTTTGGACCTATTTCTTGTTGCCGATGTTATTGGGCACGGAAATTCCTGGGATAGCGACAGTTGTATGTGCATTGGCATTGATTACCTCTGCATATTTGGCTCATGCCGTGAAAGCGGGTATTTTAGCGATAGGTAAAGGGCAGTGGCAAGCCGGGATGTCCTTGGGGTTTAGCCGCTGGCAGGTATTGTGGAATATCGTATTACCACAGGCTTTACGTATGATGGTTCCGTCATTTATTAACCAGTGGGTGGCATTAATTAAAGATACCTCATTGGCTTATATTGTTGGGGTCGCTGAGCTGTCATTTTTGGCGACACAAGTGAATAACCGTGAAATGGTTTATCCTCTTGAAGTTTTCTTATTCGTCGCATTTATTTATTTTGTGATGTGCTTTGCGGTAGAAATCATTGCAAATAGGGTGGCGAAAAGGCTTAGCGCGCAACATCAGCCTCAGAAACTGGCAGCGAAACATCGTTTATTGTTTTGGCGTCGACAAAAACTATTAGCACTTTCTTAAATTAAACGTGGTGGTGAAATAACCGCCACTTCTTCTATTAGTTACCATCAATTCTTTTATTATTTCACTCAAGTGTATCAGTTAGTTAGGACATTTTTGCCCATTACAGTTTACGCAATCGTTTTCTTTTGTGATTTTTAATTGTAGTATAGGGCGAAAAAAACTTTTTTTGGGCGCGATATCTAATGAGTAATCAATCTTCTAGCTCGGCACAACCGCAGGGCTTGTTTCAGCGTGTTTTTAAATTACAAGAACATGGCACCACAGCAAGAACTGAGGTTGTTGCTGGCTTCACTACCTTCTTAACGATGGTCTATATCGTCTTCGTTAACCCTCAAATTCTCTCAGTTGCAGGAATGGATATCAAAGCGGTATTTGTCACTACCTGCTTGATTGCGGCTATTGGCAGTATTTTGATGGGATTACTGGCGAATTTACCTATTGCTGTTGCGCCAGCCATGGGGCTGAATGCTTTCTTTGCTTTTGTTGTTGTTGGAGCGATGGGGTATTCATGGGAAATCGCGATGGGCGCGGTATTCTGGGGAGCTGTCGGGTTATTTATTCTGACGCTATTTCGCATTCGTTATTGGATTATCGCCAATATTCCTCTTAGCCTACGCGTTGGTATTACCAGCGGTATCGGTTTATTTATTGCCATGATGGGGCTGAAAAATTCCGGTATTATTGTTGCGAACCCGGACACGTTAGTTTCTATCGGTAACTTAACCCACCATAATGTTTGGCTGGGAGCACTCGGTTTCTTTATTATCGCTATTCTTGCCGCACGCAATATTCATGCCGCGGTATTAGTTTCTATTGCAGTGACAACATTGATTGGCCTAGCTCTAGGGGATGTGAAATATTCTGGGATATTCTCAATGCCGCCGAGTATCACGAGCGTTGTGGGGCAAGTTGATTTCTCTGGCTCTTTAGACTTAGCGCTATCCGGTGTGATTTTTGCCTTTATGTTAGTTAACTTGTTTGACTCATCAGGCACCATGATAGGTGTGACTGACAAAGCGGGTATTACGAATGAACGCGGGACTTTCCCACGAATGAAACAAGCGTTATATGTGGACAGCTTGAGTTCTGTCGCAGGTTCAGCGATGGGGACCTCTTCTGTCACTGCATATATCGAAAGTTCTTCTGGTGTTTCTGTCGGTGGGCGCACAGGTTTAACTGCGATTGTCGTTGGTGTTTTATTCCTATTGACCATGTTTATCTCACCTCTTGCAGGCATGGTTCCAGCTTATGCTACTGCGGGTGCCTTGATTTACGTGGGCGTGCTGATGACTTCAAGCTTAACTCGCGTGAAGTGGGATGACTTAACCGAGTCTGTACCCGCATTCATTACCGCTGTGATGATGCCATTTAGTTTCTCAATCACAGAAGGTATTGCGCTAGGCTTTATTGCGTACTGTGCAATGAAAATTGGTACCGGACGCTGGCGTGACCTGGGTCTGTGCGTGATTTTAGTGGCGGCGATGTTCCTACTAAAAATGGTGCTCGTCGACGCCTAATATTCGTCATACTTCAAGCTGTGGCGTTGTTGTCTTCACTCGGCTACTCGGGTCACATACTTATGTATGCTCCCCGAGATAACCTCGATTGACGCCTAGCCACAACTTGAATTATTTAGAATATTTCTCAAGATGGCTCTCTATTTTTTTAGGTAAAACCACTTGGAAGATTAATCCCCCTTCGGATGGCTTTCCCGTCTTGTTACTTGCATGCAACACAAATTATTTAAGGTATAATCAATAAAGTACTGTTGCGAAGGCAGGGTGGGATAAAAAATCCGCTGAAATTGCAAACTAGTGCTTTCCCCCTTTATGGGATCCTGCTAGATTTCGCAGCAGAAACTGACTTTATCAAGGTATCAGACCATGAATGCACCAAAAAAACCGGCTGCTAAGCCAAAGAAAAAATACCGTAAAACCAAAGAAGAAATTAATGCGGAAGGCCGTGAGCGTAAACGCGAGAAAAAACATCGTGGTCATAAATCCGGTAGCCGTTATGTAGAACAAGCATCTAACAAGCAAAATGGCGGGCAAAATAGTTCAACCGACCCTCGTTTAGGTAGCAAAAAGCCTGTGCCTTTAATTGTGGATGAAAAACAGGCCACGAAACCTGTGGTTGAGAAAAAACAGCCGACTGTCAAAGAAAAATTGACGCCAGAAAAAGAGCTGGAAATGCTGGAAAGCGATGATCGTTTAGATAGCATTTTAGCGCGTCTGGAAGATGGCGAAACCATCACAGCACAAGAGCAGCAGTATGTTGATACCTGTTTAGATCGCATTGATGAATTGATGAATATTCTCGGTATTGAATATAGCGAAGAAGAAGAGGAAGAAGACGAAGAAAAACTTGATGACATTATGCGCATCTTAAAAAGTAAATAATTTCGTTTAAAAGATCCCTCGTGCTAGCGGGGGATTTAGCTATTTTTTCTGCTAACTCACTTTTCTTTGATGTTGTATCAAATCTCTTTTCGCTAACATACTTTATAATATTATTTAAGTTGTGAAACTTTCACACTCACCAAATAACAATTAAATAAGGTGCAACCCGTTATTATGGTTTGAGCTTTTGGTCAATTGAGGAATGTTATGTCAGAGCAAAATATTGTTTGGGATCTTTCTCTCATTCAAAAATACAATTATTCAGGGCCTCGTTATACCTCGTATCCTACAGCCTTGGAATTCAACCAAGACTACGATGAGAATGCGTTTGTTCAAGCAACAAAACGTTATCCCAATCGACCTTTATCGCTCTATGTCCACATCCCTTTTTGCCATAAGCTTTGTTATTTCTGTGGCTGTAATAAATTAGTGACACGCCAAAAACATAAAGCTGATGAATACCTTAAAGTAATTGAAAAAGAAATTATCCAACGAGCCGCTTTATTAAAAGACCGCATTGTGACTCAAATGCATTGGGGCGGTGGTACTCCAACTTATCTCGATAAAGTCCAAGTTAGTCATTTAGTTGGTTTATTGAAAAAACACTTTAATTTTGCGGATGATGTGGAAATGTCGATTGAAATCGACCCGCGTGAAATTGAACTGGATATGATAGACCATCTGCGCCATGAAGGGTTTAACCGCCTAAGCATGGGCGTTCAGGATTTTAATAAAGAGGTTCAGGTGCTGGTTAACCGTGAACAGGATGAAGAATTTATTTTTTCCCTAATTAAACGGGCCAAAGAGACGGGGTTTTCCTCAACGAGTATTGATTTAATTTATGGCTTACCTAAGCAAACCCCTGAAAGCTTTGCGTTTACCCTAAAAAAAGTGGCTGAATTATCACCAGATCGCTTAAGTGTGTTCAATTATGCACACTTACCTAATTTATTTGCAGCGCAGCGTAAAATTAAAGATGAAGACTTACCGAGCGCAGAGCAAAAACTCGATATTTTGCAAGACACAATCGCGACCCTCACCAGAGATGGCTATCAATTTATTGGTATGGACCACTTTGCTCGCCCTGAAGATGAGCTTGCCGTGGCACAACGGGAAGGGGTTCTACACCGTAATTTCCAAGGATATACAACTCAAGGCGACTGTGATTTGCTGGGGCTAGGCGTTTCTGCAATCAGTATGTTAGGTGATAACTACGCGCAAAATCAGAAAGATTTGAAAACCTATTATGCGCAAGTTGAAGAGAAAGGCCAAGCGCTGTGGCGTGGCCTCGTTTTAACCGATGACGATTGCCTACGCCGTGATGTCATCAAAATTTTAATCTGTAACTTCCAATTGGATTTTGCCCAAATTGAAGCAATCTATCCAATTGATTTTAAATCCTATTTTAAAGAGGATTTAGAGTTATTGAAGCCAATGGCAGAAGATGGGTTGGTCGAAATGACAGACAAAGGTATTAAAGTTACGCCGCAAGGGCGTTTACTTATTCGGAATGTTTGTATGTGTTTTGATGTTTATTTACGGAATCAGATGAGGCAGCGGCAGTTTTCCCGTGTCATCTAAATACTCTTCATATTTCGCCCTGTCGCGTTGTTGGCTGCGTTCGCTAACCCTAGTCACATACTTTATGTATGCTCCTAGGGCTTAGCTTCTCTTGCCGCCTAGCGGCAGAACGAACTATTTTGAGTATTAAATATTCGTTATAGCGTTATTCCACATTCAGCATCTTCTGCGGGGGCTAGTATTTCGCTTTTTCGATTAGCTGATAAGCCGCACTGATGCGGTCAGGGATGGGATACCATTTGTTGGACAAAATCACAACCGCAATTCGGTCTTCAGGAATAAATGCCGCATAGGTTGCAAAACCATTGGTTGAGCCGGTTTTATTGTAGAAAGCTTGTGTTTCTGGCGGTAGTGCTGGTGTAATCGCTTCGACCTTTTGTGGCTGTAATGCCATTTCATCTCGGTTACCTTGCTGTAATTGAGAAATGGATACAGGCCATGAATAACTTTCCCACATCATATCTTGCACAAATGAATCGGTCATATAGAACCCAGCATGCGTGTTCTCTATGGCTTCCTGCCACGATTTAGAGACTTTCTTTGTTTGCATATTAATATCTAAGAAGCGAATTAGATCTTTAGCGCTAGATTTCAAACCATAAGATTCAGCATCTAAAATTTGTGGTGTTACACGAACGGGTTGATTGTTCTTATTATAGCCTTGAGCATAATTTTTCTGTTGATTTTTAGGGACATGAATATAGGTATGTTTCAGCCCAAGCGCAGGCAGCATCAGTTTTTCCATCGCTTGTTCAAATGGCATTTTGAGTTGTTTAGCCGTAACGATGCCGAGTAATCCCACGCCAAGATTTGAGTAAGAGCGATATTGTCCAATAGCTTTTTCAGGTTGCCATTGCTGGTAATAACGGAATAATTCCGCTGAATTCGTAATGCTATCAGGCACAAATAACGATAAACCCGAAGTGTGAGTTGCCAAGTTCATTACTGTGATTTGGTCAAAAGCAGACCCTTTTAATTCAGGAAGATAGTGGCTTACCTTTTGCGAGAAATCGAGTTTTCCTTGGTTTTGTGCATAGGCTGCGAGTGTGGCTGTGAATGTTTTAGATAAAGAGCCAATCTCAAATAAAGTCTTATCACTGACAGGCACTAAGCTTTGCTTAGATTGCACACCATAATGATAAATATAGTGTTTTCCATCAACGGAAATGGCGACAGACATCCCAGGGATCTGTTTTTGTTCCATCAGAGGTTTAATAATGTCATCCACATCCTTTTGAGTGAACGCATTAGCGGATAGCGTGGTTAACGCCAAACTCAGAGCGACAAAAATTCGCCCCTGACGAAAAAGGGTTTTCATAGAGTTATTCCAATAAGTACAAGTTTAAGTTATTGCTAACAGGAACTGAAAGCGCTTCATTGTAAATATAAAGTGCTTTAATATAGGCTATTAGGCGGTTAAACCGCGATTTCAAAGTAGTATGCATGCTTTCAATCATTATTTAAAACGATATAAAATTCGATGAGGTAAAAGAAAATCTTATGGCAGAAAATTATCGTCATCGGCTTCCTCTCAATGCGCTTAGGGCTTTTGAAGCTTCTGCACGGCATTTAAGCTTTACGCGAGCAGGAATAGAATTGAATGTTACTCAGGCCGCTGTCAGCCAACAAGTTAGGCTGTTAGAGGAGCAATTGGGACTAGAACTATTTATTCGTTTACCTCGAGGGCTTGCATTAACTGAAGAAGGTTTTGCATTATTGCCTGTTTTGAGCCGCTCTTTTGACCAAATTGAGTCACTACTGTTGCAATTTGAAGATGGTCATTATCGAGAAACCTTAAGTATTTCAGTTGTTGGCACATTTGCTGTGGGCTGGTTATTGCCAAGACTAACGCAATTTTCGGAGCTATATCCTTATATTGATTTACGCATTATGACTCATAATAATGTGGTGAATTTAGCCGCTGAAGGCGTTGATTTTGCAATTCGCTTTGGTGAAGGGCTATGGCCCCTGGTAGAAAATATCCCCTTATTTTCAACGGCGCATACGGTGCTTTGTTCAGAGAAAGTCGCGAGCTTACTTAGGCACCCATTAGATTTAAAATCCCACCAGTTAATGCGTTCATATCGTAAAGATGAATGGGAAAAATGGTTTTTAGCTGCGGAGATTGAACCTTGGCGTGTCAAAGGCCCAATATTTGATTCATCACGTTTAATGGTTGAGGCTGCGTTATTAACTGACAGCGTGGCATTGGTGCCAAGTTGCATGTTTAGCCATGAATTAAGTGCAGGGGAGTTAGTTCAACCTTTTGATGTATCTGTAACACTGGGTGGATATTGGTTAAGCCGTTTAAAATCGAGAGTCATGACACCAGCGATGGCGATATTTCGCAATTGGTTGGTGGAGGAGTCTAAAAAAGAATAATAATTCGGTGCTATGCTATAAATAGAAATAGCACCGATATTTAATCTATTGGCATATTATAATGCTCATATTTAGCTGTTAGAATACCAAAGCTTCAGCAGAGAAATAATTCTTTTTATTAATAGGGAGTTCTGTACTATTAATATTCGTAATGGTTTCAGTAAAGAAATAGATTGGCGAAACATTAAATATTTGTGCAAATTGGTAAATGGTATCGACATGAATATTAACTTCACCATTTTCATAGCGTGATTGGTGCTGTTGGCTAATACCTAACAACATGCTTAACTCTTTACCACTCATTCCGTGACTTTCTCTTAATGATCTTATTTTTAAACCGACGGATTTAGATATTTTTCGTTTCATGATTCTCTCTCTAATTTATTTTAAATATTGCAATGGAATATAATTAAATATTTTTAATGTAATTTTTTTAGTGTTGGTATTACTACTTAATTTATTCATTAAATATCATGAGACTGAAAGAATTTTTTAATATCAATCTCAAAATACGTTGCATATTGGAACAATCTATCTAAAGTAATTCTATTTATTCCTCGTTCATATCGTGACTGCTGTTGTGGGCTGATGCCAATAACCTCGGATAATTCATTAACTGAAAGTCCATTCGTTTTCCGATAAAAAAGTATTTTTTTGCCAATTAGGTAAGATACTGAATAAGGCATGTATACTCCTATAGTTATCTTTTTATTTCTAAATAAACACTATGAAAGATTACTCCTCTATTTTAACCATTTTAATAAAATAGTAAATTTGCTATTTATCAATTGTTCAATGATATTTTTCGATGTTAGCAATAAAAATCAAATTATAAATAAATTAATATCTTTTTATGATGAATGTTGAATGCTATTTATTCATATCTTATGTTAACCGACGCTGTTGAGTTTGCAGTTCCTGCAGTTATATTATTAGCAGTCTTAATATATCTAGCTTTCCAATTAAAAATATAATCGCCACCTGCAACATTGTTTTGCAAAGTGAACTTTGAGTTGAGCTTTATCGGGTTACTGTTTCTATCCAATAATTGGATAGCGACTCCGGTCGCTTGCCCTTGCCCAGACAATTTAATCTTCCCTGTATTGGTATCAACATACCCAGCACTACTTGTGACTGTCACTTTTAGATTGGTGCCCGCAGCGCAGCTTAATGTAATGGGTATATTGACACTATTGCTGGTAGAGCCCACAGATTTAAATTGAGTGTCATACCAAGTTCCTAAGTTAACATTGTAACTATTTGCTTTTGTTGAGCACTTTAATACATTAATTTTGATAGCACCTGCTGGAATATTCAACGATGTTAAATTCCACGTACTGTTATGTGGTGCGGGGTTACGTTGTGTTAGTCTTCCCACATGCCCTGCCTTTAAATTTCCACCTTGTGTGACTTGCCCTGTTTTTTTGATAGTAATAGTCCAATATGGGTTCTCAATACCCCAAGCGGCTGGGTTAGCTGATGTTGGTGGTCCATAGCGTGTATTTAAAAAACCGATATTGGTTGCTTTTACTTGAATACTGATACCCGATATATTACTAGCTGCAATTTTATTACCGTTTGGTACCCAACCGTTCACATAGTCAGCATGTAAATAGGCATCACCACACAGGCCATTACTCATTGGGCCTGAGTATGTATTGATATGTGAGCCTTTAAAATTGACGCGAATAGTATCGATGTCTCGTGCTCCAGTATCATCATATTGCAGTGAAAAGGTTCTTGAAGGGACGTTAACCACAACGTTCCGTAAATTAGGATTTTGAATACAGGCTGCTTGTGTATATGCAGAATAAGCAAAAGCCGAGCCTATTATTACAAGTAAAGTTTTCTTTTTAGTCATAAAATATCCTTAATATTTACTTTTTTTATTTAAATATTTTTCTTCTATATGCTCAATCTCATTTATCTCCTTAGAATTGAAAACAAAGAAAGCTATAATATCAATTTCAAATATCTTAGAGTAATGATAAAGCCTATCAATATTAATTCGATTAATACCACGCTCATAGCGTGACTGTTGTTGCTCACTCACTCCCACGATATTAGATAAACTTTCTAATGTCATTCCTTTCATTTTTCGGTAATAGGTGATTTTATTGCCAATTATTTTTGAGATAGGATAGTAATTAGGCATACCGCTTTCCCCTTTCCCCTATTAAAACTGATATAATCAAAACAAACTTACTTACTGATATGTAAATGTAAATTCTAAATGGCTTTTAAATGAACCTGCAACCATACCACTTCCATAACCCGAGACTCGTGCTGATAGTGGTATTTCAACATTTCGCGTTTGTGTATTCACATTCGCGGTAATGGTATCGCCATTTTTTATTGTTGTTTTATTGGCGGTATTGGCTAAATTTAATGCCACATTTTTCGCCGTACCATTATTAATAAAATGTTCAGTTACTGTTGAGTCTGGTGTGCCGGATATTTTCATTACAGCTTTGGTGGTGCCGACAGGGCAATTTTTTAGCTTCACGGAAAAATCAACCCACGGAGACTTTTGCGTATCTTTGATATTCCAAATATTAATTTTTTTCAAATCGATTAAATAGTTATTTTTTTCAACCTCACAAGGCGCTGCAATAACGACGCCATGCACTTTAATATTTGCTGTTAGCCCAAATGCAGTTAAAGAACAGCTCATTAGTGATAGTAATAGGATAAAATGTCTCATATTATTCTCTCTTTTATAAATAGGTAATGGTTGCCGTAATATTGGCGGAAATAGTTCCCGGAGTGGCATTACCTAATGAGCTAAAGGCACGTGTGCGTAATGGAATATTAATATTCGCTTGCCCATTTGTCGGAACTTGTAATACTTTTTGGTTACCTAAAGCGGTTGTTCCATTACCATTTTGTAGTTGAACAGCTAGGTTTTTAGCCGTACCTTGGTTTTTGTATAAGCTGGCTGCATCCGCAGTATCCGCGGTTCCTGTAAATGTCAGTTTTACTTGGTTAATAAAAGATGAACAATTATTTAGGCTGATATTAAATGTGTTCCAGTTAGAACCTGAACTTGCATTACGAAATACATCAGCAGAAATATTTTTCAGGTCAATATCAATGTTATTCCCACCGGTAATATTGCAAGTTGCGGCTCTAATATTTCCGGTAAAATTCAATGTCACTGTGCTAGCAGCAAATAAATTTCCACTGAATATTAAGCTACTAAGTAAAAGTAAATTTTTAGATATTTTTTTCATTTTTTATTCCTACTCATAGCGAATATTTACAGTCGCAGAGGCGTTTGCTGTACCTGGCGTGATACTCGCGGCCGTTTTGATATAGCGAGCCTTCCAATTGAACATATAGTCACCAGCAGGCACATTATTTTGCAGGCTATTCATAGTGTTCAATTTGATCGGGTTATTATTTTTATCCAGCAATTGTATTGCGACACCAGTGGCACTACCAGGTCCCGTTAGAGCTAATTTTCCTGTAGCCGTATCTTCATATTTAGAGCTTGTTACCGTCGCTTTAATATTGGTGCCCGCCATGCAGTTTAATGTAATGGGAATATTGATATTTGTACTGGTACTGCCAACAGCGGGAAATTGGGTATCATACCAATCACCTAAGTTAATGGTAGGAACTGAATTTTTTAGTGAGCAACTGAGTACATTTATTCGATAGTTAGTGGAAAAAGAGACAGTTGAAATAATAAAATCAGTACCTGTTTTTCTATTTTGTTGATAAAATCTAGCGAGTTGCCGTGTTGAAATAATCCCACCAGAAGTAACATGACCTGTTTTTTCTATACGAATATCCCATGTCGGATTCGTAAATGTCCATGTAGTTGCCGTATATGGACCATTTACAGGAAAGAAAGTATCTGGCCCAAAGCTATTAATTCTCGCTTTGATACCAATACCATTAATTCCACTTACGGCCATACCATTACTGACTGGTGCTAGATAAATACCAACTTGATTTCCGCCACAATCTTGACCAACACCATTAGTCGGGTTATAAGTCCCCGAATAAATCGGTAAAGATATAGATTTTAATTGATAAGACCTAGTGTCATCATATTGTATGTTGATTGTTTCATTAGGTATTGTTTTTTGTATGTTTCTCCATGTGGGATTTTGAACACAAGCTGCATTAGCATATCCTGAGTATAAATATATAAAACTCATAGTTAATATTGATTTATAAATAAGATTATTCATAACTGGCCTCCTTATTATCGGCAAACAGCAGTTGTTTTATATAAACCCATATAATTCGATATGCCTGCTAAGTTATAATTTACTTGGCACTGTTGTTTATCGTTATATTGAATAATAAAACTGCCATTTTCAGCTAAACCAGATAAATAAATTTCACCATCATTACCAACCATGTTATTTAACTGTGGATTATCTTTAAATATCGCTTGGGCACCAAAAGGTACAGGTTTGCCATCAGCAAAAGTTAATATCATAATGGCTCGATATCCGACATTTGCGGCAAAGCTGGCTTTCACCAGTGCACCACGGCTTGGTGCAACACTTTGGCTAGTTAGCTCCATTTCCGTATTTTCAGGTAGCTCAGAAGTATCGATATCAATCACATTTTTACGGTAGGCAGTAACATAGGGCACGAGTGCATAACCTTGGTTATTAGTGACAACCCCTGCTTGGTTTAAGACGGGTACATCACCTGCATCTGGTATTTCAACAATAGCCGCGGTTTCGCCTAATTGTTGACCGAGTACAAGGCCGCCAGAGTGAGCCACTAAGCTGCCATTAACCCCGTAATAAAGGTTATAGTTGTCTTTGCTATAGCCAGTTCCGCCTGAAACTTCACCATATTGGCCTTTATAAGAGGCGTTCATATTGCCGCTCGTACCTTGTTCTTGAGTGGTGAAACCCTGCTGCATGCTCCAATTCAAGCGATTATTGAGTTGTGAAGCAGAAAGCCCAATACTGCCTGTGCTTGGGCCGTTACTGCTGCTGTTACTGTTAAAGTTGTAATAGAAGGTGTTATCAAACACAGTAAACGGCACACTGACCGAGAACGCTAATTGATGGTCATCTTCACTTTTCGTGCGACTGCCGGAGCTATAGGAGTAGCTATTGGTATTTTTGTTATAGGTATAATTCAAGCTATAACTAATGCCTTGCCAACTGTTGTTGTAACCCACGGTGGCAGATTGTGTTTTACGGTCACTATTCCAGTAGTCTTCATTGATATAGCCCACGGAAATTGAACCAAAGTTATCCCCTAAGTTTTGGCTGAGCGTAATTTCACCACGATTACGGCGGCGTTCAATTTCTGGAGCATAGTTTGTATTTCTATAACCATCAAAGACTTCTGCTAAACTGTAAAAGCCTTTAGTAGAGTAACGGTAACCAGCTAATGCGATATTAGTACCAATATCGTTGATATTTTTGTTATAGCGGAAACGATATGACTGGCCTTTTTCCTTAACGTCATTACTCAGCGTTGAATTTGCATGAGTAACGTCAATGGATAATGCACCAAACCGTCCAAGGTTTTGGCCTGTACCGATGGAGTAAGATTGGTAATGCTCACTCACTTGGCTACCACCATAAGCGGTAATACCATACGGTAAACCATAGATTAAGGTGAACTGACCAAATTTTGTTTTATCAATGCTACTGTCATAAGCGCGGTATTCACCGCCCGTTACGCTATAAGAAAAATATCCTTCACGCTGCAATACGGGTAATGAGGCAAAAGGAACGATCTGATATTGCTCGCTACCATTGGATTCTTTTATTGTGACATGTAAATCACCACTTCCCCCTGTTGGGTATAAGTCATTGATTTCGAAAGGGCCTGCAGCAACCTCGGTTTGGTATATAATGTAACCATTTTGGCGGATCGTCACCTGTGCGTTACTGCGGGCAATCCCACGAACGACGGGGGCGTAGCCGCGTAAACTCTCAGGGGACATATCATCATCTGTCGCAAGCTGGGCACCACGGAATGGCACGCTGTCAAAAACCATCGAAGGTGAAACACTATCCCCCAAGGTTAACTGACTTTTGATGCTATTAATGCCACGTGATGCGTAGGTATAGATAGTATCCCATTTACCGGATTGGTCAGTGCTACTTGACCATGTTGTGTAATTGCGTAACCGCCACGCTCCAATATTTAAGCCGGGTCTTAAATTTACATAATGAGATGTATTATCCGAACCACTACTTTTGCGATCGTAATTTTTAGAGCCGTTATAGCTGTAATTTAATAGCAGTGCGTTGATCCCATTATCGATATTGGCTAAGTCAACGTAACCCCTTGGGTTTCTATCCAATGCGATTTGGGGGATGCTTAAATATAAACGTTGAGAATCGAATTCAAAATTACTTGTGGCATCAGGAATAGCTGCAAGGTTTACACAGTGACTGCCTGCGGTTTGCAATTCAGGGTATTCCGCTGTTTTGATACCAAATTCTTTAATATCAGCCAGTGATAAACACGGAACTAATTGGTTATGGTTATTTTTTTCAAATTTAAGATTTTTAGCACCAATTAAGTTAGTGTTGACATAAATATCAACATAGTAGGCACCAGCTAGTTGTTCATTATTCTCAAACTGCGACAAATCAACCGAATCTTTATTTGGTAACTCTAAAAAGTCAGGGTCAAAGTAGACATTATTTTCTGTTTTTTCTTCAGCATATAGCGATGCGGTATAGCCTAAATATAATAGTAGGCCTAGAGATATTTTATTTATTTTCATGATAAAGCCCAACTTATTTTATAATTTTATATTTTCTTTTCGAGTGCTTCTGGTGCTGCACCATAATCATTAATAACTTCCCATTTAATTGTTCCATTAGTAGTTGAGTTATTAACGTCGAAAGTTGCACTTGAGAAAGGTGCCGCATAAGAAACATCATTAGCCTTTGTTCCGTTAAAGCTGATGCTCTGGAAATTCATAAAATACGGCGTTGGGTTTTTAACCGTAATTTTATTTCCAGATTTAGACCACACTAATTTTTTTTGCTCTTCAATAAAATTAACCTCTTTTAATGCTTTAGGGCGATAAATTAATTTCATTTGCGTTTTAAAGGCAATTTGTAGTGAGTTTTCTGTTCTTTCTGTTGCTGGGATCGTTTTTATATTTAACCAGAACAATGATTCTCTATCATTAGGTAATTTATTTTCTGTTAAAAATATTCTAAGTGCATTAGTTCTATCTGCATTTAGTCTAAATAATGGTGGTGTAATAGAGAAATCAGACTGCTTTTTTTCATCTATATTATCTATCCAAGATTGAATCAAATAAGGGATTTTATCTGGATTTTCTACACTGATGCTGACATCTTTGTTTCCCTCGTTATAAATAACACGGGTTCCACCAATAATAACACCAGCATTCGCAGTGTTTATTAGAGCTAATAAGGAAATGAAAATATAGATAATAGATTTCATAATACCACCATTGATTATTATTAGATAAGGCTTAAGTCCCTTTAAACCTTATTTATTACTTAGTTATAATTGATTGTGAAAGTTGCTGTCGCATTTGCAGGACCAGGAGTCACTGTGTCAGACTTAGCAATATAACGCGCTCTGAAATCTAAATTATTTTCCACATTTTGTTGTAATGGATATGCTTTAGAGGCAGTAAATAATGGAACAATTTTATTCGTATCATCAGTAATTTGAATACCAACGCCAGTTGCAACACCCGTTTCTTCTTTTAATTTAATAACTTCATCATCACCAATATAAGAATCAGCATCAAATTTCACTGAAGCTGTTGTTACTGTAGCAGGGCAATTAATTAATTTAATTGTAAATTTAGTTGCTGCCGCTGTACTTCCTGCGTTTGGCAATGCTTTTTTAGATACTTGTCCTAAGTTTACTTTTAGTGCATCAGAGCCAGCTGCTAATTCGCATGCTTGGTCAATGATTTCACCTGTAAAGTCGATAGTACCATCTGCTGCTAATGCATTATTAACAGCAACGATTGAGGTTGCAGCAATTAATGATGCAAGTAAGTTCTTTTTCATTTGTTTTTCTCCAAAAGATAATTATTTATTTTTCATTGAGTATATAAAAGCAATAGTTACTCAATTGAAGAGTATTTTGGGGCTATTTTTTAAAATAAACAAGTTTTGTTAAAATTGGAAATATATAATCAAATATTAATGAATTTAAGTTTTTTAATTGAGTTAACACGCTATAAGAGAGGGATTGATATACTATATTGAACTAAGTTAAATATAATTTTCAATGGTTTTTTGACTAAAGTTAAATAACGATATGAAACCAAGAATAATTATAAGGAGGGATATAAGTTTAATTTATCTCTCATATGGTGATTATTTGGGGTTATACGGTTTTGACATATTAGACCACATACAGTGGATGTTGTATTTTTACTATCGAAAAATGAAATAATAGTATAGTTATCGGATTTGGTAGGTCTAAATGTGCTATTTATTTGATTTTTTATAGATGAAAGGGTGTTGCCATTCAGTAAGTGAATAAAAATAGGGGGCTTGGTTCTAAGGAATCATTAAATTACTATCAAATTAGTATTCATTGTGTTAATTGGCTTTTGAATAGTAGAATTAATAATGAATTTTTGAATGTTAAGTTCGAATTATTGAATATTAAGATAAGCATGAAATAATAAATTAAGTCACGCTTATCTTAATAGGATAGTCAATTTGGGGGGTTATTCAATTCCTAGCTCTTTTAACTTACGAGTTAACGTATTTCTTCCCCATCCTAATAAACGGGCAGCTTCTTGCTTATGGCCATTGGTGTATTTTAACGCACAATTTAGCATTGTACGCTCAAGTAAGGGGATGGTTTGTGCAAAGAGATCTTCTTTACCCTCCATTAATGCGTTATCAGTCCACTCTTCAAGTAGTTCAAACCACTGAGCAGCAGAACTAGGATTGTGTGATGATAACGATTGTGTTGGCATGGCGTCGGTTTGCGATGATTTTACCACTGTATTTTGTTGTGGATGCTCTTCAAGCAAATCATCGGGCAAATCTTGCGGTAAGATTTCTTGGCTTGCTGCCATCACGGTTAACCAACGGCAGACATTCTCCAATTGGCGAACGTTACCCGACCAGTAATAGCGCTGAAGAATCTTTTCGCTGTCAGGGTGGAGAACTTTAGCCTCGACACCGAGTTCTTTCGCCGTATTTTGTAGAAAATAATTGGCGAGACGTGGGATATCTTCAGTGCGTTCACGTAATGGCGGTAATTGCACTCGAATGACATTTAACCGGTGAAATAAGTCTTCACGAAATAAGCCTTCTTTAACCCGTTTTTCAAGGTCTTGGTGGGTGGCGGCAATAATTCGCACATCCACATTAACTGGGGTATAACCGCCAATACGATAGAATTGGCCTTCCGCCAGAACGCGTAATAAGCGAGTTTGTACATCAAGTGGCATATCACCGATTTCATCTAAAAACAGAGATCCATGGTTAGCTTGCTCAAATCGCCCTTGACGTACTTGATTCGCACCCGTAAATGCGCCTTTTTCGTGGCCGAATAGCTCAGATTCAATTAAATCTTTGGGAATGGCGGCCATATTTAATGCAATAAAAGGGGCATCAGCACGGGGGCTGTGCTGATGTAGTGCGTGGGCAACTAACTCTTTCCCTGTTCCTGATTCACCATTAATAAGCACACTAATTGATGAGCGCGATAAACGACCAATAATGCGATAAACCTCTTGCATAGCCGGTGCTTCTCCGATCATGGTCGAAGAGACAACAGGAGCGGGCTGTTTAGCTTCACGGCCAGTATGGTTTTGTTCACGGCTATGATTCAGAGCGCGTTCGACTAATGCGACGGTTTCATCAATATCGAAAGGTTTTGGTAAGTAATCAAAGGCACCTGACTGGTAGGCATTTACGGCAGCATCAAGGTCAGAGTGTGCTGTCATGATAATAATCGGCAGGAGGGGATATGATTGTTTGATGGTATTCAGCAGTTCAATACCATTTGTGCCTGGCATACGGATATCAGATAACAACACATCAGGGAGTGAATTTTCTAATGCGGTGAGTACAGCGTCCGCACTGTCAAAGCAGGTGCAAGCGAACTTTGCATTATCTAATGCACGCTCAAGTACCCAACGAATGGAGCTATCGTCATCAACCACCCAAATTTTTCCCTGCGTCATGGTTATCTCCTATTTCTTAATTGGTAGATAAATGGAAAACTCAGTGTGACCTGGCCAACTGGTGAACTCGATTTTTCCTGCGTGTTGGTCGACTAAACTGCGGGCAATTGATAGGCCAAGTCCGGTCCCATCAGGCCGTCCACTCACCATGGGATAAAACAACGTATCCTGAATTGCCAATGGAATACCGGGACCGTTATCTTCAATATCAATACGTGCAGCTAATCGATAACGCTCACCTTGCAGTGTGACTTGAAAAGCAGTTCGTGTACGCAAGGTGATATAACCCCCCGTTTCAGCGAGAGCTTGTAATGCGTTTCGGGTGATATTTAGAAGCACTTGCTCGATTTGGTCTGGGTAATACTCTAATTCGGGCAGGCTTGGGTCATAGTCACGAATTAATGTCACGTTATCGGGTTTTTCTAATGACACCAACCGCGTTACATTTTCCATAATATGATGGATACTTTGCTGTGTTTTCGGCCCTGGATATTGTGGGCCAAGCAGCCGATCAACCAGTGCTCGCAGGCGGTCAGCCTGTTCGATAATCACTTGAGTATATTCATTTAATTGTGGGTCAGGCAGCGCTTTAGATAGCAATTGCGCAGCGCCTCGCAAACCTCCGAGAGGGTTTTTGATTTCGTGAGCAAGCCCACGGATCAGTTCGCGGGCGGCCAATTGCTGGGCATTCTGTGCGAGTTCTTGGCTCAAGCGCCGTTGGCTATCTAATTGCGAAAGCTCAACTAAAATAAATTGCTCTGAAAAAGGCTGTGCGCTGAATGACATCACATGGGAATGGTTGTTAAACACTAAGGTGACTTCATTTTCGGTAAAACTATGGCCTTCTTTTAAGCTATTGAGCATGAGTTCATCATTGAGTGAACAATAACTGAATAACAGTGGTAGAGGCGTACCGTATAGCTTGCGCTGGCTTTGGGTTAAGATCTGGAGTGCAGCATGGTTGGCGTAATGGATAACCAAATCGTAATCCAAAATTAGCACGCTATTAATGAGGGAGTCGAGAATGTGTTCCGGTGCTGGCAAATGTTCGGTTTTCATGTAATGTTGCTCCTGCACTATTTTGGTGCATTATACCTGATAGACCAAACAACCGATATTTGATTTTTGTTGCGTAAATACGTTAGAGATAAAAGGCCCCATCAAAAGATGGGGCAAGTGCTTCACGGCAACAAAGACTAACAGTGGAACGGCGTGTTACACACTGTAGTACATTTCAAATTCGAGAGGGTGTGGTGCCATACGAACACGCTGGATGTCGGCACGGGTTAATTCAATATACGCATCGATAGCGTCATTAGTGAATACACCACCACGGGTTAAGAATTCACGGTCTTTATCTAATTCCGCTAACGCTTCGTCTAAAGAGCCTGAAACGGTTGGAATTTCTTTGGCTTCTTCTGGTGGTAAGTCATATAAATTTTTGTCCATCGCATCACCAGGGTGGATCTTGTTAATGATGCCATCAAGGCCTGCCATTAACTGAGCAGCAAACGCTAAATATGGGTTAGCAGCTGGGTCTGGGAAGCGAACTTCAATACGACGTGCTTTCGTGCTCGCAACGACTGGAATACGAATCGAAGCAGAGCGGTTACGTGCAGAATATGCCAACATTACAGGTGCTTCAAAGCCCGGAACTAAGCGTTTGTATGAGTTAGTTGTTGGGTTTGTAAATGCGTTCAGCGCACGAGCATGCTTAATAATACCGCCAATGTAATACAGCGCCATTTCGGATAAACCACCGTATTTGTCACCTGCGAACAGGTTAACGCCGCCTTTAGATAAAGACATATGGCAGTGCATACCAGAGCCGTTATCACCCACTAAAGGTTTTGGCATAAAGGTCGCTGTTTTGCCGTAGGCATGGGCAACATTGTGAACAACATATTTATAAATCTGGGTTTCATCCGCTTTTTTAGTCATGGTATTAAAGCGGGTTGCGACTTCGTTTTGCCCAGCGGTTGCCACTTCATGGTGGTGAGCTTCAACAACCAAGCCCATCTCTTCCATAGTGGTACACATAGCTGAACGCAAGTCTTGTGATGAATCAACCGGTGGAACTGGGAAATAACCGCCTTTTACTGCAGGGCGATGGCCTTTATTACCACCTTCGTATTTGGTTCCCGTATTCCATGCCGCTTCGATGTCATCGATATGGTAGTAACTACCGTGCATGTTGTTGCCAAAACGAATGTCATCAAAAACGAAAAATTCAGGTTCTGGCCCAAAGAGAACGATATCGGCGATCCCACTTGAGCGCAGGAAATCTTCTGCACGTTTTGAAATTGAACGAGGGTCTCTGTCATAACCTTGCATAGTGCCCGGTTCTAAAATATCACAGCGTATAATTAACGTAATATCTGCAAAGAACGGGTCTAACATTGCAGTTGATGGGTCTGGCATTAATACCATGTCTGACTCATTGATGCCTTTCCAGCCACCAATAGATGAACCATCAAACATCTGGCCTTCTTCAAAGAAGTCTTCGTCAACTTGATGAGCAGGGATAGTGATATGTTGCTCTTTACCTTTTGTGTCGGTAAAACGCAGATCAATAAATCTAACATTGTGCTCTTTAATTAACGATAAAACATGTTCAGCGGACATCTCGGCTCTCCTGGTCGGGTCTAATCAACAAATCACAAGCTATCATTTGACAGTATGTCTGTTGTTTGTCTGGCGTGTTAGTTATATAAAATGAGTTATATAAAATGAGTTATATAAAAATAGTTAGCACGCGCTCTATAAATAGATAAGCGAAAAGCGTGCCAACTTTTTAATTATAGTAAATACTGATTGTTACGTGTGGACGAGGGGAGCCATCTAGCTTTCTTTATATGTAATGCACTAGTTTGGTGCTAATGGTTCTGTTTTTGCACCAAATTGGTGCGAATGGCGTTTATAGATGAGAATTCAAATAAAAAATTAGCATTGTGCTCTGCTAGAGCACAATGCTGACGAGATAAAAAAGAAATAAGGTTGCTCAAGGTGAAACAGCAACATTAATCTTCATCGCTATTTGTTAATAACGTATTCACTTCTTCAATTTGTTTTACTGCATCATTGATAATTGAGGCAATTTGGCGAGTTTGTTCTTCATTTAGCTGTTTTAAAACCATTTTGTGACGTAATAATGCTTTAAAGCGACTAACAGCCATTTCAATGTCTTCCGCCAAATTACTGCCTTGTTGCATATCACGCGCTTTTGCTAGTTTGCGAGCAATAACAGCTTCAATTTCTTTATTTTGGGCTAGATGGGCTGCTCCCTCAGGAGTAATGGTAAAACTTTTGCGATTACGCTCAACAATCTGAGACTCTAGGAAGCCTTGTTCTTCTAACAGTGTTAGAGTTGGATAAATAACACCGGGACTAGGCACATATAAGCCATTTGAGGCTTCTTGAATATCTTTGATAATTTCGTAGCCATAGCTTGGTTTTTTAGCGACTAACGAAAGTACCATAATATGAAGATCACCATGGTCGAATAAACGACGCAGCCCTTTGCCTCTTCCACGGCCTCTTTGGCGGTCATCGCCGTGGCAGCGCTCACCGTGCCCGTGGCCATGACGGCCTTCACCGTGGCAGCGCTCACCGTGCCCGTGGCCATGACGGCCTTCACCGTGGCAGCGCTCACCGTGCCCGTGGCCATGACGGCCTTCGCCGTGGCAGCGTTCACCATGTCCGTGGCCATGACGGCCTTCACCGTGGCAGCGCTCACCGTGCCCGTGGCCATGACGGCCTTCACCGTGGCAGCGCTCACTGTGTCCATGACCATGACGGTCATCATTGTGGCAACATCCACCGTGGTGGCCACGTTGATTTTCATCGTGGTGTGCATAATATACATGACGACAAGATTTAATTAGCATATAGTTACTCCTTAGCTTGTAACTTTAGATATATCGAATTTATTTTATGGGTTTACTATATTTAGATATATCTAATTAGTCAATTTAGATATATCTAAATAACACAAAAAGATATTTAAACTGGCAGTTAAGAAAGAAAGTCTATTTTTTGTTCTTTTTTTGGGCTGCTAATATTAAGTTTTTAGCGTATTATTCTGTCACTTTGTGATTTCACAGTGCTGATAGGCCTATTTTTATTAGGTATTTTGGCTCAGTCTCGCAACTGAATGTTTTTTCGTTAAAAACTTTTTATACAGTGATGGGTTTCACATTTATTCCACTTGTGCGGAAAAACGTGTAAAATAACAGCAAATTAACGTAGAAAGTATGTTTGGGTAATTAGAATGCCGCAAAAAACATATTCCTTTCCTGTCAATTAAACGGTAAAAATCCTTGTCAATTCAAAACTTAAGAAACATCGCCATCATCGCTCACGTTGACCATGGCAAGACCACACTGGTTGGTAAATTATTGCAACAGTCAGGTACGTTCGGCGAACGTGAAACTGTCGATGAGCGTGTTATGGACTCCAACGACTTGGAGAAAGAGCGTGGTATTACCATTCTTGCTAAAAATACTGCAATCCAATGGAATGGTTATCACATCAATATCGTAGACACTCCAGGCCACGCCGATTTCGGTGGTGAGGTTGAGCGCGTAATGTCTATGGTTGACTGCGTTCTGCTGGTTGTTGATGCGATGGACGGCCCAATGCCACAAACTCGTTTCGTAACGCAAAAAGCGTTCGATCACGGTTTACGTCCAATTGTTGTTATCAATAAAGTTGACCGCCCTGGCGCACGTCCTGATTGGGTCGTTGACCAAGTATTCGACTTATTCGTGAACTTAGGTGCAACGGATGAGCAACTCGATTTCCCTATCGTTTATGCCTCTGCATTAAACGGTATCGCAGGTCTTGAGCACGAAAACATGGCTGAAGACATGACCCCACTGTACGAAGCTATCGTGGAACACGTTGCGCCTCCAGCAGTTGACGTTGACGGTCCATTCCAAATGCAAGTTTCGCAATTGGATTACAACAGCTATTTAGGTGTTATCGGTATCGGTCGTATTAAGCGCGGCGTTGTTAAGCCTAACCAACAAATAACTGTTATCGATAGCGAAGGTAAAACTCGCAACGGTAAAATCGGTAAAGTGTTAACTCACTTAGGTTTAGAGCGTATCGATTCACAGCAAGCGGAAGCGGGTGATATCGTTGCGCTGACTGGTTTAGGCGAACTAAACATTTCTGACACTATTTGCCAAGTGGGTAGCGTTGAAGCACTGCCTGCGTTAGCGGTTGATGAGCCAACAGTTAGCATGTTCTACTGTGTTAACACCTCACCATTCTGCGGTAAAGAAGGTAAATTCGTGACTTCACGTCAGATCCTTGACCGCCTGAATAAAGAACTGGTTCACAACGTTGCACTGCGTGTTGAAGAAACTCAAGACCCAGACGCATTCCGTGTATCTGGTCGTGGTGAGCTGCACTTATCTGTTCTTATCGAAAACATGCGTCGTGAAGGCTTCGAATTAGCCGTATCTCGTCCAAAAGTTATCATTCGTGAAATCGATGGTCGTAAACAAGAGCCGTTCGAACAAGTGACTTTAGACGTTGAAGAACAGCACCAAGGCGACATCATGAAAGCTTTAGGTGAGCGTAAAGGTGACCTGCGTGACATGATGCCAGACGGTAAAGGCCGTGTGCGTCTTGACTACATTATCCCAAGCCGTGGCTTGATTGGCTTCCGTACTGAATTCATGACAATGACATCAGGTACGGGTTTACTGTACTCAACATTCAGCCATTACGATGATGTTCGCCCAGGTGAAATCGGTGGCCGCCAAAACGGTGTTCTGATCTCCAACGGTCAAGGTAAAGCGGTTGCTTATGCTCTGTACAGCCTGCAAGATCGTGGTAAATTGTTCTTAGGTCACGGTGCTGAAGTGTATGAAGGCCAAATCATTGGTATTCACTCACGTTCTAACGACTTAACCGTTAACTGCTTAACCGGTAAAAAACTGACTAACATGCGTGCATCAGGTACTGACGAAGCAACAACGCTGTCACCACCAATCAAAATGACTCTGGAACAAGCTCTTGAGTTCATTGATGATGACGAGTTAGTTGAAGTGACTCCGCAGTCTATTCGTCTGCGTAAACGTCACTTGACTGAGAACGACCGCCGTCGTGCAAGCCGTTCTAAAGAAGACTAATTACCATTACGTGATGTTGTTTATTACGTTATTGTAGTGATGTGTGTAGTAAGGCGCCGAAAGGCGCCTTACTTATTTATGAGGTTTATAATGACTTGTCTTTCTTCATAAAATACAGTGATGAAATAAACAGTCCGATAATTAAAGGGATTTCGTACAATTCTTCAATAAGGCTTTGTAGCTCAGAATGATGTAGAAAAATGGAACTCAGAAATCGATGGTGTTCAACACTATCTGAAATCAAGAAAGCACAAAGAGTCAGTAGTAAGCTCCAAATTGGAATCGCTGTATTTTTTAGGTGAAAAGCAATACTTTTTCTTAATGAAGAAGCACATAGCATCAAAACTAAGCCGCCAATCAAGACGATAGAAATTATCCTAAAATAGGTGTGATCCAGATTAGGAAAAAATTCGCGCCCCCAATTTGTTCCTCTGCCAAATAATGTTACCCACCAGATAGTTGCCCATAACCAAAATAGTTTCATTCCTTGGTTTTTTTGCTGTAATGGTTTCATATAAAACCAAGTAAAAAAGGCACAGGAAATTAGGGTAATTGATTGAAAATGTTCAATAATTTTTGTTGTGAGGTCGATATTGAAATTCAGGGGGAGATTGTTAAATAATGGAATTAAAAATAAGCTTCCCCAGAGAATAACAATCGGCCAAGAGATTGTTTTATCTATTTTCATAGTATGACTTTTATATTTTAAGATTTATTTATTACTGATATCGCATAGATATCAGCTCACATTGCTTGTGGTATGACTTGCTACGTAAAAACTATTATGCAAAAAGCTTGTGGAGGGACTTAACATTTAGTATCAAAAACCGATAGTGCTAAGTGAAATAGCACCTTTGGGATAAAAAGTGTTTTCTCATTAACGGAGCAAATCGTTCAGTTTGTTGCTCATTAATTGCGCTAAGTGTGGATTGCTTAATCGATAAATTGACAAAATAACGTGAATTATCACTAATTAGGGCTGTTCAGTTGCCCGAATAATGATTAAAGTAAATTTAGTGAATAACAATGAGGAAAATTTATGCTGTATATCTTCGATATGGGTAATGTGATTATTGATATCGACTTTAATCGTGTATTTGATAAATGGTCTGAACTCAGTGGTACACCAAGTGAAGAAATCAAATCACGTTTTACTTTTGGTAATATCTTTCAATTACATGAGTGTGGAAAAATTTCAGACATCGAGTTTGCTGAGCTGCTTTGTGAAGAAATGGACATTACACTAAGCTTTGAAGACTTTGCTGAAGGCTGGCACGCTATTTTTATTTCGTTACGACCTGAAGTCATTGATATTATGGAGCGCCTTCGTGAACAAGGGCACCGAGTGGTCGTTTTATCGAATACCAACCGTCTACATCTAGACTACTGGCCAGCACACTACCCAGAAATTGCAGCTTCCTCTGATTTCCTATATCTCTCCCAGGATTTAGGCATGCGTAAGCCTGATCCAGAAATTTACAAATATGTGCTGCAATCAGAAGAGTTTGATGCTGCGGATGCTATTTTCTTTGATGACGTCGAAGAAAATATAAAAGCCGCAGAAGCTCTTGGTATTCGCAGTATTCATGTCGTGAATAAAGACACCATTCCTGAATATTTCCGCACTTACGATTTCAGTGCTGAAGTTGAATAACATCCTGATTTTATCGTGGAGCAACGTTTAACGTTGCTCTATCGTTTTGTAAAGAGCCATCATGATTGCATTAATCCAGAGAGTCACTCAAGCGAGTGTGGTTGTTGATCAGAAAATAGTAGGGCAAATAAATACCGGGTTGTTGGTTTTGCTTGGCGTTGAAAAAGATGATGATGAGCAGAAAGCCAAGCGTTTGTGTGAAAAAGTATTAGGCTACCGTATTTTTAGCGATGAACAAGGGAAAATGAATCTCAATGTTCAACAAGCGGGAGGCAGCCTATTGGTGGTTTCTCAATTTACTTTAGCGGCTGACACCAAAAAAGGTATGCGGCCGAGTTTTTCAGGGGGAGCAGAACCTGAGAAAGCAGATACCTTGTATCAATACTTCGTTGAACAAAGCCGGCTAAAAGGGATTGAAACACAAACTGGTGAATTTGCTGCTGATATGCAAGTGAATCTAACCAATGATGGCCCTGTTACCTTCTGGCTACAAGTGTGAGTCCATTTTTAAAGGGGGAAGCGATGTACCATTTACGTACACCGAAAGATGATATTGAATTCGCAACTTATTACCATTTTCGCTGGGAAATGTTACGAAAACCGTTTAATCAGCCCCTTGGTTCAGAAAAAGATGGTTATGATTTAACCGCACACCATCAAATGGTCGTGGATGATAAAAACCGTATTCTTGCTATTGGCCGCTTATATATCAATGCCGATAACGAAGGCGCTATCCGTTTTTTAGCCGTTAACCCTGTCATGCAAGGTAAAGGACTCGGCAAATTAATTATCATGGCCCTGGAGTCTGTTGCGCGGCAAGAAGGCGTAAAACGCATTGTGTCGAGCGTTCGTGAAGAAGCCGTACCATTTTTCGACAAAATGGGTTTTGAGAACCGTGGCCAAGTTGCTGGGCAGTTAAAAACGCCAGTACGCCACTATTTGATGATTAAACCCATAGAGACGCTAGACCAAATATTACATCGTCCAGATTGGTGTGGTGAGCTACAGCAAGCCTGGTATAAGTACATTCCATTGAGTGAGAAAATGGGGGTCCGAGTCGACCAATACACGGGGACTCGTTTTATTACCACCATGCCGGAAGCGGGCAACCAAAACCCTCATGAAACAATATTTGCAGGAAGCCAATTTTCACTAGCTACCTTGACAGGATGGGGGCTGATTTGGCTGTTAATGCAAGAACACCAGCTTGGTGGTGATATTGTGTTGGTCGATGCCAGTATTCGTTATGGTAAGCCTGTAAGCGGTAGGCCGACAGCGACAGCGGACTTAGCAAATATGAGCGGTGACCTTGACCGTTTAGCGCGAGGTAGCAAGGCGCGAGTAAAGCTGAAAGTCGAGGTTAGTAACCCTGATGGCAAAGTGGGCGCAGTATTCAGTGGTGTCTATATGGTGTTACCTGTAGAAGCAAAAAAATAAAGTTATCCATTGAATATTAAAAAGAAAGGCAGGTTTGATTGACCTGCCTTTTGTGTTTTTATTGATTGTTAGCTTTTATTGAACGCTGGTTTTTATTGATTACTAAGTGCGGGAAGCGGTTCTACTAACGAAGGCTCAATTGGTTGTAAGTCAGCATCGGACTCCACCGATGAGGTGACAACCCCGTTTACAACGGTACGGAATAGGCGTTTGCCTTGCAATGGGACTGCCATCAATTCCCCATTCAGACTTTTTGCCAGAGATGGGGCGAGTAAATCCCCTTGTAATGTCGCATCAAAATCACCGATGACTTGAGCTGGAAAGCCTGCCCAACCCCATTGGTTTAAATCAACGAGATCAATATTCGAACCCGATGCTCTCAGTAAGAAGGGGACTTTTTTCGGTTCTTGTTTTACCAGCAGGCCAATCTTACTGATGCCTTTATCGGTACTGACTGTTAAGCTCGCTGCAGCTGAAGATTTACCACTTTGACGCACTTCAATAAACGGGCGGCGTACTAGAACTTGGTTGATTGTGCCGCTATCTGCAGTGAATGTCGCTTTACCGCTCCAAATTCCCCACTGCTTTTGTTTAATCAAATCGATATTTTCAATATTGCCACTGAGCGCGGTCAGTTCGAAAGGAAACTGCGGTTGGATATTCATCAAAAGTGATTGGGAAAGGGTGAATTTTTTGATACTTAAACCGGATAACCAAGCTGGTGTAGGCTCTGCAAAGAATGATAGCCAAGTTTCAGGCAGTGTGTATAAGATACCCGCTAGTTTGCCTTCGTCGATAGTCAGTACTCGATCATTGCGCTGCCAAGACCCACTGAGGTTAAAGACGCCTTTATTATAGTAACCCGATAACTTGTTGATACTCAGGTTGTCACCGTTAATTTTCAGGTCACCAATTAAGGTACTCAGTTGCTGGTCTTTCACGACAAATTGGTCAACATTAAAGCTAATGTTGCTTTCGGAACTCGTCCAGCTCCCTCTCGTGAAGCTGAGTTGGTCAATTTCGGTGCTCAGGCCAGAAAGTGCCCAATCTTTACCTTGAATATCAACATTGGTTAGTTCTACCTTTTTGACCTGCAATGATTTTTCACTCGTTATTGCATCAAATAGTGAATCGAAATCAACTTTATTTTCCCAGCCGACTTTATTCATGGTGAGGGAGTCAACCATGATAGAGCCATCGTCAAGTACCTTTCCAGCACCCGCAATATAGCCGTTATTTAAGTAGGCACTTGCTTGGCTTATTTCTGTTCCTTGCTGCTGTAATTTACCCGTAATGGCAACATTCTTGAATGAAAGGTCATTGAATTTTAATTGGTTAGAGGTAAATCGAAAATCACCGTAACCAAAAGGCGTGTTCTCGGTGGGTTTCCAAGGGGTAATTCCCCCCGTGAAGCCAGTGACTTGCACGGTATCATCACCTTTTTTAAGCGTGATTTGGCTATTTTCAAATTGCAAAATATTAGCGGAAATAGGTAGCAGTATCGTATCGGGTGTGACTGTTGTAGATAATGTTCCTTGAGTGATAACCAAACGTTTGATAGCGGTGCCGCTAAATATATTTTGCCAGTTAACATCAAGCACGACTTGCCGTGAGTCTAAAGATAGATCACTGTTTTTAGCAGCTAATTTGACATCTTGGAAGATGAATTCACCGGGGTTAGAAAATTCATGCCCCATAATTCCTACATCAATATCGTAATTGGTGAATTTACTTAAAAATTGACTGGAGTAGGATGCACCCCAACGGGTTTGCAGCCCGATATAAGTAAAAATAAACAATAGCAGCAGTAACAAAAGTGCATAGGTAGTAAATTTGATTAACCATTTCACAGTTTACTGCTCCTTTGGTTTGTTGACGAATAGACGCAGGAAGAGACTGCCTAATATAGCGACAATTTAAGGATAGCATACAGAAAAACCGCCAGAGTGTTCAACACTGGCGGCTAGAATGAAGGTTATTTTTCGAGAGGGAAGACTAAATTCAGAACAATTGCAGTTAAACCACCTGCAGCAATACCGGAAGAAAACAAGGTTTTTAGCCAATCAGGGGCGAATTGCAAAATCAAGGGTTGCTGTGAAACGCCCATACCCACTGCGAGGGAAAGCGCAATAATCATGATGGCACGGCGATTGAGTGGTTCACGAGATACAATGCGCACACCTGAAGCGGCAATGGTACCAAACATTACAATTGTTGCTCCGCCTAATACGGGCTCTGGAATTTGTTGCACAAAGCCTGCAACCGCAGGGAACAACCCTAATAACACTAACATTAAAGCGACAATGTAGCCGACATAGCGACTTGCCACCCCTGTTAATTGGATAACACCGTTGTTTTGCCCAAAGCAAGAGTTAGGGAAAGTATTAAATACCGCAGAAACCATTGAGTTCAACCCATTAGCAAGTACGCCACCTTTTATACGTTTCATGTATAAAGGGCCACGAACAGGTTGCTCAGATACATCAGAAGTGGCGGTAATATCACCTATCGTTTCTAAGGAAGTCACCATAAAAATGAGAATTAATGGTATCAACAGGTTCCAGTCGAAGGATAAGCCATAATAGAAAGGCTCAGGGACAGTAATAATTGGCTGGTTGGCTTCCATTGGTTGCGCATTTGGCAACATGTCCATCCACCAAGCAGCAATATAGCCAACAGCCATAGCAATGACTAAAGATGCGACACGTAAGTAAGGGTTTTTCTGCCGATTAAGTAAAATAATAACCGCTAAAACAACCCCAGCTAAAATCAAATAATCAGGGGAACCAAAAGTGTTGTCACTAATTGCACTATAGCCACCGCCAATGGATGTTAACCCGACTTGAATCAAGGATAGGCCGATAATCATGACAACAACACCTGAAACTAGTGGTGTAATGACTCGACGGGCTAGATGTAAGAAGCGAGAAAGAATCACTTCGGTGAGTGCCGCAACTAGCAATGTGCCGAATAAGGCTGCCATCATCGACGGAATATCAGCGCCACCTTGCTTAAGTGCAACACCACCCATGATTAAAGGTGCAACAAAGTTAAAACTGGTTCCTTGAATCGAAAGCAGGCCTGACCCAATAGGGCCCCACGCACGAATTTGAATTAAAGAAGCAATACCGGAGGCAAATAAAGACATACTAATGATGCGCTGGGTGTCGTGAGCTGGTAGTCCTAATGCCTGGCAAATCAGCATCGCAGGGGTAATCACCGCAACAAACATCGCCAGAAGATGTTGCCCAGCGGCAAACAAGGCTTGCGGCAGCGGTGGGCGGTCTTCTAATTTATAGATGAGTTCGCTTTGCGTTTGTATGGTCGCTTCAGTAGTTTGTTTTTCAGACGTCGCAGTATTCATTGCCTTCATTTCTCGCCAACAAAAAACGCATTGTAATGTGTCGAAATTAAAAAGCAATCGTTTGCGCGCAAAAAACATTGATCAATGTTAAATAAGGCTGTCACATTTTTATATCTTTTAACTTGTATTTATAACAGTTTTTTTTTCTAATCCTATAACCTGCTTTTGGCGTTTTAAGGAAGAAATTAACGTCTTACTAGTTTTTGATAATTTTAACAACAGACGAGGTACGTGAATGTATCATCTCGATGTCTACGGTACACTGGTAGCTGCTACTTTAGTACTATTGCTTGGGCGTAAACTGGTCAAATCAGTCCCTTTCCTTGAAAAATATACAATCCCTGAACCTGTTGCAGGTGGGTTGTTAGTTGCTTTTAGTCTTTTATTGCTTAAACAATTATTTGACTGGAGCCTTTCTTTTGACTTATCACTGCAAGAACCTATGATGCTGGCATTCTTTGCCACAATTGGTCTTAATGCCAACCTTGCTAGTTTGAAGGCTGGTGGTAAAGCATTGTTTATCTTCATTTTTGTGGTTGTTGGTTTATTGCTTGTCCAAAATACAGTAGGGATTGCTCTTGCTGAATTATTGGGATTAGACCCTCTCATGGGGCTATTAGCTGGTTCAATTACCTTATCTGGTGGTCATGGAACTGGCGCGGCATGGGGGAAAATTTTCACTGAAAACTATGGTTTCCAAAGTGCAACAGAAGTTGCAATGGCTTGTGCTACATTTGGACTTGTTCTCGGTGGTTTAATCGGTGGACCTGTTGCACGTTTTCTAACGCGTAATATTCCAACGCCAGGAACGGCTGAAGATGATAAAGACGTTCCAACAGCATTTGAGAAACCACAATCTGGACGCATGATCACTTCAATGGTTTTAATTGAAACTATTGCACTGATCGCTATTTGTCTATTGGTGGGAAGTTTTATTGCAGGCCAATTAGCCGATACTCCTTTCGCATTGCCTAAGTTTGTCTGCGTACTTTTTGTTGGTGTAATTTTAAGTAACAGCTTATCACTGCTTGGTTTTTACCGAGTATTCGACCGCGCTGTTTCTGTCATGGGTAACGTGAGCCTCTCATTATTCTTAGCAATGGCACTCATGAGCTTGAAACTGTGGGAATTAGCATCACTTGCAATCCCAATGATTATCATTCTTGCTGTACAGGCTTGTGTGATGGCAGGATATGCTATTTTTGTGACTTTCCGCGTGATGGGCAAAAACTATGACGCTGCAATCTTAGCTGCAGGTCACTGTGGGTTCGGTCTTGGTGCGACACCAACAGCTATTGCGAATATGCAAGCTGTTACGGATAGATTAGGTCCATCTCACTTAGCATTCTTGGTTGTACCAATGGTTGGGGCATTCTTCATTGATATTGTTAATGCGATAGTTATTAAACTGTATCTGATGCTGCCATTATTCCCAACGATTGCTGGTTAACCTTCATTTAATAATAAATCAAGTAAAGCAGGTATTGCCGTGAAAATATTCACGGCAATTTTCATTTTAGGGAACGAATAAAAAGAAGATATAAGACTTAAGCGTGGCTGTACTGCTCTCGCTCAGGTAACCAACGCTCAATAAGTTGTTGTGCATTTTCAGGGTAATTTTGTTGAATATGGCGAGCAAGGCGTTGCACTTCTGGCAACATATATTGGTCACGCAACAAGTCTGCGACTTTAAATTCTGCATTTCCTGTTTGTCTAGTGCCTAATAATTCCCCTGGCCCGCGAATTTCGAGATCTTTTTGTGCGATAACGAAGCCATCATTACTATCCCGTAATACTTGTAGTCTTTGTTTAGCGGTATGGGTTAACGGTGTCTTGTACAATAATACACAGTGAGATGCTATAGCCCCGCGGCCGACTCGCCCTCTTAGTTGGTGCAACTGAGCTAGACCAAGGCGCTCAGGGTTATCAATAATCATTAAACTTGCATTAGGCACATCCACACCGACTTCAATGACCGTTGTAGCAACAAGCAGTTGAATTTCATTTCGTTTGAAAGCCGCCATAATGCTTTGTTTTTCAGCAGGTTTCATTCGGCCATGGACTAAGCCTACTTTTAATTCAGGTAGTGCCAGTGCAAGCTCTTCGCTGGTCACTTGAGCCGCTTGCGCTTCTAATAATTCAGAGTCTTCAATGAGTGTACAGACCCAATAGGCTTGGCGGCCTTCTTCAATACAGGCTTGGCGAACGCGTTCAATAATATCGTTACGGCGAGTGTCCGGTATGGCGACAGTGGTGACGGGTGTTCGTCCTGGAGGTAGTTCATCGATGACAGAGGTATCTAAGTCTGCATACGCTGTCATCGCCAGCGTCCGTGGGATTGGCGTAGCGGTCATGATTAATTGATGAGGGTGGTAACCTTGCTGCTCACCTTTTTCACGCAGAGCGAGCCGCTGATGAACGCCAAAGCGATGTTGTTCATCAATGATAACAAGCCCTAGTGCTTTAAAGCTCACTTGCTCTTGAAAAATAGCGTGTGTTCCAACAACCATCGCGACTTCTCCACTTGCGATGGCATCTTGCTGAGCCTGACGTGCCTTACCCTTTTGTTTACCCGCGAGCCAACCTACTTTGACGCCTAAAGGTTCTAACCACTGTTTGAAAGTATTGGCATGTTGCTCTGCAAGAATTTCAGTGGGAGCCATCAGTGCCACTTGTTTGCCATTCTCGATGGCACAAACGGCCGCTAAGGCTGCAACGAGAGTTTTCCCTGACCCGACATCCCCTTGAATCAAACGCATCATAGGGGCGTTTTTAGCGAGGTCTGCTTCAACTTCGCTAACAACACGGTTTTGTGCGTTTGTTGGTGAAAATGGTAATTGTGCAAGTAACTGAGATTTTAATTGACCACTTGCGACTAACGGCTGGGCATATAGGCGTTCATTACCTGCGCGGATAGCTAACATGCTTAGATGGTGAGCGAGTAATTCCTCGAGGACTAGCCGCTTTTGTGCGGGATGATGGCCTTTTTCTAGCTCGCTCAGTGCTACATTCGGTGGTGGGTTGTGTAATAAGCGAATGGCATCTGGCAAACTTATCATTCCACGGCTAAGTTCTTCAGGAAGTAATTCTTTTATTTCCCCGCTATCAAGTAACCCGAGTGCTTGCTCCATGACTTTGCGTAAAGTCGCTTGTCGAACACCTTCAGTGGTTGGGTATACTGGTGTTAAATTCTCTTGCAAGCTGATATTGCTGGTTTCTTTAGATACTTTATATTCAGGGTGAATGATTTCCGGCCCTGTATTTCCTCTGCGAACTTCCCCATAGGCGGTAACCTGTCTTCCTTCCGCTAAATTATTTTTCATTGCCGCTGAAAAATTGAAAAAACGTAAGGTGAGGTTGCCTGTTCCATCGGAAATTAAGCAGGTCATCATTCTTTTTCGGCCGAAGACGACTTTAGTTTGCAGGACTTCGCCTGTGATTGTTGCTGTCGTACCGGGAAGGAGATCTTTTATTTGATATAAACGAGTATGGTCTTCATAGCGCAAAGGGAAATGAAGAAGAAGGGCTTGAACGGTGTTCAAACCGATTTTACGCATTTTTTCTGACTGACTTGCACCAACACCATGCAATGAGGTCAGTGAAATGGTATCAAGTAGCCCATTATTCATGTTATTTCCTTCTATTTAACCCAACTGTCGTCTTTTCATTTTTTCGGTTAATTGCATTTGTGCCCACCACGAGTCATCAGCTTCAATTTGCCCTTGGCTATTGATAAATGGGCGAGGAAGCCCCTTACGTTTAGCAACTTCAGCGAGTACAGGGTAACCACCTTCGAATAACCAAGCTTGTTGTTCATCTTGTGAAAGTAAGCAGTGTTCACGATCGTACATCCCCGCTTGTTGCCGCTGCCTTTGGGCTTCATATAAAATTAGTGCAGAAGCGACGGAAACGTTCAAAGATTGCACCATACCAGCCATTGGAATAATAATGTGCTTATCAGCCAGTGCGAGGGCTTGTTGTGAAATCCCTGTTTTCTCTTGCCCCATCATAATACAAGTTGGCAAAGTATAATCAATTTCACGAAAATCAACGGCATGTTCTGACAAGTTAGTTGCCAAAACCTGCATGTTTTGTGATTTTATTTGGGAAATTGCTTCTTTGGTCGATGCATGTGAAATAATTTTAACCCAGCTATTACTCCCCGCTGCAGAAGATACGGACAGTTTGACTTGTTGGTCAGGCCAAATAGCATGAATTTGGTGGATCCCTACGGCATCTGCACTGCGTACAATAGCAGAAACATTGTGCGGTTTATGAATTTCTTCGAGGCAGAGAGTTAGGTCAGGCTGCCGCATCGCCATCATTTGGCAAATGCGGCGGTAGCGGCGTTCATTCATAGTGATTAATTAAATATGGTCGTTAATTACGGTTTCGGCTAACACGTAGAACGTCAGGCATAATACGGATTTTCCGCATCACATTTGCCAATTGAACACGGTTTTTAGTCGTAAGGCGAATAAAGGCACAATATACACGGCCATCTTTTTCTTCTGTATTCATACTTTGAATACTTGAGTTAGCGTCATTAATAGCAGCGGTTAAATTCGCTAAAGCGCCTTGATGGTTAATCATATCCACTTTAATTTCAGCGATAAAGTCGGTGTCGGTGTCATTGTCCCATTCAACCGCCATAAATTTATCGGGTTCTTTTTGATAACCACGGATATTTCGGCAGGATTCATGGTGGATAACCAGACCTTTTCCAGGACTAATATGTGCAACAATTGGGTCACCGGGAATAGGGCGACAACATTTTGCAAAGGTGATTAAAACGCCATCTGCACCTTTGATAGACAGTTTATTTCGGCTTTCAACTAACACTTGTTCTTCAGGTGCATTTTGTGGATTGTTTTGTAGGTTTCGTGCGACAACCACACTCATTGCGTTACCCAACCCAATTTCAGCAAGCAAGTCGTCTATAGAGTGCAGCTTCATGCGTGCTAATTCTGCATCAATATTGGCTTGAGGGATATCAGTGAGTTTATTTCCTGTCCCTAGTGCATGGTTGAGCAAACGGCGACCTAAGTTAATAGAATCTTCGCGTTTCAAGTTTTTCAATAATTGGCGGATCTTGGCTCGCGCTTTCGAGCTGACAACAAAATTGAGCCATGCTGCATTTGGACGAGCACCTGGCGCAGTAATAATTTCAACAGTTTGGCCACTCGTCAGGGATTGCGAAAGTGGATAAGGCTGACGGTCAACACGAGCCCCCACGCAAGCATGGCCAATATCTGTGTGTACCGCATATGCAAAATCAACAGGTGTTGCACCCGTAGGTAATTCAACAATACGGCCTTCTGGGGTGAAAACGTAGATTTCATCTGGAAATAGATCCGACTTAACGCTTTCAATAAATTCAAACGAGCTACCTGCACTTTGTTGTAACTCAAGTAGGCTTTGCATCCAACGTTGAGCTCTAACCTGTGCCGTTGTACCTTGTTCACCTTGCTCTTTATAGGCCCAATGTGCAGCAACCCCCATTTCAGCCATTTGGTCCATGTCTTCTGTGCGAATTTGCACTTCTACAGGAACGCCATGTGGCCCAATAAGTGAGGTATGTAGCGATTGATAGCCGTTGGCTTTAGGGATAGCAATATAGTCTTTAATACGCCCCGGACGCGGTTTGTATAAACTGTGCATCTGGCCTAAAACGCGGTAGCAAGTATCCACATCTTTCACAATTACCCTAAAAGCATAGATATCCATGATGGAGTGGAAACGTTGCTCTTTTTGGTGCATTTTGCGATAGATGGAATAAAGATGTTTTTCTCTGCCGCTGACGCGACAAGGAACACCCGCCTCGGTAAGCCTACCGTCAATTTCCGAGAGAATTTTTTGGATCATCTCTTTTCGGTTACCGCGAGCCGCTTTGACGACTTCTTTAATAACACGATAACGGTTGGGATATAACGCTTCAAAACCAAGCTCTTCAAGCTCTGTTTTGATGTGGTGTATACCTAGCCTGTGGGCTAACGGGCTATATATTTCAAGGGTTTCACGTGCAATACGCCGACGTTTATCGGGCCTAAGTGACCCTAGCGTGCGCATATTGTGAGTGCGGTCTGCCAGTTTTATCAAAATGACACGGATGTCTTTTACCATCGCCATGATCATTTTGCGGAAGTTTTCTGCTTGAGCTTCTTTTTTGTCGCGAAAATTGAGCTTGTCTAGTTTGGATACACCTTCAACGAGACCGGCGACGGTGGTGCCAAACAATTCTTCTATGTCTTGAAATGTCGCTGGAGTATCTTCAATCACATCATGAAGTAGCGCTGCCATTAGTGTTTCATGGTCCAAACGCATTTCAGCAAGAATACAAGCAACAGCAACTGGATGAGTAATATAAGGCTCACCACTCGAACGGGTCTGTCCTTCATGGGCATCCCGTGCAACAACATAGGCTTTTCTTAGTAATTCAATTTGTTCTTTAGGAAGATACTTTTGAATAACTAAATTAAGGCTTTCAAACAGATACAAGGCAGACCCACCTTAGTGATTAGCGACGACCTTCAGCGATTGCAGAAACCGCTTGCATTTCAGCCGCATCTTGCTCTTGCTGTTCTTGGCGCTCACGCACATCTAAAATGTGACCGTTGATTAAACCTTCTTCTACTTCACGCAATGCGATAACAGTATATTTATCATTTTCTTCAGGAACTAAAGGGTCTTTTCCACCCGTTTGTAACTGACGAGCTCTACGTGCCGCAACCAATACGAGGTCAAAACGGTTACCAATTTTTTCTACTGCGTCTTGAACAGTTACGCGTGCCATAAGTGTGCTACTCCAAAGAAATAAAAAAATGACCTGATATGATACTGAAACTATTCTCAGTCTGCTAGTAATTTGCTGATTAAAGCATCATGTCGCTGAATCTGACGCGCTAACTTTAAACGCTCAGTACGGATAATAGATTGTAAATCGCTTAGCGCGGTATTGAAATCATCATTAACAATAAGGTAATCATACTCGTTGAAATGTTCAATTTCACCTACTGCTTGTGACATACGCTTTTCTATAACTTCATCGCTGTCTTGCCCACGTCCACGTAGCCTACGATAAAGTTCATCTTTTGATGGTGGGAGAATAAAAATACTGCGTGCTTCAGGCATTTTATCCCTAATTTGCTGGGCTCCCTGCCAATCGATATCAAGAAAAACATCTACACCACTATTTAATACATCTTCAATGATGGGTTTGGACGTCCCATAATAATTCCCAAAAACACAGGCATGTTCTAAGAACTCGCCTTTGTCGACCATTTGTAAAAAATCAGTTTCAGATACAAAGAAATAGTGCTCGCCATGGGCTTCTCCTGGACGTGCAGCTCGAGTTGTATGAGAAACGGAAACCTGTGTGTCATACAATGGTTGTGTTTTTAATAAAGCCTGAATCAGACTTGATTTCCCTGCACCACTAGGGGCAGAAACAATATATAACGTGCCTTGTATCATGATGATTTCTTGAATAGTCGAGGATTAAACATAAAAGATGGTGATAAACCCGACATAGTATACACGTACTTGCATCAACATGCAGCGATATCAATAAATCATGAATTTTAATTAAATGAATTTGATTCATAACTAAATTGTGAACGGGCTCGAGAAATTAACTTATTACTCATGAAAGCAACATTCGTTTTGCGAAGCTTTTTGCAAATAATTTCTTTTGGGGATGAAGGCAGAGAAAAGGTGTTTCATGCTTAGCGAATGAGGAAAATGCTTTAAAGATAGCATTACAATGGATTAGTAATAACAAGGAATAGTTATGATTCATATTTTGTATGGTTATTGGTTAGCGTTCGCTTATAGGTTGAGCGGGTTAATTTTGGGAGTAATGGTATGTATTAATATTGCCCAAGCCGCGCAGCAAAGCGCTATTAATGAACAGTGTGAAGAACAAAATAGTAAAATAATTAGGCAGGAGAGTTACCGGTTAGGGAAACAATTACAACAGTGGAACCAAGCTTACCGTTTGGCGGGTAGCAGTTCGATTAGTGATGAAGCTTATGACCAGCTATTTAATTTATGGCGTTTTTTGCAACGATGCCAGCAACTCCCCGAAGAATTGCCGGAAGTGCTATTACCTGAAAAATCACAGCTAACTACGCATCCAATTCCTCACACAGGGTTGAAGAAACTTAATGAATTAGAAGTTCATAGTTGGATAGAAACACGTAAAAATATTTGGTTGCAACCTAAAGTCGACGGTGTTGCGGTAACGCTGGTTTATAAGAATGGCAAGCTTGTTTCCATGATCAGCCGAGGAAATAGTGTTGAAGGAATAGAGTGGCGAGCAAAAGCAGATTTCATTCCTGCAATACCCAAACAAATCAAATATTCAGGTACGTTAGTGCTTCAAGGGGAACTATTTTGGCGTATGAATGGGCACATTCAAGCTAAAAGGGGGGGAGTAAATGTGCGTAATAAGATTGCTGGGTGGTTAATGCGAAAAAGTGCACCAACGGCCCCTGAAGAAAATATTGGTGTTTTTATCTGGGCGTGGCCTGCGGGAGATGCTAATCCAAAAACACAATTAACATTACTTTCTGAGATAGGTTTTCCGCTTGCTGAGCAATATAGCCATAAAATTGAAAATAAAACCCAGGCTAAGGAATTAAGGGAATACTATTACCAAGGTCAATTACCGTTTGCTACCGATGGCATAGTACTTAAAAATTTTCCAGCACCAGCGGCATCAGCTTGGCAATCAAAACAAAATAGCTGGGCGATTGCATGGAAATACCCATTGCGCAGTGTGTTATCAGAGGTAACTAAATTCAAATTCAATATAGGCAGAACAGGAAGAGTCAGTGTCGTTGCCGAAATCACTCCCGTCAATATTGACTCGAAAACTATTTCAAAGGTAAATGCTGGCTCACTATCATCATGGGAAAAGCGAGATTTACTTGTTGGAGATAAAATACTTGTCTCTCTTTCAGGTCTCGGAAGTCCAAAAATTGAAGACATTGTTTGGCGGCGAGAGAAACGTGAATATCCAGATACATCAAGCTTAAAGCAGTTTCACGCGCTCAGCTGCCTGACTTATACGAAGTCTTGCTCACAGCAATTTGTAGCGAGGCTAACATGGTTAGGCAAACAACTCGGTATTCGAGGGATAAATGAAGCCACATGGCACCAATGGGTAGAGAACAATAACCTTACTCAACTAACAACTTGGTTGTCAGAGCAATGGCAAAACGATTTACCTAAGGGGAAAAAGCACCAACTGTTAGTAAAGCAACTGAAAATGGCAAAGGCTCAACCTATTTGGTTTTGGTTAAAAGGTTTGGCAATTCCACTGCCTAAGGTACAAGTAGGAAAAGTGACTGACATAGGTATGCTGTATGACCCCTCATGGGTTAACAGTATAAATTTGACAGAATTACAAAGGAAAAAATTGGCTAATTGGTTGGCGGAACCGGAAATCCAATCTATTTTAGGTATTTTGTCTGGTATGAAAGCCACTCAGCCATCAATAGTAAATTATTAATGGCTGACGAGCTGTTGCTGAATTAGGTTAATCTTGGTTTTCGTAATTGAAAATAGGTAGACCAAGACGATAACGAATGGCTATTAGCCTTGCGCTTAAACCAACAACGAGTGTGATAATTACCACGATATCTTTAGGCAGAGGAGTTTGTAATAGGCCAATATAGATCCAAGCGGCAGCGAAAGAGACGCCAGCATAGACCTCTTTTTGGAAAACTAAAGGGATTGTATTACATAGCATGTCTCTTAACACACCGCCAAAAACGCCAGTAATTACTGCTGCAATGGCAGCGATGATTGGGCTGTAGTGCATATCGAGGGCAATTTGGGCACCAAGTATAGAAAACACAATTAGCCCGATAGCATCTAATATGAGGAACAATCGACGTAAATGTTTCATCATCGGAGCTATCCAAATTGTCACAATAGCAGCGCCCGCAACTGTCAGGATATACTCAGGGTGTTCCACCCAGCCTAAGGGGTAATGGCCAAGTAACATATCACGTACGGAACCACCGCCAATCGCTGTCGCAGACGCAATAATGATGACACCAAAGACATCCATTTTTCGCCTGCCAGCGGCAAGCGCACCCGTCATGGCTTCTGCGGTGATACCAATAATATAAAGTACACTTAATAACATGGTAGTTTTGTTCAGGACTAAGGTTGTTGCTAAAGGGTAATATTACTTGTGAAACTTCTCGACTGAGATTTTCTAGTGTTGATTAAACTAGATTAGTTAAAGTAATCCGATAGCGATATTAAATGATGTCAAAGGATAACAGATTGAATAATAAATTGCCCTATAAAGAAACACGTTTAACGTACGATGAGCGAAGCCATCAACTAACGAACATTAATGTCTGGACACCAGATAGCCAGTGGCTAGCGTACGATATAAGGCCAAATGGTAGTTCTTTTACAGGTTTATCTATAGAAAAAATTCATGTAAAAACACAACAGGTCGTTGAGGTTTACCGTGCAAGTCATGGGGCTCACGTTGGGGTGGTAACTGTAAGTCCTCAACCGCCAATTCAATATGCGTTTATACATGGCCCTGAGTACCCAGATGATCAGTGGCAATATGATTTTCACCACCGAAGAGGGGTGTATGTTAAAGACGAACAATTAAACGTCGTTCACCCCATTGATGCTATGTGTATTACTCCGCCTTATTTAGTGGGGGCGTTACGTGGGGGCACTCATGTTCATGTTTTTAGTCCAGACGGAAAGTGGCTGAGTTTTACATATAACGACCATGTAATGCATGAATTAGATGTGCAATTAGACCAACGGAATGTTGCGATTGCTGTACCTATCGGGCCTGTCAATGTAAATCCCAAAAAACATAACCGAGAATACAATGGCGACTATTTTTGTTGTGTTGTGACCCAGACTACACCGCAGCCTAAACCTTGCAGCGATGAAATTAGCCGTGCATACGAAGAGGGCTGGGTAGGTCAAAAAGGCTATCAAAAACAGAGTGGGGAGTGGCAGGAAAGAGCACTGGTATTTATTGGCGATACTCATTCTACAAATGGAGAAATTATCCCTGAGATCTACATTGTTGATTTGCCTTCACAGCTTGAGGATTACATGATTGCAGGGGAATTTCCCATCCAAGGAACAGAATCGAGCATGCCTTCTCCTCCGAGGGGGATACAGCAAAGGCGTTTAACTTACACACAGGATAAAAAATTTCCTGGTTTAGCAAAACAACCACGACATTGGCTTAGAACTTCGCCAGATGGTAAATCGATCGCTTGTTTGATGAATGATGATGACGGCAACGCTCAGTTATGGTTAGTTGATACGCTAACTGGAATGCAAAGGCAAATAACGCATGGCTCTTCACCGCTTCAGTCTGCCTTTAACTGGGATAGTAAAGGTGAGCATATCTGCTTTATTCGTGACAATAGCGTTATGTATTGTCATGTTGTGACTGGGGTTATGCAAAAATTAACAGAATGGACTGAGCCTGCTCCTGTTGCTGATGCCATTGTATTTTCACCTAATGATGAATTGATCGCATTCATGCGTGATATTGATGGATTTAGGCAGATTTATACAGTAGAAACGGGTTTAAAGCGGTAAATAAAATAATTAGGTTTCTATAATTATGGATAAAAAAGTTCGGATTAACTTTTTTATTCGTAATTATTTTTATTACACTCTAATTAAAATTCTAATCATTTAATTGTTAATTATTCGCATGTCGAGTATGGCGATGTTTACAAATAGAATATTTAAGTTAAGAAAGGCTATTGTCATAAAAAATTAATAATTAAAGTAATATTACATGAATGATTTGCCAGATCTTAGTTAGGTTAAAAATAATGTATTAATAAATACATTTAGTACACAATGACATTTTAATTATAAACGTTTGATTGATCCTAAATTACTTTTTCGTTTTATCTTTCTTTTCAAGTTCTTCTATACGTTTTTTGGGTGAATCAGCTTTATCATCATTACCTGATTTAGCGTAATCTAAAGGAATTAAAAGAGTATCCATAACAACAGAAAAAGGTAAATCAATAGCAAGTAAAGGTTTAACGACCCAACCAGTTTCATCATCTTTTATCATTTTAATACTATTTTTAGAACCAGGGTAATAACCTTCTGATGGGCCCGCATGGGTCATAATACTCGAGCAACCACTCAAAATAAGAGGTGCGATAAGGAAACAGAATCGTATTGAAATTAAACTCGGCATAGACGTTGTTAACCTGTATTTAGTTTGTTATTCCTAATATTGACTTATAATAACGAAAAACAAGAAATTCACAATAATGGCGTCATATTATTATTTTATTTAACCGTATGTATTTTTTTAGTTAATAGTTTCCTTGTAGCTATTAACTAAAAATGTTTACCTTCAGTATCTATTCGATGAATGGTAAATAACGTTAAGAAATAAAGACATACTATTTTATATTTGTTATCAGTTTGAAAATTCTAAAAAAATAGGTCACTTATTCATTCTGAACTGTGCTCTATGGCACATATTACCCTCAGGCTATTTGGCATAATCGATTCAGTAGTCTGTTTTATCGCCTATTTGGGTGTGTTTAATGGGTAACTTGTCGTCAAAAGGATGCGGTCTATGAGTGAATTAGCTCTTACTGTAAGTTTGTTGGCGTTAGCTGCTGCTTTAGGATTATGGATTGGTAATTGGAAGATCCGTAGTGTTGGGCTGGGTATTGGTGGTGTCCTATTTGGGGGGATCATCGTTGGGCATTTTGCCCAAAGTTACGGCTTACAACTGAATAAAGACATGCTGCATTTTATTCAAGAGTTTGGCTTGATACTGTTTGTATACACGATTGGTATTCAGGTCGGGCCTGGTTTTTTCTCTTCTTTACGTGTTTCTGGCCTGAAACTAAATGGTTTTGCGCTGATGGTGGTTGTCTTAGGTGCGGTGGTAACGGCAATTATATATAAAGTTGCGAATATCCCATTACCTATTATTTTAGGTATTTTTTCAGGTGCAGTCACGAATACCCCATCTTTAGGTGCTGGTCAGCAAATTTTATCTGATTTAGGCTCTGATCCTAACCTTGTTGACCAGATGGGAATGGGTTATGCCATGGCATATCCTATGGGGATTTGTGGCATATTATTAGTAATGTGGTTAGTACGCATTATTTTTAGGATCTCAGTAGATAAAGAAGCTTCCGCATTTAATAGTTCTAATTTTCAACAGCGCGATTCTCTGCAGACCATGAATATTGCCATTCGTAACGCTAATCTTGATGGCTTAATGATGCAAGACATCCCACTACTTGGTAGTGAAGCGATTGTTTGTTCAAGATTAAAACGTGGAGATATGCTTGTTGTCCCTCAGCCCACAACAGAGATCCATTTAGGGGATCTATTGCACGTTGTTGGTTTGAAAGACGATTTAAATAAAGTTCGCTTAATATTAGGTGAGGAAGTTGATGCATCCCTTTCGACATCAAGCTCTATTTTGCATTCCGTTCGTGTAGTAGTAACGAATGATGCCGTATTAAGTAAAAGGCTTAAAGACTTAAATTTAAAACAAAAATATGACGTTGTTGTTACACGATTAAACCGTACGGGTATTGATTTAGTGGCTAATAACAATTCAGTTTTACAATTTGGCGATATTTTAAATATTGTTGGGCGTCCTGAGTCAATTGAAGCTGTCACCGCTTTGTTAGGCAATGCGAAACAAAAACTACAGCAAGTTCAAATGTTACCTGTGTTCCTTGGAATAGGGCTTGGGGTTGTACTGGGGTCAATACCTGTTTTTGTTCCAGGTTTTCCTGCAGCGCTAAAACTTGGATTAGCGGGAGGCCCACTAGTTGTTGCATTAATTCTAGGTCGTATAGGGACTATCGGGCGTTTATATTGGTTCATGCCTCCGAGTGCAAATTTGGCGTTGAGAGAGTTGGGGATTGTCATGTTCCTCGCTGTGGTTGGGCTCAATTCAGGTGGTGGCTTCATTGATACTTTAATTAAAGGCGATGGGCTGACGTGGATTGGCTATGGGTTATTGATCACGTTTGTGCCGCTATTTATTACAGGTGTTGTAGCTCGAATTTTTGGCAAAATGAACTATCTGAGCCTTTGCGGGGTGCTAGCAGGTTCCATGACGGACCCTCCTGCATTAGCATTTGCAAATAATATTCATGCGACCAGCGGTGCACCCGCATTATCTTATGCAACAGTTTATCCATTAGCGATGTTTTTAAGGATTATTTCTCCTCAATTACTCGCCATTTTATTTTGGGCCGTTTAGTTAAATGTGATAATCCACTTGATGAAGAACTAACACTGTTTAAGGCTTGTTTTTCAATTGGATAGGTGAGTATTCATGATGGATATAGAAGAAGGCCATTAAAAAGTATCACGATATATAGGGGCAAAAAGTGCTTTTGTTCAAGCAATAACCAAATAGAAAAGATGTTCTAATGGTTCTGAATGATATTCGTATTGAAAAATTAATTTGATTTCAATTACGGAGTTCTCGCTAATTTTTAGCCCTTTCTGCATGAAAGGGCTTTTTTTTACCTAAAAATTGCAATTAAAGGGCTTAAAAGCCCTTTGTTATTTTGCAACCTAACAGGTTACTTCTTGATAAGCTTTTTCTAGTTCTTCAGCTAATATCTTGATCCCCTGTTCAATTTTTTCTGGTTCAGGGACATAGTTCATGCGCATACATTGATGTGCATGTGGCCAATCTTGTTCGATACCGGGAAAGAAGTAGTGGCCAGGAACCATCAATACACCGCGTTTCTTTAAGCGTTGGTATAATTCTAAGCAATTAATTGGTAAGTCTTTAAACCATAACCAAAGGAAAATGGCACCTTCAGGCTTATGAATCAAACATTTATCTTCTGGAATATAGCGGCGAATAATTTCGATGGCTTCTTCCACACGTTGCTTATAAAAAGGGCCAATTACATTCTTAGATAATGAGATAAGATCATCTTTTTTGAGCATTTCTAAAGCAAGTGCAGGGCCTATGCCACCAGGCGCAAGGCTAATGATACCATTCATATTACTAACGGCTTCAATGATTTCTTCATTAGCGATGATAATGCCGCATCGAGTTCCAGGTAAACCAAGTTTAGATAAACTCATACAAAGAATGACATTTTCGTTCCAAAATGGCGTAGCTTCGCTGAAGATAATGCCAGGAAAAGGAACACCATAAGCATTATCTATTAATAATGGGATATTATGTTGTTTAGCTAATTGATCTAAATGCTCAACTTCTTCATCTGTAATGACATTACCGGTTGGGTTTGTTGGACGAGACACACAAATAACACCAATGTCATCAGTAACTTCTAATGTGTTGAAGTCCACCCGGTACTTAAATTGGCCATTAGGTAAAAATTCAATTTGTGGTTTGTTCGCGACGAATAAGTCATCGTCAAGCCCTGAGTCCGCGTAACCGACATATTCAGGGGCAAGAGGGAAGAGGACTTTACGGGTGATACCATCTTCAAAGCGACCGGCTAACAAGTTAAATAGATAGAAAAAAGCGCTCTGGCTGCCGTTAGATAGGGCAATATTTTTCGCGCTAATGTTCCAACCTAGTTTTGCTTTTAGCGTTGCTGCAAGCGCTTTCAACATGGCATCTTTACCTTGAGGACCATCATAATTACATAAAGTGTCCGTCAATTGGCCATTAGCACACATTTCAGCTAATAGATCTTGGAAATATTTATCCATTTCAGGGATATGAGCTGGATTTCCACCCCCTAACATAATGGAGCCAGGGGTTCTTATGCCTTCATTCAAGTCTTTCATTAATAATGAAATACCTGAATTTTGAGCAAATTTATTACCAAATTTAGAAAATATCATCGCATTTATTCACATATATTTATTAGATTGTTAATGGAATTTAAAACATACTCTGCTACTTCTCAGAGTTCAACCACCCATTCACATCTTTTTTTAATGTAAAATATCGAAAGTTTCTAATTTGTCGAGTTAAAATATTGCAATGTTAATGCCTTGGTGGTTTATTTTTCTTTTTCCTTGGTAAGTTACACCGATAAAAACTAATTTATTTAAATTGGCAACAATTCACTAAATGGTCATTAATCATGCCAGTTGCCTGCATAAAGGCATAACAAGTGATCGAACCGACAAATTTAAACCCACGTTTTTTGAGCGCCTTGGAAAGAAGCTTAGAAATTTCAGTTTCCGCAGGGACTTGTGATGGTTTTTCCCAACCATTGACAATGGGTTGACCATTTACAAATTGCCAAATAAAAGTGGAAAAATCTTCACCATTGTCTTTCATCGCTAAATAGGCTTTTGCATTCGCGATAATCGCATTAATTTTTAGTCGGTTACGGATAATTCGAGTATCTTGCATAAGTCGTTCAACATCATTCTCACTCATTAATGCGATTTTTGTAGGATCGAAATGATGAAATAAGTCACGATATCCTTGGCGTTTTTTTAAAATAGTGTACCAAGAGAGCCCGGCTTGTTGGCCTTCAAGGCAAAGCATTTCAAATAATGCTAAGTTGCCATAAGTGGGTTTACCCCATTCATGGTCGTGATAAGCGATATATTCAGGATCTTGATTAACCCAATGGCAGCGTGTCAGGGAAGTATCCATTTTTCATCCTTTTTACAGTTTCAATAACCTTGTTTCAAAAAACAAATTATTTATACTGTATAAATAACCAGTTTAAAAGGGGTGAAAGTATTTTTTTTTATTTTTAGAATAAATACAGACATATTCAATGCTGTATATCTTGCGGTCAAAGGGTATACTGGCGTACTTTCATTAAATTTTACGTATCGCGTGCGGATCTAACATGCAAAAGTTTGATACCAAAACCTTCCAAGGTCTAATCCTGACATTACAGGACTACTGGGCGCGTCAAGGCTGTACCATTGTTCAACCATTGGACATGGAAGTCGGCGCAGGAACTTCTCACCCAATGACGTGTTTGCGTGCATTAGGCCCTGAGCCTATTGCTGCGGCTTATGTCCAACCATCCCGTCGACCTACTGATGGTCGCTATGGTGAAAACCCAAACCGTCTACAACACTATTATCAGTTTCAGGTGATCATCAAACCATCACCCGATAACATCCAAGAATTATACCTTGGTTCTTTAAAAGAATTAGGTGTTGACCCAACCGTTCACGACATTCGTTTTGTTGAAGATAACTGGGAAAACCCAACACTTGGTGCTTGGGGACTAGGTTGGGAAGTATGGCTTAACGGGATGGAAGTGACTCAGTTTACTTACTTCCAGCAGGTCGGTGGTCTTGAGTGTAAACCGGTAACGGGTGAAATTACATACGGCCTAGAACGCTTAGCCATGTATATTCAAGGCGTGGACAGCGTGTATGACCTTGTCTGGTGTGATGGTCCATTGGGTAAAACTACCTATGGTGATATTTATCATCAAAACGAAGTTGAGCAATCAACCTATAACTTCGAATACGCAAATGTTGATTTTCTGTTCAAATGTTTTGACGAGTATGAAAAAGAAGCTCAACACTTGCTGGCTTTGGAAACGCCACTTCCACTACCTGCATACGAACGTATCTTGAAAGCGGCTCACACTTTCAACCTACTAGATGCACGTAAAGCCATTTCTGTTACTGAACGCCAACGCTATATTTTACGTATTCGTACCCTAACTAAAGGGGTTGCAGAAGCGTACTATGCTTCTCGTGAAGCGCTTGGATTCCCTATGTGTCATAAGAACTAAGAGGCTGTCATGACTCAACAGACTTTCCTTGTGGAAATCGGCACCGAAGAGTTACCGCCGAAGGCTCTTCGTTCATTAGCTGAATCATTTGCTGCAAATTTTACGGCTGAACTTGATGGTGCTGATATCGCTCATGGTGCAGTAACGTGGTTTGCTGCTCCCCGTCGGTTAGCATTTAAAGTCGCTGATTTAGCGGCTTCACAGCCAGACCGTGAAGTTGAAAAGCGCGGCCCTGCTATCTCTCAGGCATTCGGTCCAGATGGTCAACCGACTAAAGCCGCTGAAGGCTGGGCTCGTGGTTGTGGTATTACCGTTGATCAAGCTGAGCGTTTGACCACAGATAAAGGCGAATGGCTACTATATCGTGCTCAAGTGAAAGGGCAGGCCGTTAGTGAGTTATTGGTTGATATGACTAGCCGTGCGCTAGCAAAACTACCAATTCCTAAATTAATGCGCTGGGCTGATAAAGATACCCAATTCGTTCGCCCTGTTCATACAGTCACATTACTGCTAGGTAGTGATGTGATTGATGGTGAAATCTTAGGTATCAAGAGCGGGCGCACAATTCGTGGCCACCGCTTTATGGGTGAAGCTGAATTTACTATTGATAACGCTGAACAATATCCAGCCATTTTACGTGAACGCGGTAAAGTCATGGCGGATTACGAAGAACGTAAAGCGGTGATTAAAGCGGATGCAGAAAAAGCAGCTCAGGCTCTTGGTGGCCAAGCTGACTTAACGGATAGCTTGCTTGAAGAAGTGACGTCATTGGTTGAATGGCCAGTCGTTTTAACAGCTAAATTTGAAGAGAAATTCTTAGAAGTTCCTTCAGAAGCGCTCGTTTACACCATGAAAGGGGACCAAAAATATTTCCCAGTTTATGATAAGGTTGGCAAGCTAATGCCTAACTTTATCTTTGTGGCCAATATTGAGTCTTCTGATCCTCAGCAAATCATCTCAGGTAACGAAAAAGTCGTACGCCCACGTTTAGCGGATGCCGAATTTTTCTTTAAGACTGACCGTAAACAACGTTTGGAAGATAACTTACCACGCTTAGAAACCGTATTGTTCCAGAAACAATTAGGTACATTGCGTGATAAAACAGACCGTTTAGAAGCATTAGCTGGCTGGGTTGCGAGCAAAATTGGTGCGGATGTAAATCATGCAACACGAGCTGGTCTATTAGCAAAATGTGACTTAATGACTAACATGGTGTTTGAGTTCACAGACACTCAAGGTGTTATGGGAATGCACTACGCACGCCATGATGGTGAGTCAGAAGATGTTGCATTAGCTTTAAAAGAGCAGTACCAACCGCGTTTTTCAGGGGATGCACTTCCATCGACTGACGTTTCAGCAGCATTAGCACTGGCTGAAAAAATGGATACGCTTGCGGGGATTTTTGGTATCGGCCAACATCCTAAAGGCGATAAAGACCCATTTGCTCTGCGCCGTGCTGCGTTAGGTGTCTTACGCATTATTGTTGAGAAAGGCTATCAGCTTGATCTCGTTGAGATGACAGAAGAAGCGGCTCGCTTATACGGTGATAAATTAACCAATGAAAATGTGGTTAGTGACGTTGTTGAGTTCATGCTTGGTCGTTTCCGTTCTTGGTATCAAGAATTAGGCTATAGTATCGATACCATTCAAGCGGTATTAGCTCGTCACCCAACACAACCTGCTGACTTTGATGCGCGAGTGAAAGCAGTTACTCACTTCCGTTCATTAGACGAAGCACAGGCACTTGCAGCGGCAAATAAACGTGTTTCCAATATTCTGAGCAAATCAGAAGAAAAACTTGCGGACAACGTTTTAGCCTCTGTTCTAAAAATGCCTGAAGAAGTCAAACTGGCGACTCACGTTGTGGTATTACAAGATAAGCTTGCGCCAATGTTTGCAGAAAGGAATTATCAAGAGGCCTTAGTTGAATTAGCTTCTTTACGCGATATCGTGGATGAATTCTTTGCAAATGTGATGGTAATGGATGAAGACCAAGCGGTTCGTATTAATCGTTTGACACTATTAAGCCAGTTACGTGAGTTATTCTTAAGAGTAGCGGATATTTCTTTACTGCAATAGGCTTAAAATTGAGTTATTAGCGTGTTGTTAATGCTATTTTTATAAACTCTAACCTGTTTGATAAATAAGCACTAAAATATTTTAGTGCTTATTTTTTGCTTTAAATAAGGCGGCTTGCATATAAACCTTACCATTTTGGTGGTTTTATCGGCAAACGAACAGAATTGGCGAAAAATGGGTTGACGACCTCCGTTCTTGGCAGTATTATTCACACCGTTTTCGGCGAGTAGCGCAGCTTGGTAGCGCAACTGGTTTGGGACCAGTGGGTCGGAGGTTCGAATCCTCTCTCGCCGACCAAATTCTAAAACCCACCTCATTGAGGTGGGTTTTTTCGTTTTTAACCCTTCCTATTTTTCACCTCAACTATTTCAGACTAACTTGGCTTGCACTCAATAACCTATCTCTGTTGATATATAAGCTGACTCACTCATGTTGTTTTAGGTAAAAACGCTTTTTCATTACAAGGACTCGTTAATGAAAGTTGATAACGTTTTATCGATACATCTTTGCTGCTTCTTATTCAGTTTTTGTACCATTATTGGCTTTAAAGCTTATAGCACGCCTATAGCGCCTCCAAATGGTATTATCCAAGTCCCCTCTACTTGTATCATGATGAATCAAGTACATTTCATTGGGCTTGATCAAGTAAAGGAAATCGCTCGTAGCCAAGTGAATAGATGGCGGCAAAAAATAGAAGGCCAGTGCATTGATGAACAAGGCTTGCTTAAATATGCGGATGACATTACGGCAGAGCTAGTTCATGCAGGCTATTTAACCTCTTACTTGTATTACCCAGAGCAAACTTTTCTATTTGGTATCTTGCAAGCAAAAATAATAGCAGGAACAGTTTCTTCAGTGGTTTATCAACATGAGCAGGCAGAAGATAAATCACTTCAACATATATTTCCTTTTCAGCTAGGGGATACGCTTAATCTGCGACAAGTTGAGCAAGGTTTGTATAACTTACAAAATGCATCTTTAATCCCTTTTCAAGTCAAATTAATTGCAGATGATAAGCATGAAAACGCCACTCAAATTATAGTGCTAGGCCAGCATCGGCGCGAATTTCAAGGTACTCTCTCCTTTGAGTCACACTCAAAGGCCCATCAGGTAGGCAATACAAATACAGTTAGCCATACTTTTATGGTTGCTAATCCTTTGTTACTAAATGATTTTTTATATTCAAATATTAGCCGTCAATTTAGTAACACCGAAGAAACCGAAGTCAAATCAGCCATGCTGTTTTATTCTCTTCCTTATCAATACTGGTTGTTTTCAATATTGAGTGGATACCAGAAAAATAAAACGGTCATTGCCAGCAATGATGTTGTTCTACCACTGAAGCAGCATAACAGTTTCTTATTATTACAAGCCGAGTATTTATTAAAGCGAACAGAAAACGCGATGACTTCATTAAGCCTAGGGTCTGAAAGCCAAAGGAGCGACACGTTTTTGTCCAACCTACACTTACAAACACAACAACGTTTGGCTCATTACATTATTGGTGAGCTGACTCATCAGGTTAACTTCTTACAGGGTAGCGCTTTAATTGCATTAAAGTATAAACAAGGAACTAGCTGGTTTGGTGCAAATGCACAGCAAGTTACAGGTTTAAATAAGCCACAGGTTTTACAAGTTTCGGCTTCTGCAATGAGGGTGGCCTCTCCTTTTCAATATGAAAGCCAACTTGATGTGCAACTAAGTCGTGATAAGTTAGATGTTTTATTAGAGCAAGAGTCATTTATTGGTTTTGGAGGCGTTAGCGGTTTTATTGGAGGAGCCGAGTCCTTTGATATGGGAGATAATAGTTTAAAGCTACAAAGTGAGGTCCTCTGGCAGAGCCCATGGCCATATATGGCTTTATATACCTCGTTAGGTTTAGGAACAACATCAAATGATAGGGGGACCTTTTGGAAAGAAAATCTATTGCTGGGTGGTAGAGTTGGAGCTAAAGGCCAAATAGGGCGTTTGTCATATCATTTATTTACGGAGACTCCAATTTGGCAAACTGATCAGCTGTTGGTTAATTCAATGAGTACGGGTCTTCAGGTAAGGTTTCATTATTAGTTAAATCATAGGGTTAAGATAGACAATTGCATCATTGAGGAATGACCGAATTAATACTAGGTAATTGTAGCTTTTATCGTTGGTATTAAAGCATATTCTGTATTTGGGCAAATAGAATACAAACCCTTATCAGTGTTATTTTATTCTTTAAGTTATCAGTTGGTTAAAATTTTGTTTAGCATAGTCAGCTGAATGTTTTTTATTTGCTTATAAAACAAACTAAATTATTACATACTAAAATAATTTCCATATCAATTCTCTTTAGTGTTTTATTTCGCACTACACCAATAAAAGCACTATATTCGTTCAGTAATTCAGCACTTAATCACAAATATAAAAATAAATAACCTCAACATAAAACCCTATTCACTATTAATTATATGGTTATAACGCCTGCATCTTGTCCTCTACTGTGAAATTTTAAGCTAAATTGCAGTGCTAATTGTTTCTAATGTGTTACATAGATTGTGGGTGAGTCATAAATGTGGCTATTGACGAAGTGAGTAACAGTTGATTAATTGCACAATGAATAACAAAAAATACAGATACTACATCTGTCGCTTTTATGACGGATTTAGGCATCAAGCAAAACAACATGAACACCATAGGAGCATACAGATGCGCTCTATTAAAAAGACAGGTCTACTGACTGTAGGGCTTACATTGGCAGCATTAGCAGTATCAGCATCAGTACAGGCAAAAACGTTAGTTTATTGTTCAGAAGGCTCCCCTGAGGGCTTTAACCCACAGTTGTTCACGTCAGGAACAACCTATGATGCAAGTTCAATTCCACTGTATAACCGCTTAGTGGAATTCAAATTAGGAACGACGGAAATCGAACCGGGCCTAGCGGAAAGCTGGGAAGTGAGTGATGATGGTAAAGAATATACTTTCCATCTACGTAAAGGTGTCAAATGGCACTCGAATAAAGAATTTAAGCCAAGCCGTGATTTGAATGCGGACGATGTAATCTATACATTTATGCGTCAAAAAGATGCAAATCACCCATACCATAAAGTTTCAGGTGGCAGCTATGAATACTTTATGGGAATGGATATGGATAAAATTATCGATAAAGTTGAAAAAGTCGATGATAACACAGTAAAAATTACGTTAACTCGTCCTGAATCTCCATTCTTAGCGGATATGGCAATGGATTTCGCATCCATTCTTTCTGCTGAATATGCAGACCAGATGTTGAAAGCGGGTACGCCAGAAAAAGTAGACTTAAACCCAATCGGAACAGGCCCATTTGTTCTGCAACAGTATCAGAAAGACTCCCGTATTCTTTATAAAGCCAACGACCAATATTGGGGCACAAAACCTAAACTTGACCGTTTAGTCTTCTCTATCACGCCAGATGCTTCCGTTCGTTATGCAAAACTGCAAAAAAATGAATGCCAAGTCATGCCATATCCAAATCCGGCTGATTTAGAGCGTATGAAGCAAGATAAAGACATTACGTTAATGGAGCAACCAGGCCTAAACGTCGGTTACCTCTCTTATAATGTCGAGAAAAAACCGTTAGATAATCAAAAAGTTCGCCAAGCGCTGTCTATGGCGGTGAACAAAGATGCAATTATTGAAGCGGTTTATCAAGGTGCAGGCCAAAAAGCGAAAAACCTGATCCCACCGACAATGTGGGGCTATAACGACGCTGTAAACGACTACGAATATAACCCTGAAAAAGCAAAAGCCCTATTAGCAGAAGCAGGTTTCCCGAATGGCTTTGAAATTGACTTGTGGGCGATGCCTGTTCAACGACCGTATAACCCAAATGCACGCCGTATGGCTGAAATGATCCAAGCAGACTGGGCTAAAGTTGGCGTTAAATCAAAGGTTGTTAGCTATGAGTGGGGCGAATACCTCAAACGTGCGAAAGATGGCGAGCCACAAACGGTAATGATGGGTTGGACGGGTGACAATGGGGACCCTGATAACTTCTTTGCAACCTTATTTAGCTGTGCAGCAAAAGAGCAAGGTTCTAACTACTCAAAATGGTGTAATGAAAGCTTTGAGAACTTGATCCAACCAGCACGCCAAACAGCAGATCACGACAAACGAGTTGAACTGTACAAGCAAGCGCAAGTTGTGATGAATGAACAGGCACCAGCCCTCATCATTGCACACTCCACGGTGTTTGAGCCGGTACGTAAAGAAGTCAAAGGCTATGTGGTTGACCCACTAGGCAAACACCACTTCGAAAACGTCGATATTGAGAAGTAATCGTATCTAATCTGTCTATGCCCTTCGTTGCTGGTTTAGAGCGGAGGGCGTTTTCTTCTCTAGAAGAAGCGGAAAAGTTAAGTTGTTTGTGAGCACCCGGAAAAGCGATTTTCTGAGTAGCCAAACGGACTAAGAGCCGTCAACGGCATTATTAAAGAGATTCAGGATATGTTGCAATTTATCCTCCGACGATTGGGGCTTGTGATCCCCACGTTTATCGGTATTACATTATTAACCTTTGCTTTTGTCCACATGATCCCGGGTGACCCGGTGATGATCATGGCAGGTGAAAGGGGATTATCCCCTGAAAGGCATGCTTATTTAATGGCTGAACTAGGGCTTGATCAGCCACTTTGGAAGCAATATCTCCATTACATCAATGGGATATTTCATGGTGATTTAGGGATTTCCCTAAAAAGCCGTATTGGTGTGTGGGAAGAGTTTTTACCTCGTTTTTTAGCGACCGTTGAACTGGCCACTTGCGCCATGATTTTTGCGGTTTCTGTTGGGATCCCTGTTGGAGTTTTAGCGGCAGTAAAACGTGGGTCAATTTTTGACCATACTGCAATCGGCCTTTCTTTAACGGGTTACTCAATGCCTATCTTCTGGTGGGGGATCATGCTCATCATGCTAGTGTCGGTGCAGTTAGACCTCACTCCAGTAGCCGGCCGAGTCAGTGACACCGTTTTTCTTGATGACTCCCAGCCTCTGACCGGTTTTATGCTAATTGATACCCTAATTTGGGGGGAGGATGGTGACTTTATTGATGCAGTAGAGCACTTAATATTGCCTTCTATTGTTTTAGGTACGATCCCATTAGCCGTTATTGTGCGCATGACTCGCTCGTCAATGTTGGAAGTATTGGGAGAAGACTATATTCGGACTGCTCGTGCCAAAGGTCTTGGCCGCGCGCGCGTCATTTTAATTCACGCATTACGCAACGCATTATTACCAGTGGTCACGGTAATTGGCTTACAGGTTGGGGTGATGCTAGCAGGGACTATTTTAACAGAAACTATTTTCTCATGGCCTGGGTTAGGACGCTGGTTAATCGAAGGACTACAGCGCCGTGACTACCCTGTAGTACAAGGGGGCGTCCTGCTGGTTGCTACACTGATCATCCTCGTAAACTTAGTGGTCGACGTGCTGTATGGCATTGTAAACCCACGTATTCGCCATAAGAAATAAGGAGCGCTAAATGTCTCAATCTACTGAGCCAACTGTTGTCAGCGCCCCGCAGCCGATGACACCATTACAAGAGTTTTGGCACTATTTTAAACGTAACAAAGGGGCCGTTGTCGGGATGTTCTACATTATCCTGATGGTGCTGATTGCGATTTTTGCGGGAGTATTAGCTCCGCATGCCCCAGATGAACAATTTCGTGATTTTTTACTTGTTCCACCTGTTTGGCAGGACGGGGGAAGTTGGCAATTTATTTTAGGAACTGATGATATTGGGCGTGATTTACTCTCTCGCTTAATGTATGGCGCTCGTTTATCGCTGTTAGTTGGCTGCTTGGTGGTCGTATTATCACTAATTGCGGGTGTTACCATCGGAGTAATCGCAGGTTATTTTGGCGGTGTCGTTGACGCATTAATTATGCGAGTTGTTGACATCATGCTGGCATTACCAAGCCTATTATTAGCATTGGTGCTGGTGGCCATTTTCGGCCCGTCCATTGTTAACGCTTCTATTGCTTTGACGTTTGTTGCCTTGCCACATTATATCAGGCTGACGCGTGCGGCAGTACTGGTGGAAGTCAACCGTGATTATGTCACTGCCTCCCGAGTTGCAGGTGCAGGAGCGGCTCGTCAAATGTTTGTCAATATTTTGCCTAACTGTTTGGCACCTTTGATTGTACAGGCCTCTTTAGGTTTTTCGAATGCCATTTTAGATATGGCTGCTTTGGGTTTCCTCGGAATGGGCGCACAGCCACCGACTCCTGAATGGGGAACGATGCTGTCTGATGTGTTGCAATTTGCACAAAGCGCATGGTGGGTAGTGACTTTTCCTGGATTAGCAATTTTATTGACGGTGCTTGCGTTCAACCTGATGGGTGATGGGTTACGTGATGCATTTGATCCAAAACTCAAGCAGTGATGAGGTAACTAAATGGCATTGTTAAATGTAGAACAACTTTCGGTACATTTCGGAGACGAAAAAGCACCGTTTCGCGCCGTTGACCGCATCAGCTATAGCGTTGATAAAGGCCAGGTCGTTGGTATTGTTGGTGAGTCGGGTTCAGGTAAATCGGTGAGTTCACTCGCGATTATGGGGTTGATCGATTACCCCGGGAAAGTAATGGCAGATTCATTAAAATTTGATGGACGTGATTTGCTGTCGATCCCTGAAAAAGAACGCAGGCAGATTGTTGGTGCCGATGTTGCGATGATTTTCCAAGATCCGATGACCAGTTTAAACCCTTGTTTTACCGTGGGGTATCAGATCATTGAAGCATTGAAAGTGCATCAAGGCGGGAGCAAAAGTACACGCAAACAGCGGGCTATCGACCTGTTAGATATGGTGGGGATCCCTGACCCACAATCACGTTTAGATGTGTATCCTCACCAGTTGTCAGGAGGAATGAGCCAGCGTGTGATGATTGCTATGGCGATCGCATGTCGACCTAAATTATTGATTGCAGATGAGCCGACAACAGCGCTAGATGTCACTATTCAGGCCCAAATCATTGAATTGTTGTTGGAATTGCAGCAACAAGAAAATATGGCATTAGTGCTTATCACTCATGACCTCGCTTTAGTGGCAGAAGCTGCACATCATATTATTGTGATGTATGCGGGGCAGGTGGTTGAGTCCGCCAAAGCAAGTGATATTTTTAAACATCCACGCCATCCTTATACACAAGCGCTATTACGTGCCTTGCCGGAATTTGCGACGAATAAATCCCGTTTAGCCTCGCTTCCTGGTGTGGTACCGGGAAAATACGATAGGCCAGTGGGCTGTTTATTAAACCCACGTTGTCCGTATGCAACGGAGATATGCCGTCAAGAAGAGCCAATGTTACAAACCGTTGGTGATCGCCAAGTCAAATGCCATATGCCGCTGGATGATATGGGGAGGCCAACACTATGAGTGACAAACAACACACTCCATTGCTCAAAGCGGTGGATTTGAAAAAATATTATTCTGTCAAAAGAGGGGTTTTTGCTGCTGAGAAAACCTTAAAAGCATTGGATGGAGTCTCTTTTGAACTAGAAAGAGGTAAAACACTGGCAGTGGTTGGGGAGTCCGGTTGTGGTAAATCGACATTGGGTCGTTTATTAACCATGATTGAGCAACCTTCTGAAGGTGAGTTGTATTATCAAGACCAAGACTTGTTAGTAAAAGATAAGTCTGCAGAGAAATTGCGTCGCCAAAAAATCCAAATTGTATTTCAAAACCCTTATGGCTCGCTGAACCCACGTAAAAAGGTGGGGCAAATTTTGGAAGAGCCGCTATTGATTAATACTTCGTTATCGAAAGAGCAACGCAAAGAAAAAGTATTATCCATGATGGCTAAAGTGGGTTTGAAAACAGAGCACTATAGCCGATACCCCCATATGTTTTCTGGTGGCCAACGTCAACGTATCGCGATAGCTCGTGGTTTAATGCTTGACCCTGATATCGTGGTTGCAGATGAACCCGTTTCCGCACTGGATGTGTCTGTTCGTGCTCAAGTATTAAATCTGATGATGGATTTACAGCAAGATTTAGGTTTGTCTTATGTCTTTATTTCACACGATTTATCAGTGGTAGAGCATATTGCTGATGAAGTCATGGTGATGTATTTAGGCCGCTGTGTGGAGAAAGGGACAAAAGAGCAGATTTTTAATAACCCTCTTCACCCTTATACCCAAGCGTTATTATCCGCTACACCGAGATTGAACCCAGATGCTCGGCGCGAACGTATTAAGTTAACGGGAGAGTTGCCAAGCCCTTTGAACCCGCCGCCGGGGTGCGCATTTGCAGCGCGTTGCCGTAGAGCATTCGGTCAGTGTACGCAATTCCAGCCAACACTGAAGGAATATAACCAACAGTTGGTTGCGTGCTTTGCGGTTGATGAAGATGAAAAACAGACGATTGTTATGAGTTAATGTGTGAAACGGTAGAAAAGGCTGATTTTCTACCGTTTTTTATTCAAGTGTGCCTTTAAGCTATTTTAACGTGTTGTTTGTCCTAAATCCCCAATCTTTCTTTTTAAGCTACTCTTTTGCAGATAAAATCAAGTATACTGGCTGACGTTTCCGTTTTCTTTAAAAAAGCTGCTTGATTAGAAAGGTTGTGGCCAAATGAATACCCGAGTCCAACGCTCACTAACATTAAAAAGTATGGTCGTATTCTTTATGATTACGTTGCTATCACTTGCGCTTTTTTTAGCTATTCAATTCAGCTATTTAGTTGACCAACGTAAGCAAGATTATTTAGACCAACTTAGTAACGCTGTAGTGCAAATTCAAGAACCATTAACTGATTCATTGTTAAGTTCTGACCTTAACGAAGTCAAACGGCTACTGATAAGCTTAAAAACATCAGGCATTATGGGAAATGCGATTATTACGGTTGATGGCACAACGGTAATGAATCTAAGCTTTGCAACGCCTAAGCCGATACCTGATTGGGTAACGCATTTTGTGGGGATACCTGTCGAAATGACCGTGCCGCTGTATGCATACGGCAATGTTGTGTTGCAAGCGAAGCCTCAAGGGTATTTAACATTACAGGTTGACCCTAACCGTGTTTATCGGTTCGCGCTAAACACACTCGCATTGATGACAACCACTTATTTGCTGTTGGTGCTCATTATTGCTATTGGAATGACGTGGTGTGTCAGCCGAATGATAATAAGGCCACTGCGTAAAATCGCAATTGAATTACAGACAAATTCTGAAGTTAATCAAATTACTGTGTCTGAATATCATCGTGACGATGAGCTCGGTTTACTTGCAAAAGGGTATAATCGTCAAAGAAAACAGCAAAAATCAGACTAAGCCATGAACATGAACTCAGCTTTATGGTCTAATATCGTTATAGTGGTGACAATGAAAAATGGAATAAAGCCAAACTATATCGTTTAACCCGATAAGTTCGCGTTTTTCGTTAATTTATCTGTCGTTATTCGCGGTTAAATATAAAGATATAAAACACATAGGGGTTTACATGCAGGGCTTGAAAGTTCGGTATATCATTGGTGTTGTATTATTCTCCGTCGCGCATTTAGCGGGGGCTGAGTCCTTACAACCCGATCCAGCATGGCAGCAAGGGAAGCTAGAAAATGGCTTTAGCTGGCAATTATTACAAACACCACAACGTCCAAATGACCGTATCCAGCTCAGGTTAGCAATTAAAACAGGCTCATTAACAGAAAAAGCGAGCGAGAAAGGATACAGTTACCTCATTCCTAAAATGGCGTTGTTTCATCAAACAGAAGCGTTTCCAACTGCAACATTACAAGAATTCTGGCGTCAGGCAGCAGACCCTGACATGCCAATTCCACCCGCTGTTGTTTCCTATGACTACACTATTTATAGCTTAAGTTTACCCAATAATCGCCCAGACCTAATCAAGCAAGCGCTAAGTTGGTTAGCAACTTCTGTTGCAGGTGCTGAGTATACAGAAACGACATTGCATAATGGTTTGACGGCACAAAATGTCCCAGTTGCAACACTGCCTTTAAATGCCAACGATCCCGTTTGGCGAGCGCGTTTAAAGGGATCAACAATGATGGGGTACGACCCAGGCCAAAAACCGAATGGTGCTGTGGCGCTTGAAAGTGTGAATTCTTTTTATCAAAAATGGTATACACCGGATGTCATGACATTGTATGTCGCGGGCCATGTGGATGCTCGAATGTTATCTGATTCAATTTCACAAAATTTCTCTTCATTAGAAGGTCGGCGCTCTGAACCGGTTTCTGTTGCCGTGTTATCGTCAGTAAAACCACAATCTATTGATATCTTGCAGGAACAACCTGCACAGGACACGCTTTCATTAATTTGGGATATTGATTGGCTACCCATTAAAGACTCAAATGTCTTACTGCGTTATTGGTCCAGTGACTTAGCGCGTGAAGCAGTTTATCGCTCCTTGCAAAAAGCGTTCAATCAAAAATTTAATCAAGGGGAAGTCGTTCCGGGGTTAGATTGTCGTGTGCAATATCAAAAAGCCAGTTGTACATTAACGGTCACGGCAGCGCCTGAAAAAATGGCAGCGGTGACAGACATTGTCGCGAGTGAGCTTGCATCAATTAACCAAAATGGTATTGCGGCTGAGTTATTTGACGACATGCTCAAAGAGAAACAGGTGCAGTTATCGCAGTTGTTTGCCGCTTATGCGCGTACGAGTACCGACGTTCTGATTAGCCAACGTTTGATTTCTCAACAAAATGGGGTCGTTGATATCGCTCCTGAACAGTATCAGCGGTTAAGGCAAGCCTTCTTGGCGTCACAGAGCCTCGAACACGTTAATATGGAAGCCCGCAGGTTATTATCTCAAGAAGCTGCTTTTGTATTAGCGCAGCCAAAAGATAAGCAATTGATGGATGCGGAACAAATTCGCCAGAAATTTACCAAAGTGCTATGGCCTCAGATTGCAGCGCCAGTATCAACAGAAGCCGCACCTGCTTCACCTGTAGAAGAAAAATCTACTGCACAATAAATATGAAAAGATAGTTATATGAAAAGATAGCCATTGAATATCCAGTGGTTATCTTTTCATTTCATGTTGTTGGCTTAATAGCGATTCAATAACGTGGATCAGCGTCTCTCGTGACTCTCTGTCATCAACAAACCCCGCCGCACTGATTTTTGCTTTTGGTGCGTAATAGGCTACAGAGCCCCAAAAACCTAAATGGGAATACAGGGTGATGCCATTGACAACATTTACCATGATGCCCAATCTATAATTTTCTGCGCCATCGTGAGAACCCATACTTAGCATAGTCTCTAGCGTATTTGGTGATGAAAAAATATTTCCCTCAAACAGCGCTTCTAGAAATATCGCCATTTGTTTCGAGGACATAACTAAACCACCACCGCCATAGGCATCCATGGAGGCATGAATATGTGTGCCATCCCATTTACCTAAATATTGACGAGCCCGTGGTGTCGCGATTTCCGGTGGTTGTTCTAATGACTCCCAATATGCGCTTTCAAGACCAATAGAGTCGAAATGCAAAAGCTCCCTAACAGCTAGGCCAAGAGATTGTCCCGTAATTCGTTCAATAATATTACCGAGCAAAATATAACCCGTATCTGAATAAATAAAGGATTTAGAAGGCGAAAACGTTGGAAATTGTTTACGCATGTACATTTCGACTTGCTCTGTTCGGCTCCAAACATAATTAGGCTGCTTAAGAACGGCTTTGAGGTAGTCACCATCAGCATGGTCTAGTAGGCCACTGCTGTGCTCCAGTAAATGGCGAATGGTGATAGTGTGAGTGTTATATTGGGTACTGAGTAGCGCATTATATTGTGGGTCAATATATTCAGATATTGCATCATAAATACTAAGTTTCCCCATTTCAGCAAGACGTAAAATTGTAGCCGCAGTAAATGTCTTTGTATTACTGGCAATTCGCAGCGGTGTATCAACAGAGAGGGGCATACCTTCAAGATCTGCTCCTCTAGCGCAGAAGGTTCCCACGCTATTTTGGGGTTGATTATGGTAGTAAAGGACGACACCACAAGTTAAATTTTCGAGTTGTTGAATAGAGGTGGTCATAATAATCTCATTATTAAATGATTAAGATGAGGATACATGCCATCTTAATCATATTCATACGAACCAATGTACGCTTTACATGCGCTGAAAGTAGTAATATGGCATCCATACTATGGTAAGTGTTTTTTCTTTTTATATAAATTTGGTGCTATGTTTGTTCTCAATATAAGAACATAAAATGTACCCAGATATTGATGTAAAGGAAATAGCATGAACAACTCGAATACATTTCTACAACGGTTAGGCTTGCGTTATCCCATTATACAAGCTCCGATGGCAGGAGTTTCCACCCCAGCGCTAGCCGCTGCAGTTTCAGAGGCGGGCGGGCTTGGCTCACTAGGCCTAGGTGCAAATTCAGTGGAACAAGCTCGCCAATTGATTACTCAAACGCAAGCACTGACAAGTAAAGCATTCAATGTCAATTTATTCTGCCATTTACCTGCGAAACGTCATCCTGATAATGAGCTAGCATGGAGCCAGTATTTGGCGCCTTATTTTGCTCAATTTAATGAGACTCCACCTTCCTATCTCAATGAAATTTATGACACTTTTTTAGATAACTCAGAAATGTTATCTATGTTACTTGAAACAAAACCTGCAGTAGTGAGTTTTCATTTTAATATTCCATCCATCAAGGTAGTCCAGCAATTGAAACAACATGGTATTTATACCATGGCGACGGCAACGAACTTACAAGAAGCGCAACAAGTTGAATTGGCTGGAATTGATGCTGTTGTCGCACAAGGTATTGAAGCGGGAGGGCATCGAGGCATGTTTGATTTGCAGGCTTTAGATGAAGAACTGACCACTTATGAATTAGTGACGTTAATATCTCAACATATTGATTTACCAGTGATTGCAGCTGGTGGCATGATGGATGGGCAAGGTATTAATATGGCTTTAGACTGCGGTGCTGCTGCCGCTCAATTGGGCACTGCATTTTTGCTTTGCCCTGAATCTGCCGCGAATACAGGCTATCGGGCTAAGGTCAAGCAGCAAACAGCGGATCACACTCAACTAACGTCTGCAATTTCAGGGCGCCCAGCGAGAGGGATTATTAATCAATTTATTCGAGCAGGTAACGGCTATGAGACAAGTCAATTACCTGATTATCCATTGGTTTATGATATTGGTAAGCAGCTCAATGCAGCGGCAATAAAGTCAGGTAGTGATGAGTTTGCGGCGTATTGGGCGGGGCAGAATGTGGCGAAAGCTCGCGAGATGTCAGCGTCTTTATTGGTTAGAACGTTGGCCGAAGAAATGAAACGCTCGCTTTAAACGGTGGTAGGGCGGTTTGTCTTACCGCCCCAACAAGTTGTTATTTAATCATTTCGTTATCCAATGAACCTTTTGGTTCATCAGTCGCTATCCAAGCTGCACAAAATAAGGTTAAACGCGCAAAGAAGTAGAAGAATGCCATTAGCCCAAGCACTGAACCAAATGCGGCTCCAGAAGGCGATGAAGCAAGGTTAGGCAAAATCCAGGTCATGATGGATTTAATGATTTCAAACCCAATGGCAGCCAGTAATGTTCCTTTAAAGAGTGACTTACGGCGATGTTGCATGCGAGGTAGGATCCAAAAAATCCATAAAAATAACAGGAAATTAGCTGTAATTGATATTGTTAAGCCAATCAGTGTCCAAGCAGGTTTAAGCCATTCTATACCATCTAACCCAAGTGTACTGACAATCGTCGCTTGTGCAGAGCCAGCAACAGAGGTAAGCGTAATTGTCACAATTAAGGCAATAAGTAGGCCAATTAAAGCAAAGAAGTCGCGAATATAGCGGAAGATAATATTTTCATGTTCATCTTCATTGCGCTCCCACACAGGGCGTGATTGCGCCAAAATAGCTAAACGTAAGTTATTAACCCAATTAACCCCTGAGTATACCGCTAAAGCTAACCCTGTCAGCCCCACTGTCGTACGTTGACGTATTGCTGTATCTATTGTTCTTTCTAATGTATTTGCGAGCGTAGGGTCAGTAATATTTGCAGAAATTCCACGAACTAATTTTTCAAGTAATTCAGGATTACTGGCTAATACAAAACCGGCAGCGGCGAATGAAAACATTAAAACAGGAATTAAAGAGAGAAAGGAGAAATAGGTAATTGCAGCCCCAAACTGGTTCCCCATTCGGTCGTTAAAGCGTTGCACGGTACGAATGATATGAGTAATAAAAGGAATTGCACAAATAAAGTCCACAACTCGCATTGAGAAGGTCACTGCTTTTTTACTGCCATCAATGCTTCTATTCAGTGTCGCTTTCAGTTTATTGGTATCTTTTTGTTCTTCTTCCTGCGTATTCGACATTTAATCCCCTTTTCCCGCAACTAAAAATTGTCTGACTTTTCGACCTATTTAATGCCTATAAATGAATGATATGCATAATACTATAGCTTAAATTGGCCAGTAACTTCATCCCAATGACTATTTTAAGAGATGAATAGTCATTGGAACGTTTGTTTAAAGTCAAAGCAACTGGTTAATTAATCAGAGAAAAAGGGACGTTAGAAATTAAAGCGCATCTTTATAAACTTGCAGTTCAGCTTGGGCTTCTTTTAATTCAGCTTGAGCTTCTGCGAGTTTTCTTTCTCGTTTTTTAATTTTGTCGCTGTCATCACCTTTTAATTTTTCTTCCTGTAGCTCAGCCTCTCGCTCTTGCACTTTTTCTGTCTTTTCATCCACCGCTTTTTGGCTATCACGGTATAAAGATTCTGGTGTGCAATAACGATTCACATTATCTAGTGCTTCTTCTAATCCTCTAACTCGATGTTGATTTCCATGTTGTTTAGCGTAATTAATTTGCTCTTCAATGCGTTGTTTTTTTATTTCGCAGCCATTTTGTGTTTTTGCTGCCATTACTGATGCACTAGTAAAAAAAGCAATACAAATACTAGTTGTAAGGAGTAGTTTATTCATCATTTACCTCTGTTTGTTTTGGTATTTGTGTTTAGGATAGCGTTTTGTTTCTTTTCAGTCATGTGAATTTTAGCGTGACTATGGTTATGACATTTGTAGCCAAATTTAGCTATAATGGGGCGGAAGAATAAATCCGGTCTATTTTTTGTTCAAAAAGGCTATCTTTAAAGAATCTATTTAATAATAGTCATCCTAGTGGCTAATATTGAATTTCCTCAGGAAATAAACGTTACATGTTAAGTTATCGTCACAGCTTTCACGCAGGCAACCATGCTGATGTGTTAAAACACACAGTACAGAGCTTGATCATTGAATCTCTGAAAGAGAAAGAAAAACCGTTTCTGTATATAGATACGCACTCAGGTGCTGGCCGTTATCAATTAACGGGGGAGCATGCAGAAAAAACAGGTGAATATCTTGAAGGGATTGCGCGTATTTGGGAGCAACCTGATTTACCTGAGGAATTATTGCCGTACATGAATATTGTGCGCCAATTGAATGATAATGGGCGTTTACGTTATTACCCAGGTTCACCATTATTAGCAAAATATCTATTACGTGAACACGATAAACTGGTATTAACTGAATTACATTCGAGCGATTATCCATTATTGCGCACCGAATTTTCACGGGATAACCGCGCACAAGTTTTCAAGGAAGATGGATATCAACAACTGAAATCGAAATTACCCCCACAGAGCCGACGTGGCTTTGCACTGATGGATCCTCCTTATGAAATGAAGACGGATTATGAAGCGGTCGTGAAAGGGGTGGTAGAAGGCTATAAACGCTTCGCAACAGGAACTTATGCAATTTGGTATCCTGTTGTATTACGTCAACAAATTAAGCGTATGGTCAATCAATTAGAAGCAACGGGTATTCGTAGAATACTGCAAATTGAATTGGCGGTACGCCCTGATAGCGACCAACGTGGAATGACAGCGTCTGGTATGATAGTGATCAACCCACCTTGGAAACTTGAGCAGCAAATGAAGAATGTGCTGCCGTGGTTACATAAAACACTCGTCCCAGAAGGCACTGGACATACGTTAGTTGACTGGATTGTGCCAGAGTAACCTATATTTTTGATAGATAATGCCAATTAAATTAACAGGTGTTATCTATCGTAAAGCGCTATTTATGCCATGACAATCAATAGCATGATGCGAGAAAATGCATTCATAAATCATTCAATCAATGGGAATAACCAAATTATGAGCAAACATTACGACTATATCGCAATTGGTGGCGGAAGCGGTGGTATTGCGTCGATGAACCGTGCAGCAATGTATGGGCAAAAATGTGCCTTAATTGAGGCGAAAGCATTAGGTGGGACTTGTGTTAACGTGGGTTGCGTACCGAAAAAGGTGATGTGGCATGCGGCACAAATTTCTGAAGCTATTCGCAATTATGGCCCTGATTATGGTTTTGATGCGACAATTAATCGTTTTGACTGGAAAACATTGATTGATAGCCGTACTGCTTACATTGACCGCATTCACCAATCTTATGACCGTGTCTTAGGTAATAATAAAGTTGATGTTATCAATGGGTTTGCGCGTTTTATTGATGCGCATACTGTTGAAGTGAATGGTGAAACCTATACGGCCGACCATATTTTGATTGCGACAGGTGGTCGCCCGGTGATCCCTGCTATCCCAGGGGCGGAATACGGGATGACTTCTGACGGTTTCTTTGAACTTGAAGCCTTGCCAAAACGTGTTGCGGTTGTGGGAGCCGGTTATATTGCCGTTGAACTCGCAGGTGTATTAAATGGTTTAGGTGCAGAGGCGCATTTATTCGTGCGTAAACATGCCCCGTTACGTTCATTTGACCCACTTATTGTTGAAACATTAGTGGAAGTCATGAATACGGAAGGTCCAAAACTGCACACAGAATCAATTCCAAAAGAAGTCGTGAAAAATTCAGATGGTTCACTGACATTAAAATTGGAAAATGGCCAAGAACAAACAGTAGATGCATTAATTTGGGCAATTGGCCGTGAACCAATGACTGATAACCTGAATATTGAAGCCACAGGTGTCGCACTGAATGAAAAAGGCTATATCAAGGTTGATAAATACCAGAACACCAATGTACCGGGTGTCTACGCGGTGGGTGATAACACTGGAGCGGTTGAATTAACCCCAGTTGCGGTTGCGGCTGGCCGTCGTTTATCTGAGCGTTTATTTAATAATAAACCGGATGAGCACTTAGATTACAGTAATATTCCAACTGTGGTGTTTTCACACCCACCAATTGGCACTGTTGGTTTAACTGAACCAGAAGCGATTGAAAAATATGGCGCGGATAAAGTTAAATGTTATAAGTCATCTTTCACAGCAATGTACACCGCGGTTACTTCGCACCGTCAGCCTTGCCGCATGAAGCTAGTTTGTGTTGGCGACGATGAAAAAATCGTCGGTATCCATGGTATTGGTTTTGGTATGGATGAAATGTTACAAGGTTTCGCAGTTGCATTAAAAATGGGCGCAACCAAAAAAGACTTTGATAATACTGTTGCTATTCACCCAACAGCGGCAGAAGAATTTGTGACCATGCGTTAAGTCTTGGTTATTTAAATTAAAAGCTAAGTTCATTCGAACTTAGCTTTTTTTTGCATTATTTCGCCAACAGTTCTGTAATTGCGGGGATGGTCGCTAAGCTATCAAGGTATTTTTGCATCGCAGGGGTGGTTTCCATGACTTGGTATTTGACTAAAAACATCACAAATGCGCCAACATACACATCGACAGCAGTAAATTGTTCACCACAAATAAACGGTTTCGCGCTGTTTAAACCCACTTCTAAACAAGCCATTGTGCGTTCGACAGAACCAAAACCAGAAGACTTTTGTTGCTCTTCGTCTAATTGAATGCCTAAGTTATTGATGGTAAAGGCAGATTCAATTGGGCCAGCAGTAAATAAGAACCAACGGTAGTAATCTGCACGTTTAGGGTTATTCAAAGCTGGTGCTAAACCTTTTTCAATAAACTTATCGGCTAAATACAAACAAATTGCAGCGGTTTCAGTGACGACGGCATCACCATCAACAAGCGCAGGGACTTTTGCCATGGGATTAATTGCAAGATATTCAGCTGTGTGCATATCTGCACCATAGTCTAATTCAATACGTTTGTAAGGAACGTCTAAAATTTTTAAAAGTAGGTCGACAGTATTGCCACGTGACATTGAATTAGTAAACAGAACCAGTTCGCTCATGGTGATTTCCTTATATGAAGTTGAGTGCTTACTATAAGGGAGCGGAGTGTCAGAAATTGTCAGGAGAGACGCACAATACTTCTTTTTGCCAGCGCTCTAGTAGGTAACTTTTGGGATAAGGTAGTTTATCTGAAAGAGCATGATAAGACTGAATGCGATCTAAACGAAAATGGCGGTAACTTTCACGTAATTCACACCAAGCGGCCAACACTTGTGAATCTTTCATATAACCAATCGCAATTGGCCAAATAATACGTTCGCTAGGTTGGTTTTGGCCATCTAGGTAAGTCATTTGAGCTTTGCATTCTTCGCGCAAGCTTAAACGCAAATCTTTAGCTATTGTGTCATTAATGTCATAGAAATGAGTGGTTGGGGCAAATAAGGTATTTTGATTTAAGATTTTCTGTGAATGACCTGCCACCACCGCATTAATCTTACTTATCGCTCGTATTGCCGAGTTTTTGAGTTCTGTATCTGTGTTACTTTTTACCCAACGCAAACCTAATATTAAGGCTTCGAGCTCATTTTCATCAAAAGTTAAAGGCGGTAATAACAGACCTGTTTTTAATTGGTAGCCAATACCGGCTTCACCAATAATTTCCGCACCTTGGTCACGTAATGACTCTATATCCCGATAGATCGAACGCACGCTGACCTGCAGTTGTGATGAAAGTGCTTCTGCCGTAATAGGATAGCGATTCTCTTTGAGTATCTGCAATAATGTGAGTAGGCGCTGCGTGCGGGTCATGAAGTTGTCTGCTTAATATTATAGAGTGAGAAAAACAGCAAAGATAATTTGTCTATCTATAGTAAAAAAATAATAAGCAGAATGCTAATTTATTGGCGATAAAGGGAGTGGGGAGCTCCCTTTATCAATAGAGATAAAATAAACGGTAATATCATTTAAAACGTTAAAACAGTTTTCAGCCCCAAGACCCATGCATCTGATGTTTTTTTGACACCGCCCGGTTGATGCCAATATTGCATACTTGGTTGGAGTTCCAGCCAATGAACAGGCTTAAAGCGATAATAGAGTTCTGCATTTAATGCGTTTGAAGTAATAGGATGATATAGCGGGTCATTATAATCGGTGATCCCTAGCTGCTCATTTTGTATTTTTTGGTTTTTTGCAAAGTGGTCACTGAGCTCAATATAGGAAACACCGAGGCCAATCCAATCTTCAGGTCTGGCATCAAAAGCCCCGCGGTAGCGAAGGGAGCTTGAGACAACATAATTCATGAAATTACTGCGCTCATCATGGTAGCTGCCACTAATAGATAAACTTAAACCTCGATTTTCATCGTCTTGGTGGCGAGTTAATTGTTGGTTCATTCCGCCATAGGCAAACCATGTGTTGTTGTAGCTTTTATCTTTATATAGATCATGCTGTTTGGCATTGGTATATAATAATCCCAGGTTATAAGCACCAGGCAACCCATTGACGAAAGTACGGTTTTCAATTTCTAAAGGTAATAAAATGCCTTTACTGCCTTTGGTTGACCAACTCCATGCATGGCTTCTATCTGTCGCTTGAGGATTTTGCTCCATAACCCCTGTTTTGATGGTGATTCCGGGGGTGATTTTATAGCTAACAGTTGTTCCCCAAGTATGAATATTCCAGTTACTCCATGTCAGGGCGTTAGCTGATTTTCCACCACATTGGCTGAGTAATTGGAAATCACAAGGAATAATTTGGTCGAACTCTTGTACTTTGTTCATCATACCAATACGCCAGGTTAATCGGCGGTCATCAAAGCTACGAGCGAAAGTAAGCCATCCTAATCGTGTTATGGAACCGCCCCCATAGCTTTCTTGTGCAAGGTCGTTATTCGGTACCCGAGGGTCTTGCAGGCGTTTAACGGTCAGGTTGTCTTCATGGTTTCGATTGACAATATTTCCTTCAATACGGGCATCAGGAATACCTGTCCAACGTTCAAGGTCTTGCGTGAATGTAAAAGCAAATTGGTCGATATAAGCAGTATGTTTATCATTATTGTAGCCGCCCCCTGCATTATAGGCGACTTGGCTCAAGTAATTGCTGTGAAATGAAAAACCGTGGTCGGATAATATAGGACGTATACCTAACATATCGCCAAATATTCCTTTAGGAGCGGGCTCAAAGCCTAAAACAGTTCCATTCCATTGTTGCTCATTCGCGGTAGCAGGTAACGTTAAAAATAACAAAGAGAATAATAGTTTTTTATTCATGTCGGAAATAACCTATTAGCAATAGTTTGCCTTAACCCAATAGTAGATAATGGGTTTATGCAGTTGTATTTTTAATCTAAGGGCTCTCGAGATAAATAAATTATCCCGAGATGGTTTTTATTATATTGAGGTGTTTATTTTATTAGCGTAATAACTCTCCTTGGCTCTTAATAATACTTTGATACCAATAAAAGCTTTTTTTACGTTTTCTTTCGAGAGAGCCATTGCCTTGGTTGTCACGGTCAACATAAATAAAACCATAGCGTTTTGACATTTCAGCTTTGGATGCGCTAACAATATCGATTGGCCCCCAGCTGGTATAGCCCATAATGTCTACACCATCTTGGATGGCTTCGTGTATCTGAACCAAATGGTCGTTGATATATTGAATACGATAATCATCAATAATTTCTCCCTCAGGCGTTATTTCATCAATAGCGCCTAATCCATTTTCAACAATAAATAATGGTTTTTGGTATCTATCCCATAATAAATTTAAAAGTGTTCTAATCCCTTTGGGATCTATTTGCCATCCCCACTCTGAACTTTCTAAATGAGGATTTGGAACCATGCTGAGAATATTTCCGCGTTTTTTCTCATATTCATCTTTATCTGCAGTCACACAGCCCGTCATATAATAACTGAATGAGATAAAATCCACGGTATGCTGTAAATCACGCTTATCTTCTTCTGTTATCGTAATATTAATTTGCTGGTCTTTAAAATAACGCAGCATATAGCCTGGGTATTGCCCTCTACACTGTACATCACCAAAAAACAGCCATTTACGATTTTCCGTCAGGGTTTCCCACACATCATCAGGTTTACAGGTTAATGGATAAACAAGCCCCCCTAATAACATATTACCGATTTTGGCATCAGGAATAATGTCATGGCAGGCTTTCGTGACTCTTGCACTGGCAACGAGCTGGTGGTGAATTGCTTGGTAAACCGCTGAAGGAGAACTATTTTCAGGCAGGCCTACGCCAGTCATTGGTGCATGTAAAGACATATTGATTTCATTGAATGTCAGCCACAGTTTGACTTTATCTTTATAGCGCTCAAAGACTGTACGCGCATAACGTTCGAAAAATTCAATTGTTTTACGGTTTCCCCAACCGCCATATTGTGTCACTAGGTGGTAGGGCATTTCATAGTGGGATAAAGTAATAACAGGTTGAATGTTATATTTCGCCATTTCATCAAATAAACTATCATAAAAAGCGAGGCCTTCTTCATTAGCTGTTAATTCGTCACCAAGTGGAAATATACGGCTCCATGCAATAGAGGTGCGTAAGCAGGTAAAACCCATTTCAGCGAAAAGTGCGATGTCGGTTTTATATTGATGATAAAAATCGATGGCAATATCTTTAATAAAACTCTCATTTGGCGTTCTTTCAATTAATGAGCCAAATATGCCATGAGGCAGAACATCAGATGTGCTGAGTCCTTTACCCGCAGTTAAATAAGCACCTTCAGCTTGATTGGCTGCAATTGCGCCACCCCATAAAAATGAATTTGGAAATTTAACCATGCCTAGCTCCTTATTTGTGGTTGACGGTGATAAATTTTTGACCGCGTTGAATTGATTTATTGAGTTCAACAAACTCGATTGACGTATAATCATCACTGTTGCTAACAATGACAGGGGTTGTTAAGTCATATCCTGCCTTGAGAATTTTTTCTCGGTCAAATGTCAGCAATAAATCACCTGCTTTGAATGCATCACCTTGTTTAATTTGAGGTGAAAAATGAAGCCCATCTAGTTTTACGGTATCGATCCCCACATGAATGAGCAGTTCAATGCCGCTTTGACTTAACAGCCCTAATGCATGGCCAGTTTTAAATAATGAGCTCACTTCACCATCGAATGGCGCATAGACTTCCCCTGTACTTGGAATAATGGCGGCACCTTGCCCAAGTAAACCACTTGCAAAAGTTTCATCTGGGGTATCTTTTAATGGGATAGCTGCACCGCTCAGGGGGGCAAGAACTTCATTAGGTGCTTCATGAGGTGTAGAGGCAATATCCGCTTTAATGGGTGTTTCAGGAGATATTGCTTCTTTTTTAATACCAAAAAAACGGGTTGCGGTAGCAGCAAATAAGAAAGAGAGTGCTGTACCAATAATGGCTCCCCAAACGGTATTATCAATACCGTGTTCAGGGATGATCTGTGCAAAAGTGAAAATATTAACCAAGCCAAATGAGAATGTCAGTGTTTGGCTATAGCCGACAATTGCACCGCCAACACCACCGCCAATACAGCCAAAAATAAAAGGTCGGCGAAGAGGAAGGGTAACACCATAAACGGCAGGTTCCGTGATACCAAATAAGCCAGCCGTGACTGAAGAGCCCGCCATGATTTTCATTTTTGCATTTTTTGTGGCTAACAAAACACCTAAAGTGGCGCCAATTTGCCCTGCTACAGCGGGAAGTAGTAGAGGGAACAGCGCATCGTGGCCTAGGGCGCTTAAGTTATTAATACCAATTGGGACAATTCCCCAATGTAAGCCGAAAATAACGCATATTTGCCAAACTGCACCCATGAAGGCACCAGCGATAACAGGGGCAAAGTTATAAATAGCTTGGAAGCTTTCCGCAATTAACATGCTTACCCATGTTGCTAAAGGCCCAACAACAAGGAAAGTAAGCGGGACAATAATGAGTAAGCACAGGAAAGGCGTAATGAAATTCTTCATTGTTGAAGGTAAAACTTGGTTTAGTCGCTTCTCAAGCAGGCAGCTTAACCAAGCAGCGAAAATGATCGGAATAACAGAAGCCGCATAATTAATAAAAGTGACTGGGATACCTAAAAAATATTCAGGTGGAGTGCCAGCAATGAGGCTTTGTTGAAAAGCACTCATCATCATTGGGTGAATGAGTGCCCCACCAATCGTCATCGTAACAAATGGGCTTCCACCAAATTTTTTTCCTGCGGTATAGCCGAGCACGAGTGGGAAAAAATAGAATAAAGCGTCACTTGCCGCAAACCAGATTTGATAAGTACCACTGCTTGAGGATAACCAACCTAATGCTTCTGATAATGATAGCAACCCTTTTAAAATACCCGAAGCGGCCATAATGCCTAAAATAGGGGTAAAGATGCTAGAAACGATATCGATAAAGTAACTAAATAGGTTCTCTTTATCTTTTTTTACTGCGTTTTCATCTGTTTTTGGGCGCTGATTGATTGAATTTGGCGTTGTATCGAGTAATTGGTTAACGGCTTGGAAAACTTCGTTAACGTGATTGCCTATTACAACTTGAAACTGACCACCACTTTCGACCACGGTAATAATCTCAGGGCTTTGCTTTAATTGCTCTGCATTGGATTTTTGGCTTTCTTTTAGTTTAAAGCGTAGGCGTGTTGCGCAATGTATTAAATCAACAACGTTGTCTTTTCCTCCAACGTTTTCGATAATTTGTTCCGCTAAGGCTTGGTATTTCATAATTAATTCCTTTATTACCTCAATAATGAAAGCCACATTACTATTGATAAATAAGCAAAAAAAAACCTGACTTACCACCAATACGAATAAGATTAGTGGTATAAATCAGGTTTTGCCTGCCGGAAGGCAGTAACAATCCATCTGGTTTTTATTAGTTTGTATTAATAAATAGTTTTAGGCTTACTTCCTGTCATTTATGTGACGATTTTTCTTTCCTAATACGCTCTATATGAATGGTGATATACATTCGTTCTTCATCTGTTAAGTCGCGTTGATATTTCTTGGCTAAAAAAGTACTGACTTTTTCGGCACATTTCCAAGAAATTGAATAATTTTCTTTGATGACAAGATGCATTGCAATATCGTCATTAGGAACAGGTTCATTGCTCATCATTCGATGGGTGAAAAATTTCAAGTGAGTCACAAACCGCTGGTAACTTAGCGTGTCCTCGTGATATTCAATTTGTAGGTGATATTTTACGATATTCATGATTTCATTCATGATTTCCATCGTTTCCATGACAATTGGCATTTCACCCGTCAATTGTGCATTAACGAAATGTAACGCGATAAACCCAGCTTCATCGATGGGTAATTCAATCTCTAAATCTTGCTTAATTAAGGCCAGTGACGCTAATCCCAACTGGTACTCTTTGGGATAAAGTCGCTGAATTTCCCATAACATGGTATTAGTGATAGCGAGGCCTTTTTGTTGCCTTTCAATTGCATAATTACAGTGATCAGTTAAAACGATATATAAGCTTTCATGTAGGCTGCCAAGTTTACTTTTCGCATTTTCAATTATCTTGTCACAGACTTTCATGACAGAAATCGGTATTTGGCTCAACAATTCACTTAATCGGTTTGTTAATTCATGGCTACGTAACTCAAAGATTTTTTCTATTTTTTTAGGATCGATAAAGTCATTAACCTTCATTTGAAAGGCGAGTCCACGCCCCATGATGACAATTTCTTGCTGTTGTTCATTTAGGGCAACGACCACATTGTTGTTTAAAATTTTTGCGATCTGCATTTTGTTTCCCCTGAAACGAAAAAAACCTGATAGCACAATGACAATTCATTGACTAATCAGGTTTTGCCTGCGTAATAAGTGCAGTAACAATCCAATAACTTAATTTTCAAATACTGTAATTAAACTTTTTGGGTTATTCAAACAGCAAAGTATGAAAATGTGAACTCACACGCTCAATTCAGCCAATCTCTTTTTTGCATGGCTAATGACGGTATCGTGCTTATTTAATTGTTTTTTGCTGCCAAGACACTTTTTTGCCACCAAGACACAATGTAATCAGCAATTTGCTCTGGGCTATTGATATCTAACTGCGGCACGTGAGTATCAATGATTTCATTACTGGCAACAGCAACCACATAGTCATCTATTAAGCCGTTTAACGGTTTACCCACCTCAGAACGGAACAAGGCAATTTTGTCGATCGTCTCATGTTTGAATCCTTCAACGAGGATCAGATCTAATGAAGCGGGATCGAAACGGCTGGCTAAATAGCGTAGATCCATGTCATTCGCGTCGGGGGTTTCAGTCATCAGTGCCCAGCGTTTTTCACTGGCAACAAGCGTTTGGTCAGCGCCAGCTTTGCGTAATTCAAAGCTGTCTTTGCCTGGTTTATCCACTTCCATGTCATGGTGAGTGTGTTTAATTAAACCAACGCGTACGTTACGCTGCTTGAGCAGAGGAATAACTTTTTTTAATAGGGTTGTTTTTCCTGTGCCGCTGTAAGCGGTAATTCCAAGTAGGGGTAGAGTATTTTGCTTCATGATTCTTTTTGTTGTAGCTCCCAGTTACGGCTATCTTCCAGTGTATTAAGATTCGCAAATGAACCAGACTCAGGTGAGAAAATAACGCCTTTTGCATTAACTTCATGCATAAATAGCATTAATTTACGGTCACCTCTTGCAAGGTAATCATCGAGTTGAGTTTTTAGTGAACGGTGTAATAAAGCAAATGTAGGGTGTTCTCGTTCTGCATCACAAGCGTAGCAGGCTAAATGTTTTTCTTTCTCATTAAACATTTTCTCCACTAAATTGAGAGGAAAAGCGGGAACATCGCAAGGCACAAACAGTAACCAGTCAGTTGTCGCGTGGTGCAAAGCAGATTGCATTCCTGCTAATGGGCCAGAAAAATGGTTATTTAAGTCAGAAATAACGGTCAATTGGCTTTCGCTGTAACGTGCCTGATTACGGTTTGCATTGATGAGTACTTCGCCAACTTGGGGTTGTAAGCGTGCTAAAATATGTTGATAGAGCGGTTTTCCCGATAAAAGTACCAACCCTTTATCTTGCCCCCCCATTCGAGTGCCTCGGCCACCAGCGAGTATCACACCGGTTATTGAGTGACGAAATGACATGTTCAATATCCCTGAATATCTTCAAGAAAATGTTTCAACATTCGTATAAAACACTTTCGAGTATAGTAATTACTAAAATTTATTCTATTTTGCTATAAAATCAATGAATATTCGTGCGTATTGCCGTTAAACTTTACGTAGATTGACAACAGTTCGCTTTTTCTCTTGTATGATTATTGGTAACTTGTATCAAATATTCGTGATAAAGGAATAAACATGAAATGCCATCGCTTAAATGAAGTTATTGAGCTTCTGCATCCTGTCTGGAAAGATAATTCAGATTTAAACTTGGTAGAATTATTGCAAAAATTGGCTGATGAAGCCGGCTTTAAAGGTAGTTTATCTGAGTTAACAGACGATGTGCTGATTTATCATTTAAAAATGCGTGGCTCGGACAGCAATGAAGCGATCCCGGGTTTAAAAAAAGATTATGAAGATGACTTTAAAACCGCTATTTTGCGTGCCCGTGGCATCATTAAAGACTAAAGCGCGATGGATGAAATAGAACATTCGAATTTCCATTTTAGTGGAATTTCCCCTGACTTAATTTTAGATGCCTTAATGGAAGTTGGGGTTTACCCCGAATCAGGGCTACTTGAATTAAATAGCTACGAAAATCGTGTTTATCAGTTCCAAGACGAAAATCGGCAACGTTATGTGGTTAAATTTTACCGTCCTGAACGTTGGAACCGCTCACAAATTCAAGAAGAGCACGATTTTACTTTAGAACTGCGAGACGAAGGGTTATCTGTAGCCGCACCTCTTGAGTTTGCAGGGCAAACGGTATTGGAATTTGGTGGGTTTATATTTGCAATTTTTCCGAGTATTGGTGGCCGGCAATATGAAACCGACAATTTGTTTCAATTAGAAAGTGTAGGCCACTTACTAGGGCGTATACACCAGATTGGTCAGCGTAAAAACTTTGCATTTCGTCCGACAATAGGTCTCGATGAATATTTGGCGCAACCCCGCCAAGTGATGGCATCAAGCCCTTTGATTGCAGAACGGTATAAAGCCCAATTTATGGCGTCTTTAGATGCATTGATTGCACAAGTAAAATTACAATGGCCTGATTCACATTCATCTATTCGCCTACAAGGTGATTGCCATCCAGGCAATATTCTATGGCGTGATGAAGCTTGGATGGTGGATTTTGATGATGCCCGAAACGGGCCTGCAATCCAAGACCTCTGGATGCTGCTTAATGGTTCTCGTCAAGATCAAGTCATTCAATTGGATACGTTATTAGAAACGTATAATGAGTTTTGTGATTTTGATGTAAAACAGCTGAAGCTTATTGAACCTCTTAGAGCAATGCGCATGGTACATTACCTCGGGTGGGTTATCCGCCGTTGGCAAGACCCTGCGTTCCCTCGAGCATTTTCATGGCTACAAGCTGATGATTTTTGGCAAAAACAATCGCTCGAATTTAATCAACAAATTGAACGGTTGCAAGACGCCCCTTTGCAGTTAACCCCTCAGTTTTAACTTTTAAGTTTTTGTTTTTGGAGAATGTAGTCTATGAAAAAAATTATGTTGGCTTTGCTTGGTATTGCCATGTCTTTTAGTGCTGCAGCGGCAAACTACACGGAAGGTAAAGAGTATACTGATGTTAAAGCTGTACCAAATTTACCTCAAGTTCTGGAGTTCTTCTCATTTTATTGCCCACACTGTTATCAATTTGAGAGTGTGTATAAAGTGCCTCAAACAGTAGAGAAAAACTTGCCAGAAGGCGTGAAGATGGAACGCTATCACGTTGACTTTCTTGGTCCTTTAGGCGCTGATTTAACTCAAGCTTGGGCCGTTGCGATTGTCCTGAAAGCAGAAGACAAAGTCACACCTATCCTGTTTGAAGGTATCCAAAAAACGCAAACTATTAACAGTAAAGCCGATATCCGTAATGCCTTTATCAAAGCAGGTATTTCTGGTGAAGAGTATGATGCAGCGTTAAATAGCTTCGTTGTGAAATCTATCGTTGCGAAACAGCAAAATGCAGCGCAAGACTTAAAACTGCGTGGTGTTCCTGCACTATTTGTTGATGGTAAATACCAAATTCGCAATAACGGTATCTCAGTTGATAACGCAGCTGACTACGGTAAAGAGTTCTCTAATGTTGTGAACTTCTTAGTAAATAAAAAATAATCGTAAATAGACGGTGGTATACTCACCATCGTCTCTTTTTCCTATTAATATCCACAATTCAAAGACTTTCTCTCACCTGTATTAAACCCATTCAATTTTGTGCTAACCCTTTGATTTTACTTTTCTGTTTATATTGTTAATAGTCATATTACTTATTGAATTTACTAAGTAACACAAATTTACACACAAGCTTATCCACAGGATGTTAGTCAGATACTTAGTTAATCGGCGTGATTAATTTTAATTAACTGTAATCAATGGGGTACTTATAACAGTGGATGATTTGGTGTGTTTTTAATTATCTAACTAAGCAGAATATAAAACTTGGGATGTATCTGAGGCCACATTATGGCATCCTATTAGTATTCGTTCCTGACTAAAAAGATGATGACAGATTATGGCTCAGATTGCAGAAAACCCCCTTATTTTGGTTGATGGTTCTTCTTACCTATACCGTGCTTATCATGCATTCCCTCCACTGACCAATAGTGCTGGTGAGCCTACTGGGGCAATGTATGGCGTGCTTAATATGCTACGCAGTTTAGTTATGCAGTATAAACCTAGCCATGTAGCGGTTGTCTTTGATGCGAAGGGAAAAACATTTCGTGATGAATTGTTTGAAAGCTATAAGTCTCATCGCCCACCCATGCCTGATGATTTACGCGCTCAAATCGCCCCATTACATGAGATGGTTGAAGCGATGGGGTTGCCTTTACTTGTAGTTTCAGGCGTAGAGGCTGATGACGTTATCGGGACATTAGCCTGTGAAGCAAGCCGAAAAGGTATGCCTGTGTTAATCAGTACGGGCGATAAAGATATGGCGCAATTAGTTGAGCCTAATATTACGCTAATCAATACCATGAATAACACTATTCTAGGGCCTGATGAAGTTAAAGAAAAATACGGAGTTCCCCCTGAACTTATCATCGACTTTTTAGCATTAATGGGAGATTCATCAGACAACATTCCAGGCGTGCCTGGTGTTGGTGAAAAAACAGCACTCGCCTTGCTCCAAGGCATTGGTAGCTTAGAAGCAATTTATCGTGATCTTGACGCGATTGCCCCATTAGGCTTTAGAGGTTCTAAAACGTTAGCCCCTAAAATGGCGGAAAACCGTGAATTGGCTTTTTTATCCTATCAACTCGCGACGATCAAAACCGATGTGGAACTTGATAAAGCTTGTGAAGAGCTGCAAGTTGCTCAGCCTGATGTGGATAAACTGCATCAATTATTCAGCCGTTATGAATTTAAACGTTGGTTAACTGATGTTGAGAATGGGACTTGGATGGAGGGGAAAGGCGCAAGTACAAAAGCAAGCCCAACACCAGCAGCGTCACCGGTGAAGTCATCGAGCCCAGCAGTCCCAACATTGAGTGCTGAAAATTACCAAACGATTTTGGAAAAAGCCGATTTAGAGCAGTGGGTTGAAAAGTTGAGCAAAGCACCATTATTTGCTTTTGATACTGAGACGGACAGCTTAGATACTCAGGAAGCCCGTTTAGTGGGGATGTCATTTGCAATTGAGCCAGGGCATGCCGCTTATTTGCCATTAGGTCACGACTATTTGGATGCGCCAGTACAACTTCCTCTGGAAGAAGTTTTGGAAGTTATGAAGCCTTTACTTGAGAGTGAAAAAATCCTCAAAATTGGCCAAAATTTGAAATATGACGCAGAAGTTCTTGAAAATTATGGCATTGAATTAAAAGGCATTGGTTATGACACAATGCTGGAGTCATATGTGTTAAACAGTGTTGCGGGGATGGGACGCCATGATATGGACAGCTTGGCCGACCGCCATCTGAACCATAAAACCGTGAGCTTTGAAGAAATCGCGGGTAAGGGCAAAAAACAGCTGACATTTAACCAAATTGCTTTAGAGCAAGCCGCTAATTATGCGGCGGAAGATGCAGATGTCACGTTATTACTGCATCAAGCGTTATATCCACAACTAGAGGCTGAACCTAAGCTTAATCACATTTTCCAAAATATTGAAATGCCACTTGTGCCTGTATTAGTCCGAATGGAGCGTAAAGGCGTTTTAATTGACGCAAACGTGCTTGCTGCGCAGTCGAAAGTGATTACTGCCCGTTTAGCTGAATTGGAAAAAGAGGCTTTTGAACTTGCAGGGGAAGAGTTTAACCTCGCTTCACCAAAGCAATTGCAAACGATTTTATTCGAAAAATTACAACTGCCAGTGATAAAGAAAACGCCAAGTGGGGCTGCGTCGACTAATGAAGAAGTGCTTGAAGAATTGGCGCTGAACCATGCATTGCCAAAATTGTTACTCGAGCACCGTAGTTTAGCCAAATTAAAATCCACGTATACGGATAAACTCCCTCTAATGATTAGCCCGCGGACTCAGCGTGTTCATACTTCTTATCACCAAGCTGTCACAGCAACAGGGCGTTTGTCTTCTCGGGATCCTAACCTACAAAACATCCCAGTGAGAACTGAAGAAGGGCGTCGTATCCGCCAAGCCTTTATTGCGCGTGAAGGCTACAAAGTGATGGCAGCGGACTATTCACAAATTGAATTACGTATTATGGCGCATTTATCCCAAGATAAGGGCCTATTAACCGCGTTTGCTGAAGGGAAAGATATCCATAAGGCGACGGCCGCTGAAGTCTTTGGTGTGCCACTGGAACAAGTTACTAGCGATCAACGTCGAAGTGCCAAGGCGATTAACTTTGGACTTATCTATGGCATGAGCGCATTTGGTTTAGCACGCCAATTGGGGATCCCTCGTGGTGAAGCTCAGCGCTATATGGATCTCTACTTTGAACGCTACCCAGGTGTATTGCGTTATATGGAAAACACACGCTTACAGGCTTCCGAACAAGGCTATGTTGAAACACTTGAAGGCCGTCGCTTATATTTAGCGGATATTAAGTCAAGTAATGGGATGCGTCGTAAGGCAGCAGAACGCGAAGCAATCAACGCACCAATGCAAGGAACCGCAGCGGACATCATTAAAAAAGCCATGATTGCCGTTGATAATTGGTTGCAAACGGAAAAACCACATGCAGACATGCTAATGCAAGTTCACGATGAATTAGTCTTTGAGGTCAAAGAGTCAGAATTAGAGCGTGTCCAAGCTCAAGTTCAGTCATTAATGGAACAAAGTATGAAACTCGATGTACCATTAAAAGTGGATGTAGGAATTGGTGATAACTGGGATGAAGCTCATTAATTTTTAACCATATTGAATATACAAACCTCCAAGACGTCATTGGAGGTTTTTTTATGTTCAGCAAAGGCATAACAGATAATTATGCATTTGAAATTATTTACTAGAAATTTAATCTAACTCTGCAATAAATCAATTATTTTTGTGATGACAGTCAAGAAAATGATTAACATTTTTATGCGACATACATCTCATAAATATGTAATTAAAATCCGTTTTTTAGCTCATTCTATTCATATTTCCGTGCTGAATCGTAGAAAGCTTTGAAAAAAAATTACAAAAAGGCTTTTTTTCGAGCGAAAAATAAAGTACATTAATAGGCGTAGGGTACAGAGGTAAGATGTTCTATCTTTCAGACCTTTTACTTCACGTAATCGGATTTAGCTGAATATTAGCTGCTCCAGTCAAAGTTTTTTGACTGGAGCATTTTTTTATCTAAAATTCAGAGAATTAGAAGATATAAGGCTGTAATGAGCCATTTCTGGCTCACAATAAGAGAAATCAAGCAGGTGTGTTATACCAGCTATCTAGCTTAATGCGGAGTTTATCAACACCAATCTTTTTCAGCGCTGAAAAGTATTCCACTTCAATATCCCCTTCAAGTGGAGCAAGTGCTTGGCGAACTTCCGTTAACTGTTTCTTTCTTGCACCAGAGGCAAGTTTGTCTGCTTTAGTGAGCAAAACTAAAACGGGTACATTCATTGCAACAGACCATTCAATCATTTGCATATCGAGGTCTTTTAATGGATGGCGAATATCCATTAATACAACAAGCCCCTTAATACATTCTCTCTTTTGGAGATATTCCCCGAGTGCTTGTTGCCATTTACGTTTCATTTCTTCAGGAACTTCGGCATAACCATATCCCGGAAGGTCAACAAGGCGAACGCCTTCCTCAACTTCAAATAGGTTGATTAGCTGAGTTCTTCCTGGTGTTTTACTGGTACGTGCTAAGCTTTTTTGCTGTGTTAATGCATTCAATGCACTGGATTTCCCCGCATTAGAGCGGCCAGCAAAAGCCACCTCAATTCCGGTATCTTTAGGTAGATGACGGATATCGGGTGCACTGATGACAAATTTTGCCATCTGGTAGTTATGATTTTTAATTGCCATTTGTCGTTCTCCCTGAGTTAGCCTCAAAAGGCTCGGGGATTATAGCTTTGCTTAGCGCTTCACGACAACTCGAAATATCCTCTCAGCCACTTTTCCTTTTGAGGACGGTCTTATTTTTATGTGTTGTGTGCGATGAAATGGCAATAATAGAGAAATAGCCATTATTCATGACGTCTTTTACTGAAATTGGTCTAGAATTTAGCGTATTTAGTGTGTTTCTATTTTTTGGCGTAAATATAGGTAAATCTTCAGCATTCTTGTTGGCTTCACTCTAGAATTGCTAGATTGCAGTTGTAATGAGCTATAACGAAAGGGATCTTACATGTTAAAACGAATTTTTGTGCCACTTTTGGCCGTCTGCGCAATGAGCGCATCTTCTCTTGCATTATCTGCGGGTGAGACTTATATCAAATTAGTCACGTCAGCGGGTGATATCGAATTAGAACTGAATAGCAAAAAAGCCCCTGTTACGACAGAAAACTTCGTTCAGTATGTTAATGAAGGTTATTACAACGGAACCACTTTCCACCGTGTTATTCCTGGGTTTATGATCCAAGGCGGTGCGTTTGATAAAGATTTACAACAAAAACAAACCCGTGCACCGATTAAAAACGAAGCGGATAACGGTTTACGTAACTTGCGCGGTACTATCTCAATGGCGCGTACAGCGAATAAAGACAGTGCGACGAGCCAATTTTTCATCAATGTTGCAGATAATGCTTTCTTAGATCACGGCCAACGTGATTTTGGTTACGCTGTATTTGGTAAAGTGGTGAAAGGGATGGATGTTGCAGATAAAATCTCTAAAGTAAAAACGGAAAACGTGGGGCCATATCAGAATGTCCCGGTTGACCCTATTACAATCATTTCTGCTGAAGTGATTAAAAAGCCATAGTGATCAAAATGGTAGCGATCAAAAACGGTAGTGATTAAAAACTATCGTGTCGAATACAGTGGGTAGGTTGCTTTAACGTGCCCACTTTTATAAAAAACAACGTTTTCACCCCCCCTTTGAGTTTCCCTTCATTGACTGCCTTAACTAAAATGTGTCAGCTTCTACTCATTTTTAATAACCTTTTATTTCGTTGTATTTAAAGTAAATCTTAATCAAAATACGGGTTTGTTATAGGGATGTAAATATAATTCCATGATTTTTATATGGAAACTTATCTCCGATAAAAAACAATCATTGACTTAAATAGGCTATTTTCCTGCTTTGGCTGTGCTATGATAGCCGCCCTTATTATTTTTATGGTGTTTTAATCATCGTTCTGATTGCCAACACGATAAAAATATGCATAAGAATTAATACATAATGATAAAAATCAGTCGGATAGGCTAATATGCTTCTACTTATTGATAATTACGATTCATTTACTTACAACTTATACCAATACTTTTGTGAGTTAGGGACTGAAGTTGTTGTAAAACGTAATGATGAAATTACCATCGAAGAAATTGAACAGCTTTCGCCTACACATCTTGTGATTTCACCTGGGCCATGTACACCGGATGAGGCTGGCATCTCCCTTGAGGCGATCAAATACTTTGCAGGTAAACTACCTATTTTAGGCATTTGCTTAGGGCATCAAGCGATTGGGCAAGCTTTTGGTGCATCAGTCGTTAAAGCACGAGAAGTTATGCACGGTAAAACCTCTGCTATCCACCATAACCATCAAGGTGTATTCAAGGGCTTGAACCGCCCCTTGACAGTGACACGCTACCATTCTCTGGTGATTGCGGCAGAGACGCTTCCTGTTTCTTTTGATGTATCAGCGTGGTCACTGAATAATGGTGATGTTGATGAAATCATGGGAATACGGCACAAAACCTTGCCTATAGAGGGCGTTCAGTTCCATCCTGAAAGCATTCTGAGTGAACAAGGTCATGAATTACTCAATAATTTTCTGAAATATTAATTTAGAAATATCGTTCAGAATAAATTAATTATGCATATTATGCCCATTGCTATTGCTCTTTTTTGATTTTTTATTCATATTTAATGCTTATGTTTTCATTTTCGCATTAAATAAGAGCAGGTGAGGGGTATGTCAGAGCAACCAGTAGTAAATCGGCAGACTTTTGATCAAGTTATGTTGCCTATTTTTTCGCCGGCGGAATTTATTCCAGTTAAAGGCGAAGGGAGCCGCGTTTGGGATCAGCAAGGTAAAGAATATATTGATTTTGCTGGTGGGATCGCTGTTCTTGCTTTGGGGCATTGCCACCCTAGTTTGGTGTCGGCTGTGCGTGAACAAAGCGAAAAGCTATGGCATGTCAGTAATATTTTCACCAACGAGCAGGCGCTGAAGTTAGCACAAAAGCTCACGAATGCGACATTTGCTGACCGTGCATTTTTTGTGAATTCCGGCTCAGAAGCTAACGAAGCCGCGTTTAAATTAGCGCGTCGCTACGCTATCACCAAATATAACCCATATAAAACTAAGATTATTGCTTTTAAACAAGCTTTTCATGGGCGCACATTATTTACCGTTTCGGTTGGTGGGCAAGCGAAATATGCAGATGGCTTTGGGCCAAAACCCGCGGATATTATTCATGTGCCTTTTAATGACCTTGATGCAGTCAAAGCGGTGATTGATGAAAATACCTGTGCAGTGGTGTTAGAGCCCGTACAAGGGGAAGGTGGTGTAACCGCAGCAACATCAGAATTTCTGCAAGGAGTTCGTAAGCTGTGTGACGACAATAACGCATTGTTGATTTTTGATGAAGTACAAAGCGGTATGGGGCGTACAGGCAAACTATTTTCTTATATGCATTTCAACGTTGTGCCTGATATTTTAACCACGGCAAAAGCATTGGGTGGCGGTTTTCCTATCAGTGCAATGATCACCACTGAAGAAGTGGCAAAAACCATGGAAGTGGGGGCGCACGGTACGACTTATGGTGGCAATCCATTAGCTTGTGCGGTGGGGAATGCGGCATTTGATATTATTAATACTGAAGAAGTGTTAAGTGGTGTCGAAAAGCGTCGTGAATTATTTGTTGCTCATTTAAATAAACTTAACGATAAATACCACATCTTTTCTGAGATCAGAGGAATGGGGTTATTAATCGGCGCGGAGTTAGATGGCAAATTATTAAAACGTTCGAAAGATATTTTGCAAGCCAGTGCTGTAGAAGGCTTAATGATGTTAAATGCAGGCACTAACGTATTGCGTTTTACGCCCTCACTGATTATTTCTGAGGAAGAAATTAATAGTGGGATGGCGAAATTAGATGCGGCGATCGGGAAATTGCTGAGTTAACCATGAGATAAGATTGCAGAAAATATTTTCTGCAATCTATTTTTTAATGTTATTTAATTTTTTTTATTGAATTTAATTTTGAAATAGTATTTTTTTGAAACTGTATTTCTTTCTGCATCTTGCTACTAAGTTGCTTTAATTCATTAGACGTTTTTTCTATTCCTTTTTCTATTTTACTCAATTTCATTGGGGTCATTGAGGTTGCTTTATGAATTTGGGAAGTTTTATCAATAGGCAGACGTTGTCTTAGTCTAGATAATTGCGTTTGTCTAATTACTAAGGAGCTAGCATTAGTTGCTTTTAGGTATTCAGGTAAATTAACGATTGCTTTCTCTCCTTTGTGGAGTCGATTGGTAGAATCACTATGTCCATAGGTAATTTTGTCGGCCTTTCTAATTTTTCCTGGTTTTGGAATTTGATAAAGTGGTTTTTTTAAGCTTGTATTTAGTAAATAGCTGTCCATTATTTCAGTAGGTATTTCTGTTTTATTCGTCGTTGATGGTCTATTAGTTTTAATTAACTGAGGAATATGGCTTTTTTTTGATTTAATTGGATGCTCTATTTTTTTAACCTGTGAAAAATCGTACGTTTTGATTCGTTTAGGTATTAGGCTTTTTTGCTTTTCTTTATAATTACTTATATCATCAGAATGATAGCCAGATGAGCTAGAAGATAAACTTTCATTGCTTTTTCTATGTTCTTTTTTTGAAAGATAAAGCACACCATTAAATGGATCTTCTTTATTAGTAACTACATTAGGTATTCTAATTTCATCATTAATATAAAGTAAGGCATCATCTATGTCTGAATTTATTTTTTTAAATAGATTGTTTTCTTTAACGTCATTTATCTTTTTGCAATGAGTGATGAGTTTATTTATTTTATTTTCTCTGTTGGTGATTTGTTCGTTATGTTTTATATTTTCTCTGTTGGTGATTTGTTCGTTATGTTTTATATTTTCTCTACGGTTGAGTAATTTTTTTATTTGCGCATATCCACTTGATTTAATTATATATTCTTTATCTGTTTGAGTTGAAAAATCTGTTTTTTTTATTGTGTCTTTTGGGGGGGCTTTCTTCAAGCAAGTTGAGTTATTGGCGTAATAATTAAAAAATTTCTTAGTTCCGGTGTTTCTAACATCGTCAAGTTTTATGATCAATAATCTAATCTGGGTTACCTGTTTTTCTAAAATATTGGTAAATTCATTATTTTGCATTTCTATTGAATCAATTTTTAATGCATTATCCAGCATGGAACTTAGATATTCATTTTCTTTTAAGCTGAAAAAAATATTCTTACTAAATGATACTTTATTTATTTCAGTTTTTAAGGATTCTATTTCATTTTGAAATGATTCGATATTATCATGTAATATTTTGTTCTCTATTTTGAGCACGGCCTTACTCGTTGTCTTAATATTTTCTAGCATAATAAATGTTCCTAAATAATAGTATGGTTAGAAACTATATTAGGGTAGTGTCAGGTATGAAAATATAAAGAAACGACACTCATTAAAAAATGATATATAAAAAATCGTATTTTTGCGAAATAGCGTTATACCCATGATATAACGCTATTAGAAGGTGTGCGCCCCACCAAGGGAGTGAGGCTGAAAGGTTAATTAACGAGTGCCGTAAACAACAATGGTTTTACCATGTGCAGAGATCAGGTTTTGGTCTTCTAACATTTTTAAAATACGACCAACTGTTTCACGGGAACAACCTACGATTTGGCCTATTTCCTGACGAGTGATTTTGATTTGCATACCGTCTGGATGTGTCATTGCATCGGGTTGTTTGGCTAAATTTAATAGCGTTTGAGCAATACGGCCAGTAACGTCCAAGAATGCAAGGTTACCGACTTTCTCAGATGTTGTTTGTAGGCGGCTAGCCATTTGCGCAGAAAGGCGCATTAAAATATCAGGGTTTACCTGAATCAATTGACGGAATTTTTTATATGAAATTTCAGCAACTTCGCAGGCGACTTTTGCTCTAACCCACGCAGTGCGTTCTTGCCCTTCTTCAAATAACCCAAGCTCACCAATGAAATCCCCTTGATTCAGGTAAGAGAGGATCATTTCTTTGCCTTCTTCATCTTTAATTAAAACAGCCACCGAACCTTTAACGATATAGTAAAGGGTTTCTGCTTTCTCACCCTGATGGATAAGAGTGCTCTTGGATGGATATTTATGAATATGGCAGTGTGACAAAAACCATTCAAGAGTAGGGTCTGTTTGTGGCTTGCCGAGAACCATTAGCGTTATCCTCTGTATGTTATTGCAGCCATTCGGAAAAACGTCTAGAAAGGCTGGCTTTAAAGTCACTAGCTTAGCATATTAATTTGCCTTATATACCTTTAAATAATCAAGAGGCTGATTACTTCAGCGCTTTTGATTGCTTTTGGTAACGCAAATTGATATCAACACTATAATATGATCAATTAAACCGTTGAGTTTTGATCTTAATCCTATCAACTAAGTATTGTTTGTAGCATATCCAATACAGAAAGTCTTCCCTGTATCGCTTCAGCCAAATAAAGTTGATATAACATTCATTGTATCTATGGAACAATGTAGCCTTTAAATCGATTTCATTTCAAGGGGAAATACAATGGAAGCAAGAGTAAAGTGGGTTGAAGGACTTTCTTTTTTAGGGGAGTCAGCGTCTGGGCACCAAGTGATGATGGATGGCAATGCGGGCGATAAAGCGCCAAGTCCAATGGAAATGGTGCTAATGGCGGCCGGCGGCTGTAGCGCGATTGATGTCGTTTCGATTTTACAAAAGGGCCGTTACGATGTTACTGATTGTGAAGTTAAATTAACCTCACAGCGCCGTGAAGAAGCCCCGCGTTATTTTGTGAAAATCCATTTGCATTTTATTGTAACTGGGAATGAATTAACGGAAAAAGCGGTCGAACGTGCTGTTCAACTTTCTGCTGAAAAATATTGCTCAGTGGCATTGATGTTAGAGAAAACCGTTGAAGTCACACACAGCTTTGAAATAAAAAACTAAAAATAAATTTAATTTTTACTAATATATTTGAATTGAAAGATGCTTATCTTAATTAATGATAAGCATCTTGTTTATTAATCAAAAAATAATTTAATTGTTGTTCTTTTGATTAATTAATTTTTCGACTATTGGTGCCATAATTAATTCCATTGCTAACCCCAATTTCCCTCCTGGAACGACAATTGTATTCATTGCGGAAATAAATGAGCCAGATATCATTGATAGCAAATAGGGGAAATCAATTTGTTCTAGCCCACGAAAACGGATCACAATAAAGCTTTCGTCTTGTGACGGAATTGCTTTTGCTGAGAATGGGTTAGATGTGTCTACCGTTGGAACACGTTGGAAATTGATGTGAGTGCGAGAGAATTGTGGCGTGATGTAATTAATATAGTCCCCCATAGAACGCACAACCGAGTCCATGACTGCTTCGCGAGAGTGCCCTCGCTCTGTGGTATCGCGGATCAATTTTTGGATCCATTCTAAGTTGACAATAGGGACAACACCGACAAGCAAATCAACATGTTGTGCAACATTATGTTCTGGAGTAACAACACCCCCATGCAGCCCCTCATAAAATAAAATATCTGTTTTGTCTGGCAGCGGTTCCCAAGGGGTGAATGTCCCAGGTTGTAAGCCATAAGGTACCGCTTCATCATAAGTATGTAGATATTTACGGGACTGCCCACAGCCGGTTTTTGCGTAGTCGACTAAGGTTTGTTCAAGCAAAGCAAAATCATTCGCTTCGGGGCCAAAATAACTGATGTGCCGCCCTTGTTCTCTGGCTTTACGGATAGCCATATCCATTTCAGGACGTGTATAGCGGTGAAAGCTATCCCCTTCCAGTGTTGCCGGTTGGATATTTAATTGGTGAAAAACTTTACGAAATGCTTGGCTAGTTGAGGTTGTGCCAGCACCGCTTGAACCGGTGATGGCTATGATTGGGTGCTTTTTGGACATCGCAGACTCCCTGTGTTGCGCTAATAAGCACTATTTTAATCAACAGTGCATGAAGCGGATTAACGGGTGTTAGGGTTATGAGCCTTATTTGATAGTTTTACAACATGGTTGCGTTAGAAAACACCCAACTTAATTTATGGTAGATGATGACGTCAAAATGAACCACGGAATAAAAATATCATAAAGAAAAACTTCCCTTAGGCATGAAATTAACCGATTCATGCAATTCAGACCAGACTAGCACAATTTCACCAGAAACTAACTGCCGTTTCACATCGTTAACCTTATCTTGCAAGCTTTTTTCATGGGAGCCATAGTCTGTCCCTTCTCGTAAAACATAGCTTTCAATCAGATTTTCCAATGTTTCAGGGGCAAGTTCTTGCCATGGAACAATCACATTATTTCCTTATTTAAATAAGGCATTAACCATTGGGGAATGCGGGTTTCTAACCACATTTGCGGTTTTCTCAAGGTACCGCTCACAAAGCCTACGTGTCCGCCATGTTCCGTCATTTGGTATTCCACATTGTGGGGTAAAAATGATAAATCAGGCACAACTTCAGGTGCCATAAATGGATCATCTTTGGCGTGAATAATTAACGTTGGTTTAGTGATATAAGCTAATTTGGGCAATGCACTGCATTTTTGATAATAATCGGTAGCATCATCAAACCCATGAATACGCGCAGTAATCACATCATCAAACTCACGGATCCGCTTAAGCTGCTTCAATTGCAGTAGGTTTAAAGGGAGTGATCCCGGGTAGCGCACTAATTTACGCGTTGCATTACGTTTTAAGCCATTTAGTAAATAGCGTTGATAGAATTGAGATATCCCTTTTTCCATTCGCAAAGAACAGGCTTCCAACATCAAAGGGGCAGAAACAACAACACCTGCATCGATATCTGCATTTTGCCCACTTTCTGCGAGATAGCACGCTAACATATTGCCCCCAAGAGAATAACCAACAGCTGCGGTTGGTGCATCCCCAAAGGTCTTTTTTAGCCAACGTAGGAAATAGCGGGCGTCATTTGTTTCGCCAGAATGGTAAATTCGCTGCTGGCGATTTGGCTCACCGCTACAACCCCTAAAATGCATAACCACACCCAACCAACCGTTATTTTGGGCAGCTTCTAGCATCCCATGGGCATAAGGGCTCTTAAAATTCCCTTCTAGGCCATGGAATATCACTAAACGTGGCTTGTGCGCCGCTAGCTCAGGTTTTTCGCTCCAAGCGAGATCGATAAAATCGCCATCTGGCAATTCAAGGCGCTGCCATATCGGTTTGATTTTCGGTGTTCTACGGAAAATCCTTGGCAGTAATGTTTGGAGGTGTGGATTTTTAGCCCAACTTATTGGACGAAAGTTTTCTGACATAGCCTTATTTTTATTTAATGGAGACTCTTGTGAGTCACATAACATACTGTTATTTTTTTGTGATGCAAGTAAACAAATTTGAGTTTGAGGCTAAATTATAAATGACATTGGGGCTGGTTTTTTCTCTTTTTACGTTTTTATTCATTGCTGCAGTCACTCCCGGCCCTAACAATATGTTGCTAACGTCAAGTGCAGCAAACTACGGTTTTCGCCATACGATAACATTATGCTTTGGTATTATGTTAGGCATGCAATCCATACTTTATCTTTCTGCATTCGGTATTGCTGCACTTTTACTGCTTTATCCCGCCATTCATATCGCATTAAAAATTGCTGGGAGCTTGTATTTACTTTGGCTCGCATGGAAAACCGCCACCGCTAATTATGCACCACTTAAGACCAATAGCGAAGTCGCGAAAAGCGTGACTTGGTATCAAGGGGGCTTATTGCAATTTTTAAACCCAAAAGCGTGGATGATGGGTTTAGGTGCTGTAGGGGGATTTAGCCTCCCCGGTGAGTTATTTACTCAATCAATTTTAATGATGAGTGTTGCCTTTGTGATCGTGAATTTGCTGGCTGGCCTGATTTGGATGGGGTTTGGTTCTTTAATTAGCTTATTTTTACGCAGCCGCCGTGCTTGGTTTATTTTTAACTGGGTAATGGGCTTATTAACCGCACTGTGTGTGCCGTTAATTTGGTTGGAATGATCAGCTTTACCAAGAAGCGAGTATAATTGAGCTTCTTGGTGAATCTAGATATGAAAGACTCGGCTATTACCTGTCGGTAATTCAATCGTAAGGCTGAGTTTACCTCCAATTGCTTCAACATAGCGTTTTAATGTTGCCAGTTTAAGATCATTGCCTCGTTGTTCAATTTGAGTAATAGCTGGTTGAGAAATACCAAGGCGGCTGGCTAGCATCTTTTGCGAAATATTAAGTTCCTCTCGCATTAACTGAAGCCCCGTTGCAAGTATCATTTCATCCGCTAACTCGTTAATTCTTGCTTGGCTTTCTGGGCAGCGTTCAGCAATTACATCATGTAGGGTCTTCATTTTTTTTCTCCATCAATTTTAGATATGCAGTAAACTCATCATCCGCGATTCGTACCATAGTTTGATAAAAAAGTTTGTCATTACTTTTATCACCATCACATAAAACAATCGCTTGCCGCTGAATATCAAATACAAAAAATGCGCGGAGGGCTTTGCCTGCATGTTGAACCCTGAGCTCTTTCATGTTGCTGTACTTAGAGCCTTTTATTGTATCGGCATAGGGGCGAGGCAATCTTGGGCCAAAAACTTCTAAATTTCTAAGTGCAGCTAAAATTTTTTCTTGAGTGCGCCCATTTTGTTTGTTTAGCCAGGTTTCAAAACGAGGTGTTAATATGACTATCCACACGATGCATCCTTGCATAAGCTATGACGTATACAGAAAGTATAAGCTGTGGCTTATGATGTCAAGAACAAAAAAGCAGCCAACTAGCTGCTTTTTTGTTTGATCGAGTTATTAGTCTAAATCGACATTTTTTGTCCCAAAGAAGTAAGTAAAAATAAAACCGAATAAGTAGGATGTGAATAACCCGCCTACATAAACTAACATTCCTGGGAACACGCCATCAGCAGAGGTCATCATTGGGATAGCGACTAAGCCGGATGGGCCAAAGACGGTATTTAAACCAACCGGTAACCCCATCCAAGCCACTAATCCAACAAAGAAACCTCCCGCAGCACCACCTAAACATGCTGTGACAAACGGCTTCATCCGCGGAAGAGTGACACCGTAGATCAGCGGCTCACCGACACCTAAGAAACCTGGAATGATGGCCCCACGAATTTGGTTACGTAATATCGAATCTTTCGCGGCTTTAACATACAACGCCATTGCGGCACCAACTTGCCCACCACCTGCCATCGCTAGGATAGGGAAAAGTGAGTTAAAGCCTTGAGTTTCAACCAATGCCATATATACCGGAACAAAACCTTGGTGCACGCCAAACATTACTGCAATCAAGAACAGCCCTGCTAGTATTGCCGTTCCGAATGGGTTGCTGCTTAAATGCACAAAAAGCCATGACATGCCAGAGAATAACCAACTGCCAATTGGCATGATGAAGATAAACACCGCAGCACCAACAATTAACAGGGTAATTGTTGAAGTTAAAATCATATCAAGGTTAGCTGGGATGATTTTACGTACCTGTTTTTCGACCCATGCGCCAAAAATACATGCAATCAAGACCCCAATAATGTTACCTCTTGGGTCGATAGCTAACCCGAAGAAGCTATTCATGTCAGAATAGAACCCTTTGGCTATTTCTGGGTTGTATCCAAGAACAAACAGTGAAGCGATGATGGCGCCATTTACTGCGCTACCGCCAAAGGCTTTTTGAGTGTTATAACCAATAAGAATACTTAGAAAGCTAAACAGCCCTTTGCTAAATACTGACATATATAAAATAGTATGTACGAGTAGGGTTTGTTCTTCAGGCTTTGTCGGGAGACCCGCAGGAAAATAGCTCTGTTTTGCCAGTGTTGCAAAACCTAATAATAAGCCAGCAGCAATAAAACCCGGAATTAATGGTGTAAATATCGTGGCAAATTTTGATAAAAATCGGTGAACGGCACTGGTTTGTTTCTTTTTCAGTTGCTGCTTGTTTGCGGATGCAATATCTTTCAGGTCTTGAGGGGAAGATGGCTCCTGATGGTCGTCATCTTCACTTTCTAGCAATTGATTCATTAAATCCGCAGCAGTTTGTGCTTTGCCGGGGCCCACGATGATTTGCAGTTGTTCATCACTTTCAATAACACCAAGGACTCCTGCGATTTGTTTAAGTGCGGCTTTGTCGACCAACTGATCGTCATTGAGCGTCAAGCGTAGGCGTGTCATACAGTTGCCTGCTAACTTAATGTTGCGACGACCACCAACGTGTTGCAGAACTTGCTGCATCATTTCTATTGTTATTTTAGCCATGCTATTTATCTCATAAAATCCGCAGGTTAGGCGGAGGTAGCGATATTGAGTGCTGTGCGAATAAAGCCATTATTATTAGAGAGTAACTGGCGTGCTTCATCGGCATTCAAGCCAGATAACACCATTAAAATGGCGGTTTTACAGTGCCTATCACATTGTTGAAGCGCAGACTCTGCGGTGTTTCTATCGCATTGTGTCGCTTCCATCACAATTTTTGTTTGTCTTTCAATAAGTTTGGCATTTGTTGCTTCGACATCGACCATTAAATTACCAAACACTTTTCCGATACGGATCATTGCCCCTGTGGTTATCATATTTAGTACCAATTTTTGGGCTGTTCCCGCTTTCATACGGGAAGAACCCGTAACGACCTCTGGGCCAACAACGGGTGTGATGGCGATATCAGCACTATTAGCCACAGGGCTATTAGGGTTACAGCTGATAGCCGCGGTGGTGGCACCAATTTGGCGTGCGTAAGCGAGCGCGCCTAACACATAGGGAGTACGCCCACTGGCCGCGATGCCGACGAGTACATCATTTTTATTGAATTGAATATCTTTGAGGTCTTGTTCACCCAGCTCAGGCTTATCCTCTGCATTTTCTACGGCACGGAAGATAGCTTGGTGACCACCGGCAATTAAACCGACAACTTGTTCATGGGGCGTTCCATAAGTTGGTGGGCACTCACTGGCATCAAGGATCCCTAAACGGCCAGAGGTTCCTGCACCCGAGTAAATCAAACGACCCCCTTTTAAAAAGGCTTCTGCAACTTTATCAACCAGTTGGGCAATTTCAGGGAGCACTTTTTCAACCGCTAACGGAACGAGCTTGTCCTCATCATTAATGACCTTCAGCATTTCAGCCGTTGAGAGTTGGTCGATATTGGTACTGGCCTCATTACGGCTTTCAGTTACCATTTTGCTTAAGTCGATAGTCATAAAAATTGCTCCTAAATCAGTTATTGAACTAATATTAAGGAATTATTTATTCCTTTGGTGTGATTAAAATCACGGTGTTACCTATTCTAATTTGCGAATATAAAAGAATATTTTGTTACTTAGTTTAGATTGAATGTCTATTGTTGATTGAATTTAAACAATTATTTTCAAGTCATCGGTCAAATAAAATAGGAATAATTTATTATTAATTTATTCTGTAAAACGAAAAAAGAACGCTAATCTCGAGAGGGTGTCATGACACTATTAGATATCATTACTTGCTCATTACCGCGATTAGCGGAAAACCAACGCAAAATTGCACAATTTATCCTTGAAAATCCCGAAAATGTACTGAATCTGTCATCTCAGCAATTAGCGGAAATTTTAGATGTCAGCCAGTCTGCTATCGTTAAGTTTAGTCAGAAAGTTGGGGTAAAGGGGTATCCCGCTTTGAAACTCGCACTTAGTGAGATTATTGGGCGCCAGCAACTTAAGGAAGGAGCGCCTCATTCTGCTCTACATAATCGTATTGCGCCTGATGACAACTTGATGGTTGTTGCTCAGAAATTGGCAATGGAAAAAAATCATTCAATCACAGAAACAACAAAACTAATTGATTTCAAGCAATTTGAAAGAATTGTTGAACGAATAGACCAATCACAGAGAGTTCAAATTGTCGGTATTGGTGGGTCAGGATTAACAGCGAAAGATTTAAGTTACAAATTACAAAAAATTGGTATTACAACACTCGTGGAGTCAGACCATCATGTGCAAATAGCGGCTGCGCTCACGCTTAATACCCATGATGTACAAATCGTCATTTCTTTTACAGGAAGGCGTAAAGACATGCTAACAGCAGCGAACATTGCACGTAAACAAGGGGCGTGCGTTATCGCGATTACTCGTGATGGTGATTCACCATTGGGGCAAATTGCTGATTATGTTCTTGAAAGTATCGCAGAGGAGGACGAATGGCGTAGTTCGTCAATTTCATCAAGAACTGCACAAAACACACTGACTGATTTGATCTTTATGGCGTTATTGCAACGAAGGGAAGCGAAAGCGAAGTCATTGGTTATGAATGCAAGAGTAGTGATTAATAAATTAGATGAATGATTGATGGCTTAGATCCTCATCGATAACTTTGCAATCAAGCTTTATTTGCGTTAAGACTAATATCATAAGTATTTTGATTTTAAAACGTTAAAAGGGAGTTATTGATGAGAGCACTCATAGTTTATACGGAATTAACCGATGACGACTCCGTTATTAGCCATGCCGTAGCAAGACTCGCCAGTGAACTTAAAGATGAGCACGTAGAAACCGTGATCATTCGTAATTTTGAAGATGGGATGGCATACATTCGGTCAAATACCAGTATTGACTGTTTGTTATATGGTCGTGATATGTCAGACACGCAGGAACAAACGCAAGCACATCAGTTAATTACCCAACTTCACCGCAGGCAAGAAGATGTCCCTGTCTTTTTATTAAGTGATCGTGAAGAAGCCTTGACGGCATTTGACCGTAAGATGATGGAACAAGTCGATGAATTTGCGTGGATTTTAGAAGATTCCGCAGATTTTATTGCAGGCCGTGTCCTTGCCGCGATTATCCGTTACCGTGCTAATTTATTACCCCCGTTGATGAAAAGCTTGATTAAATACAGTGATGTACATGAATATTCATGGGCAGCACCGGGGCATCAAGGTGGTGTTGGGTTCACCAAAACCCCCGCAGGTCGCATCTATCATGATTTCTTTGGGGAGAACTTATTTCGTACGGATATTGGTATAGAGCGGGTTGCTGTGGGTTCACTGTTAGACCACACTGGCGCATTTGGTGAATGTGAAAGGAATGCCGCACGCATTTTTGGGGCTGACCAATCTTATTCCGTGGTCGTGGGAACATCAGGTTCGAACCGAACGATCATGCAAGCTTGCATGACGGATGACGATGTTGTTGTGATTGACCGCAACTGCCACAAATCTATTGAGCAAGGTTTGATTTTAACTGGAGCAAAACCGGTTTATATGACACCAAGCCGCAATCGTTATGGCATCATTGGCCCGATTTACCCTCAAGAAATGACACCGGAAGCGATTGCTGAGAAAATCGCTGAAAATCCATTAACTTCGGATAAAATAGGCAAACGACCTGCATATAGCGTCGTAACCAACTGTACTTACGATGGCGTATGTTATCACGCACGTAAAGTACAGGATTTGCTGGATAAATCATTAGATAGAATCCATTTCGACGAGGCATGGTACGGCTACGCACGTTTTAACCCTATCTACCATGACCACTTTGCGATGCGTGATGATCCTAGAAAAGACGATGAACCCACTGTTTTTGCGACTCACTCTACGCACAAATTATTGAATGCGCTTTCGCAAGCTTCATTTATCCACGTTCGAAATGGCCGTAATTCGATTGATTTCAATCGTTTTAACCAAGCCTATCATATGCATGCGACCACTTCGCCGCTATATGCAATTTGTGCCTCAAATGATATTGCCGCAGACATGATGGACGGTAACAGTGGGCGCTCACTTACTGATGAAGTGATCCGTGAAGCCATAGACTTCCGTCAATCACTGGGCTATCTATACAAAGAATTTATTAATGACGATGAATGGTTCTTCAAACCATGGAATCAAGAAATGGTAAAAGACCCAGCAACAGGCAAGCGCTATGCTTTTGAAGACGCCCCTGTTGAGCTGTTGATGAAAGAACAAAGCTGTTGGGTGATGAACCCCGAAGATAAATGGCATGGTTTTAAAGATATCCCTGAAAATTGGGCAATGCTGGACCCGATTAAAGTGAGTATCTTGTCACCGGGAATGGGAGATGACGGTAAATTACTGGGTAGCGGCGTCCCCGCTGCGTTAGTCACGGCATGGTTAAATCACTATGGTATTGTGCCGACCCGTACGACTGATTTCCAAATTATGTTCTTGTTTTCGATGGGAATTACAAAAGGGAAATGGGGAACGCTGGTCAATGCGCTGCTGTCGTTTAAGCGCCATTATGACAACAATACGGCACTGAAAAAGGTATTACCTGAAGTCGTTGAAGCGGCTCCTGAGATCTATAGTGAGATGGGGCTCCGTGATCTAGGCAATAAAATGTTTGTGTATCTGCAAAAAAATAACCCTGGAGGGCAGTTAAATCAGGCTTATGAGCAACTTCCTGCCGTGATGATGAGCCCACGCGATGCTTATCAAGAAATTGTCGCTAACCGCGTTGAGGCGGTTCCTTTAGATAAACTTGCCGGACGTATTGCGGCTAACTCGATTATTCCTTATCCACCGGGTATCCCTATGTTGTTATCGGGTGAAAGCTTTGGCGATAAAAACAGCCCGCATATCGGCTACTTGCATAGTCTTCAAGCATGGGACAGCGAGTTTCCGGGTTTTGAGCATGAAACCGAAGGTACTGAAATTATTGATGGCCAGTATTATGTGATGTGTGTACGGGAAATTAACTAATCTTTTTTAGTAAAACATTAAGAAAGAGAAATAATCATAGGATAAGTATATTTAACTATTAAGCTGTCAGGGATTATTAAGTCATTAGAAATATTTAATGACTTAATAATTAAATATCTTTAAAAGTTATTCTAATATTATGTTTTACGTGAAAGAGGGGATTAACCCAATTATTTATATGGGTATTATGTGATAGTTCTATTCATCTAAATAAGAATACTTTGATAACGTTCAACTAGGAATAATCATGCTAAAAAAGAGAATAATAATTCCTGAATAAAGTCTAGATTTCCTAATTTATAATTGTTTCGATAAAGAACGTATTTAATTTTCATATGTGAATATTCACATCATGCTTTAATAACCCTATATATAATAGGAATATTACGCTATGAAAATATCTGTTTTTCTGCTTGCTCATGGCTAAATTATACGCAAATTAAACAAATAAAAAACAAATTGGCAACATATTAAAGAGAGGATTGAAAATATTTAAAACACTTACAAAGGTGATATTTTCAAATTAATATATTTATTTTAATTGTTTTTTAATCTTTTGCTCTTTACTCCTTAAGAGTTATAAAAAAATATTTTAAACTTTAAACAATTTTTTTGTGTTATAAAACAGCAGGTTAAAGTCAATCGAAAAAATAACGGCCAATATTGATATCTATTCATTCGATTGATATAGCTATTGGTTATTTATTTGACGTATATCAATTGCAAACTATATAATGCCAAAAGTTTCAACATGTAACTAAATATTTTACCTTGCGAGGGGAAATTATAAGGTTAGAACAATAGAGTACAAATCATATATTTTTGCTATTGGGTTCTAATTAAATCCAATTTCTAGATGTCACCAATTCAATATTAATTTCCTTATTTAAATAAGGGAATAGCTTCCGTTTTAAATAAAAATTGACTGTATCAAAAAGGGTTGTTATGAGAAAAGTATATGGGGTTGCAATAATACTGTGTGTAATTGCACTCTCTGGCTGCATGAAGAATAATGGACTACATGGTTATAATAAAGAGTCATGGAACAATAAGAACACTCTTAAAGAATATAATGTGGTCAATGATAATAAAGCATTGGTTTTATTTTATCGCCTAGACAATCAAGTCAAAGGGAAAACAATTAATATATTTGTGAATAATGAATATTTAACTTCGCTAGAAAGTAATTCCGTTAAGGGCATTGAGTTGTGTGCTGGAAGAAACAATTTAACAGCTCATAAGACAGACGTAAAAGAACGCTATAATACTAAATTAAATTCTTCCGATTTTTTCCAATTAGACGCTGGAAAAAAGCATCTATTTTTGATTGTTGAAGTTGATGGGAAAACTAAACTAAGAGCGATGGATGAGAAGGAACTGAATGATATTAAAGGAAATATAAGTGTTCAGTCTCATACCTTATCGCGTGTTGACATGCTCAAAGATTGTCAATAACTGAAAATACTCCAATAAATTTAAAACAATGAATAATTGTCTTCAATGAGGCAATGGATAACTATGTCTATAAAAAAAATATCAATTAAGATTAATAATAGCGAAAAAACAATTGAGCAACATTCTATTATTGCCGGGCAACAGGGTATAGGCCAACAAAATCAGCCATTACATATTAATGCAAAAAAAATGTTAATTATCTCTTAATTGATGAAGAAACTAATTTTGCACCAGAAAATATCGCAGTCAAACGAGTTGATAAAAATTTATTTATTGCTTTTGAAGGTAGTGATATCGAGCAACCAGATATTATTATCGAAAATTATTTTGCAGATAATGGTGAAATTGGCTATCACGAGGGAAGTTCTAATCTAATTATTGGTCAACATGAAAATGGCCAGTATTTCCCATACATTCCAGAAAGTGCCGAAAAAAGTGATGCAATTAGTCAATTAGCGGATGGTCAAGCGACAGGGCAAGCCATTGGCGGTGATGCATTAGCACCAGTGTGGGCATTTAACCCATGGTGGTTAGCTGCGCTTATTCCTATTGCTGGTGTTATTGCTTCAAGTTCAGGTGGCGGAAGTAGTAGCTCTAAACCAGTAGAGTATGCCCCCGAAGCAAAAGATGACCGTGGTGTGACCAAAGACGGCGTGCCAGTGACAATGGATGTGTTGAAAAATGACACTGACTTGGATGGCGATATCGACCCAAGCACCGTCACCATTGTGACTAACGGTACCAAAGGCACGGCAACATTCGACGCTGATGGCAAACTGGTTTACACCCCAAATCGCGGGGAAGTGGGGACTGACACCATCACCTACACCGTCAAA
>NZ_JAMPRR010000007.1:0-72756 GCF_028483405.1 Providencia sp. PROV076 | reverse complement strand
GAACAGATTACCTTCATCCACCCAGCTTTGAGTTAATGTGGCTTGTTCACTGTAATTAGTAAGTTGAATTCCGACGGACTTTTTATCACTAGGAAAAATAATTCGTGTTCCTTGTAAAACAAGACTTGCACTTGTTTGGAAGCTAAAAAATAGTAATGTAGCGAACCCTGTAATTTTAATGAATCCCACCATGGTATTTTCCTTGTTAATTATATGACATCACAACTGTTGCCGTACTTGAGACTTGCCCTTGAGTGACACTATTTGTGTTGTATGCATGGTAATAAGCTCCTAAATTTACTGAAAAAGAAGGGGAGATTGGATTTCCCTTGAGGACAGAAAAAATATTTGTCGCTCCATTTTTAGCTGCCACACTATCTGAAAGCACTAACGGTGTATTGAGATTACTTGCGCTAACTAATCGGAAGCCAACGCCTTTAGCGCCTTGGCTAATGGTATTATTCAATGTTGCTTTATCATTTGAGAGCAAATTGCTACTGGATAAAAAAATAGATACATCACGAGAAGCATTACCGCCTGCTAAAAAGTCTTGGCAAGTAAAATTAAGTGTGAATGGCGTGTAGCCCGCTCTGGTTGCAGTTTTCACTGCATTGATGCTTACTGGGGGTAGCGAAACGACTAAACCTTGGTTAACAAAATTACAGGTAGTGAGGATTGGATTATAAGTTAAGGTAATTGGTTGTAAGTAGATATCATCGGCACTGGTTGGCCATTGTAGCGTTAACAGAAAAGTGACTAATTTGACTACAATATCTAATAACCACTGTAGAATTCCCAAGCTGGATGCATCAGAGGCGAGTACAATAGGGGTAACTGTGGCGGTGCTTCCTGATACTTCGACATAGTTGGTTCCGGGTTTAGTCGCAAGCAAATTAAATTGAACGGTAAAATTTGTATCGAGTTCACTACCTTGATGTACACCTTCCGTAAGGCCGATAACCCTATCTTTTTCTAATGCAGTGACTGTAATTGAGACAAACTGCTTTCCACCATTAAAACCAATAGTGGCGGTTCTACCTTGGAAAGGAGATGCGATACCAATAGAGTTAGGAAAAAGTATCCCTCTTGCAGTACAGGTAAAAGTTCCAGGGTAGATGGTTCTACTATTTTTACTAACTTGAGTCGATGTACTAGTGAGCTCTGTCGATAAATCAAAAGTAAGAGCGGGAGCCGTCACGGTAGAAGTTTGTCTACAATGCGCTGAGGAATACTGGCTGTAAGCCAATATACTGGAAAGCATCAGTGCTAAAGTGATTTTTTTCATCATATTTTCCTTTATCGACAGAGGTTTTTGTTCTTATCCATCGTGTTGAGTAGCGGCTCGATAACACATGTCTGTTTCCCTTTAAGCTTTATGTGCAATGCCATCGGTAATTGCTCACTTTTGATATACATCACGCCAGATTGACCGACATAACCAATACTCTGTTGTTTAGCATCTGTGATTTCTGTTCCAAAAGGTAAGCTATCGCCATTAGCAAGAGCGCCACGGATGATATAAGTTTGTCGAGTATCAGTTTCGAGTTTGATGTAACTTACCGCCCCTTGATATGGACTTACATTTGCCATATTACCGAGCACCTCAGCGCCTGCGGTTTTCTCTGTATCTGTCAAGGTATAGGTATTGGTTCTATAGGGGGTGGAGTTAGCGACTAAAACAACACCTTGTTGATTAGTTAAGGTGGTTTTATCGGCATTGACCATCATGTCACTGGCCATTGGTGCATCAATGATGGTGTAGGTCTGTCCTGTTTCCCCTGAAAAAACAATATGTCCAGGAATAGCAACCAGAGTTCCTTTGGCGCCTAAACCCGTTTGGCGGTAATTATTGGCCTCTGTGTAAGATCCTGAAAGTGTGCTAGAGGGAAGCTGATAGCTGACGTTCCCACCAACTAAGTTATTACCACCGCTTTGGTTCGTTGCAGTTAGCGTATAATTGACGTGGTCATTTTTACCTGCAATACCACTGACACTCAGCGTAGTTTGTTGATAACGAGAGTCGGTGAAATAGCTTCCCATACTAATATTGGCGCGTTTTTCAAATAAAGAAAAAGGAACACTAAAGTTGGCATAAATACGAGTTTCTTCTTCTTCGCTGTCGTAATTGCGAACACGTGAAACAGACGCACTATAGGAAATATCGTTATAATTGTTTGCGTAACCGGCTTGATATTCACGGCTATTACCGTTTGCATTCCAATAATCACGGTGTGTACCCGATATGAATACCGAACCATAACCATCAGCTAATTGTTGGTTTAAATTCAACGTAAATGTATTTTTAGCACGTGAACCACGTAAAGCGTCATAATTAGTGAGTGAAAGCTCAGGTGGAATATTATTGCCGAGTTTTTCTGATAACTGGTCTTGATAAGCTTTCCAAGCGCGATAATTATCTTGGGAATAAATGGCATCAATAAAGCTATAGTAACCACTTGTGGAATAACGATATGACGCCAAGGTTAAATTGGTCGATGTTGCATTAATATATTTGTTATAAGTCAGGCGGTAGCTTTGCCCACTGTGATTTCCTGAATCCAATTTAGTATTTGCTTGCGTAATGTCAGCTGAAATGGCTCCAAAACTAAAATTCCAACCACTCCCTATAACGCCAGAATAGTATTTTTCGCTAAATAGCATTCCTGCATAAAGCGTCACTAAATTATTTAACCCATAGTGAAACTCACCTTGAGTAAATTTGGGTTGATAATGGGTATTGTCAATTTTAGTTTGCCCAGCAATGAGGCTGTAATTATAAACGCCCTGTTTGAGCATGTCAGGTACAGCAGAATAGGGCACAGTAAAGGTTTCTTGCCTTCCATCAGCTTCTTGGACAACGACGAATAAGTCACCTCCACCAGCACTAGGCTGAAGGTCATTAAATGCAAACTCACCAGGGGGAACGCTTTCTTGATAAACCAGATTATTATTTTGGTACACGCTGACTAAGGCATTTGTTTGAGCGACACCGCGTATAATAGGTACAAAATTTTGACTTGAATTTGGCAACATACTAGCTTCTGTTGCCAATGCAATCCCTCGAACTCGAATACTATTAAATAGGACTGCGGGTGTATAAAAATCACCTAATTTCAACCCGGATTTGATTGCACTAAGAGGACGATAAATATAACGGGTATTGTTTTTCCATTTTTGGCTACTATGAGAGCTATGTCGATAGCTGGATTCATCTCTAAATTGCCAAGCGCCTAAATTAACGCCTGAATTTAAGGTAGCAAAAAAATTGTCACTGCTGGTTTTAGAGTTTTTTTTCTCTTTGTAACTATAATAATTTGTATTATAAGAAAAAATAATTGCAGGTTCGCCATAATTCCAGAGACTGGGGTCAACATAGTTAGCTTCGAGTTGTTTCAGAGCGACTTGAGGGACGGTAATATCGAGTCGTAGGTCGTTGATATTGAATTTATATTTTATATTGGCCACTAAATCATCAATAGGAATAAATGGCTGTTGTTTGGTTTGTTCAATCACCTCAGAAGATAAATTCAGGTTTAATTTCTGCACATCATCAGCAGCAAGGCTAATCAGTTTACCATCATTATTGATATCAATTTCAAATTGGCCTTTCCAACTATTATTTACATAAAGCTCGGCTAATTGTTTACCTGATGGAATTTTACTGTCGGTATAGAATCGTGAAATATCTCCTTGTGCAGATTTACCTACCAATAGGGAAGTCTCAAACTCGTCCGCTATTGAGTTCTTTTGATAACTTTGTAGTCCTATTAAGATTAGGAGGTAGAGATAGTTTTCTTTTTTCACGATGATTTCTTCTATTAAAGTTTAATGTTTTTAGATTTGAAAACACCATAGTCATCCACATACATTAAAATAAGATCGTGGTTTTTCATTGTTCCTTTAATAGGTAATTCTTTTTCAGACATAGGGGCAATCATCGCAGAATCAATTAATGAATTATTTTTATCGTCCGATGGTGTGATAGCTGCAATAGTTAAATGGTATTGCGAGTTATTTTTAACTAATATGTTATTATTTTTAATCTGGTAGCTCGCATGATTAATTATTTCATCGGAGGATTCGGTTAGCCCAATAGGACGATAAAAAATTTTAATTCGTGAGCGTGTGGCTAGCTGAATTGCATTCTTGCCTTTAGCAGATTCTGGAGTTTTAGGGATATCTAAAACATTTAAGAAAAATACACTTTCAACATTGTCAGGAAGTTTTCCGGGTATTTTTTTTATTTTTAATTGCTGACCTTGTAAACCTTCAATTTTAACAATAGGAGGGGATAAATAAAAAGGCGCTTCAGAATTCTCAGGTGTGGAATTTTCATCACCGTTATCAATCCATGACTGAACAAGAGACGATGTTTTGCTATTATTGGTTAATTGTACAGTAATACTATCAGCGTCAGCAGAATATATAATTCGAGTGCCTGTAATAATAACATTAGAAAATGTTGAGCTCGAAAATAAAATAGTGAGTAATAAAACTAGAGTTTTCATAATAGTATCCATTTAAAGCCAGGCTAATAAAAGCCTGGCTAAGTCATAATTATAAATAGGAAACTGTATATATTACATTTGATTGCAAAAGACCGACTTTGGCAGCAGTTGCATTAGTTTTATAATAACTGGCAATTAAATTGAGTGTAGCTCCTGTTGCACCACCAGTGTCAGCCCCTGTAAGGTTAGTATCAAAGGCCACATTGAGTGGAATTGCGGTTGTTGGAGTGCTGGTTTTAGATAAACTAAATCCAACATTTTTAGCAACGGAAGCATCATTTTCATTGACGGAAGTATTCACTAAATACAAACCGGAAGGGGAAATATTACTTGATGAATAAAAGTGTAATTTCAGATTACTTACAGGAGTGCTCGCAGGTGCGCAATCAGAGAAAGTTAAAGAAAATTGTTTTTGATTTTTAGAAATAACCGTCGCAGCAGTGGTCCCTGCATCTGTTACGGTTATTGGGTCAAGAACAACAGTCATATCGGCACTATTTCCGCCATTAATAGTACAAGTTGTATCGCTTATTGCTCCAGAAATTGAAATAATTCCTCCAGCACTATTAGTTATTGCAAGTGCTGAACCTGATATAACAGATAACGAAAGTAAAGACAGAGGTAGTATATATCTAGACATAATTAACCCCATAAGGTCAAAGTAAAATAAAGTGATATAACTTTGATTAACAGCCAAATGTAAATTAGCTGTGTTATTTTATGCTAGATATAAAATATATTTTTTTCAAATTAAAAGTCAAAAAAATATTTAATGAGATTAATGTCTTTTTTATATATATGAATTTAATGTGATATTGTTTTTCTAATTATTTCAATGTGACTCGTAATAAGTGTAATTTTTTAATGATCAGTAGTTTATCTTTTTGAGTATTTTTTGTTGTGCATGTTATTGTGACAAGGATAAAGGTAAATTAACTTAACAATAAACAAAAGTTACATTAATTTGTGGAATCAAATAAAATTTAATTTATAAAAAATTAATTGATAATAAAATGGCAAGTCATAGTTAATGACTTGCCATTGAGATATAATCTTATCTTATAAGCTTGGCAGGAAGGTCGTAAATACAGGCATAAAAGTGACTAAGAGTAATACGATAATTAATGTTAAGAATAATGGCATAACTTCACGAATAAAATCAGAAATACGTACACCAGTAATCGATGTGGCAACAAACATGACTGTTCCCATTGGTGGTGTTAAACAGCCGATAGCTAAATTAAGGATCATGACAATACCAAAATGGATAGGGTCAATTCCTAAAAGTTTTACCGTAGGCATTAATAATGGAACAAGAACAATAATTGCGGCGTTACCTTCAATAAACATACCTAAAATTAAGAGCACAGCATTGACAATCATTAAGAAAACATATGGATTGTCAGAGAAATTGGTCATCATTTTGGCGACATCTTGTGCCACTTGCTCATTCGTCAATACCCAAGCTAGTGCAGAACAAGTCATGATAATCAACATAATACTTGCTGTAGAACGCGCTGTTTCTAAAAATGAGGCGGCAATGTCTTTTAACTTCATTTCGCGATAAAAGAAAGTACCAATTATAATAACGTAAAGTACAGCTATCGCACCCGCTTCGGTCGGTGTAAAGATCCCAAAGCGAATTCCACCAATAATAACAAGCACTAAAAGGAAAGCAGACATCGCCCCTTTACCTGTTTGGTAAACTTCAGCAAATGTAGGAGCTTTATCTCTAGCAGGTTTGTATCCACGTTTTTTTGCAATAAGATAAATGGCAAACATTAAAGCAACGCAGCACATTAAACCTGGAATGATCGCGGCCATGAACATCTTGCCAATAGAAACATCAGCAACAAATCCATAGATGATTAATGCAATACCGGGTGGAATAATAGGTGTTATTAATGACCCTGCAGCGGTAACAGCGGCAGAGAAGCTTTTCCCATAACCTAATTTGGTCATCTCGGGCACTAGCATTTTAGATAACATTGCACAGTCAGCAAGGTTAGATGCAGAAAGCCCACCCATCATTGTACTTAATAATACGTTAGATTGGGCAAGTCCCCCTGGATAGTGACCAGACAGTGTGCCAGTAAATTTTAACATTCGGCTAGTGATACCGGTGTAATTCAAAAGGTTACCTAACAGAATGAAAAAAGGGATTGCGAGTAATGTGACATTTTCTCCTGCCCCAATAATGCGCTGCACGGCAATAAGAGGAGAGATATCACCGACAGAAAAGAAATAAGTGAGCAATGCAATAAGCACACTTAAAAAAATAGGAACATTAATTAAAAAGCAAAATATTAATACGATACAGGCGATAACTACTGACATGGTTTATCTCCTTTTATTAATTTACTCATGTCTTCCAGTAAATGTTGAATAGAAAATAACACCATGATGGATGCACCAATAGGAACAGAAAGGTCGATATAGTAATAAGAAACACCAATAATTGGTGTTATTTTATCTTCTGCGATAATCGAGAGTTCATATCCAAGATAGCCAAAAATTGATAAAGCAATAATGGCCATAATATGAGTGATAACCGCGATAGCTAATTGTACTTTTTCAGGAAATAAAGAGGTAATTGCATCAATACTGACATGCATTCTTTTACCCGCAGCGGATGCTGCACCAATCATCACCAACCAAATGTAGCAAATGATTAAAACTTCCTCACTCCACATTAAAGGGTCATTAAGAAGCCAGCGCATGAATACAGCAAGAATAGTAATAATGACAATAGCGGCAACGGCAAGTGATGCCACTATATCACTTAATTTCCCCAGAAATTTAAACATAAAAGATCCTTGCGAGAACAATAGTTAACCGTTTGTGTTGTTAAAATATTGGCGGTGAGTACCGCCAAGTCATAGGGTTAATTATTAATAATATCTTGAGTTTGTTGATATAAGTTCGCAGACCATTCAGGGAACTCATTATAGAAAGGTTTAGATTTTTCTTTGAAGAGCGCTCTATCTACTTCAACAACCGTGACGCCTTCACTTTTCATTTTTTCAATAATTTCTTTTTCTTGTTGTAGGACTAGATCTGTTAAGAATTGCCCAGCTTCATTGCCTGATTCAACTAAAGCCTGTTGAATATTTTCGGGTAATTTATCATAAGTTTTACTGCCCATGACTAAGTTGGTCACGTTCTCTACATGGCCCGTTAGGATCAAGAACTTAGCTGCTTCATGGTGTTTTTGCCCATATAGCACTGGGATTGGGTTCTCTGCGCCATCAATAATTTTAAGATTAAGTGCAGTATAAACTTCGGCTAAAGGTAATGGTGTGGGTGTGGCACCCATTGCCTCTAAACCTTTAATTTGAATTTTATTATTGGGAACGCGAATTTTTAAACCTTTTAGGTCATCTGGGGTTTGGATCATTTTATTGGCTAAAATATGGCGTGAACCATATAGCCAATCTTTAGAAATGACATGAAGGCCTTTTTTATCTAATTGTTGTTCTAAAGAACCATACCAAGGCGAGGCGTTCAATTTAAAAATATCTTTATAAGATAGCCCTAAATATGGTCCAAACATAATGCCGTAATCAGGTACATAATCAGAGAAGAAGGCACCATCCGCTAAAGTAATTAATGGGCTACCTAACTTCATTTGTTCGATGACATCTTTTTTAGAACCTAATTGCGAACTTGGATAAGGGATTAATTCACCTTCACCATTGGTTTTTTCATTGAATTTTTTTGCCCATTCGTGGATAGCTAAGTCAAATGGCTCTCCGGGGTTATTTTCATAAGCAACTTTTAGCTTATATTTAGCATCTGCAAATGCTGCTCCTGTCATGCTGCCCATTAATAGCATTGTGCTGAGTGTTAAGCTAAGAAGTGTTTTTCCGTTTAATGTGCTCAGTTTCATAAATGTATCTCCTGTAGGGGGATTTATTGTTTTAAGTATTTATTATTTCTTTCTAACAAACGTATTTTTTGCGTAGCATTGATTCTGTACCATTACTCAGAATTTCAGTAACTTTCTGGCTCACATCATCCTGTAATTTCGGTATTTCGTTGAGGTCTAATCCCCATAAATCAGACATCGCTAGCACATTTTCAGTAAGTTGTTTTACATTTGAGTCATAGAGTTCATTCCAAGCTTTAAAGCGTTCCAGTAAATAATCATCATCATTTAAAGGAATGATTTTCCCAGCCTGCTCTCCTCGGTAGAAAACAATCAACGCAGCAAGTGAAAATGAAATGCAATAAGGGATTTTATTGTATTGATTAACGTAAGAGATTAATTGGGGTAATAAGCGAGTTTTAAATTTAGTTAGTGAGTTAAGCGAAATTGAGATTAATTCATGTTCTATATATGGGTTATTAAAACGGTCAATCACTGCGGAAGCAAAAGCTGCGAGCTCCGAAGGGCTTTGAGATAAAACAGGAATAACTTCATTATCAATTAAATTTTTAATGAAAGATAAGAAAATGGGGTTGGTAGTGACATCACGAACAGTTCTAATGCCTGCTAAGTAAGCAACGGGGACCATCGCAGTGTGTGCACCATTCAAAATTGCCACTTTACGCTCTTTATAGGGTTTTATATCGTCGACAACTTTGATATTTAATGGTAATTCATTTAGTTTTAGTTTTTGCTCTAATACTTTTGGTCCTTGAATGACAAACAAATAGAAATATTCAGCTGTGACGAGAAAATCGTCTTTATAACCTAATTCTTTTTCTAGTTTTTCAATTTCATTTTTTGGATAGCCAGTAACAATTCTATCGACTAACGTAGAACAAAACGTATTACTGTCATTTAGCCAAGCAATAAAATCTGCGGGAAGTTTCCAGTCTTGCGCATGTTTATTCACAAATTCTTGTAACTTGTCGCCATTATAGTCAATTAACTCACATGGGATGATGATTAACCCTTTACTGTTATCGCCATTAAAATATTGAAAGCGGTGAAATAAAAATTGCGTAAGTTTAGCCGGGAAACTACTTGCCGGTGTATCTTCTAGGCGTACATCGTGCTTATATACGATCCCTGCTTCAGTTGTGTTAGAGAATACCCATTGCAAGTCAGGATTTTCTGCACACTTTAAAAATTTATCATATTCAGAGTAAATAAGTATTTCACGATTAACGGAATTAATTATTCTTATATTAGAAACGCTTTGTTTTTGTTCATTAATTCCCCTGGTGATGGCGGTATAAAGTCCATTTTGTTGATTAATTGAGGGATGTGATGAGTCAATTGGCCTAACAATAGTAATACCACTATTGAAGTCTGTTTTTTCATTCAGTTGGTCAACCATCCAGTCGATAAAAGCACGTAGAAAATTACCTTCTCCGAATTGTAGAATTCTTTCTGGGTATTGCTTGTTAGCCATTGACTGTCGATTTAAGTAATCCATGACCATTCCTCTAGTTATTATGTGTATTAATCATCTGGTGTTGACTCAGACTAGAAGTATTTTTTTCTATGGACTATTAATTGAATCAATTTTGTGGAATGAATGGCTTTTTGATGTTTTTAATGTGTTTTTTATCAGTTAAAAACAGATGAATTATTGATGGATTAAATGTATTTAATAAATATTTATTTTAATTAATTGAAAAATAACAAATATTTTTTGTTGTTATAATTTTGAATAATAATAATTTTATAATTAAGTTGTTTTTTTTACTAAAAAATTCAGGTTTTATTTGATGTGTATAATTATCGAGAAAATGAAAGGCTGTTGTTGGCCATCCATTGGCCTAGCATGTTGGTGCTATTTATTCATACGTTTGCTGTATGGAATTGATCATCGTTCGTTTAGCGGTATCTAAATGGTGACGAAGTTCATTCATCGCAACAATGTCATTACGGCTAATTAAAGCACTTAAAATGGTCATATGTTCTTCAATTGCCAGTACATTTCTTTCTTTTAAGTCAGATTCATCCCACTGGTATTGAAAGTGAAATATCACAGTGATGATTTCAAGAGACTGATTAAAAAATGGGTTGTTCGCACCCGATAAAATAAGACTATGTAGCTCATAATCGAGTTGAGAAAAGTCGCGGTAATTGATAGTCACCGTTTCGCGCAGTGTTCTATGCTTGAGTAATAGCTCTTTCGCTAAAATCCAACGATGGTCATCTGCGGGTAAATTTAAAAAGTGAGTAAGGGCGTTGGTTTCCAGTAATTCTCTGAACTCAAACAGCTTTTCTGCATATTCACGTGAAAACTTCATCATATGCCAATTTCCTCGGTGGGTGTTTTTAATTAACCCATAACGAGAAAACTCCACTAAAAACTCTCGGACAACGCTAGAGCTCACATGGCTTTTTTTCGCCAATTGTAACTCAGTAAAAGTATCTCCAGGCATCAACTCTTTGCGTTTTATCATTTGGTAAAACGCTTTTTCGAATAAGACGATTTGTTGATCTGGAAGGCTTGACTCAACTGGGAAAAAATCAGTTTTATTGGGATAGCGAATGACATGGTATTCATTCCCTTGTTTTTCAATGATTTTCTTTTCTAGTAAATATTCAAGGGTATGTCTAACGGTGGTTCGACTGATATTAAACATTTCCGCTAAAGAAGATTGTGATGGGAAGGGAGACGTTAATAAATTTTTATGAATCGCATCTAAAAATTCGTTAATTGACCCATAACGTATATTTTTACTCCTTACCATTTAAATGCCCCTTAAGCTGTTTTTTATTCTTTAAAGACCGATTTAAAACCGATTTAAAAACATTTAATCACAAAATTTGGTTGCTAAGTATCTAGTCTATGTTTTTTAAATTAAAAAAGACAGATAAATTGATGGAGGAAAATATGAAACAATTGATTTGCCAGGAACCTAAAAAATTAGTCTACCAAGAAGTCGCTGAACCTACAGCTCAAGTTGGGCACGTAAAAATAAAAATACATGCAGTTGGAATATGTGGAACTGATATTCACGCATGGGGAGGAAATCAGCCATTTTTCCAGTATCCACGTGTATTAGGCCATGAAATTTCTGGAACTATTTGTGAGGTTGGTTCTGATGTCACTCAATGGAAAGTAGGGCAACGTGTTGCCGTGATGCCTTATGTGGCTTGCTATGAGTGTGGGGCTTGCAAAAGTGGTAAAACAAATTGCTGTGAAAAAATTTCGGTGATTGGTGTTCATGAAGATGGTGGTTTTTGTGAGTTCTTAAACGTCCCACAAAACAATGTGTTAGCCATTGCGGATACCGTTACTGATATTGATGGGGCGTTAATTGAACCTTTTTCGATTAGTGCTCATGCCGTGAGGCGTGCACAAGTTAAGCCTCAAGATACTGTTCTAGTCGTAGGGGCGGGTCCGATAGGGCTTGGTGTCGCTGCGATTGCTAAAGCGGACGGTGCTAACGTATTAGTTGCTGATACCAGTGAGGCACGTCGCCAACATGTTGAAAAGGTATTAGGTTTAAAAACGTGTGACCCAGCGGCTGAAAACTACTTATCAAGTATTGAAAGCCATTTTTCAGGCATGCTTGCAGAGAAAGTCATTGATGCAACGGGGAACCAACACGCAATGAACACTGCAGTGAATTTAATTCGTCATGGCGGTTTGATCGTGTTTGTTGGGCTATTTAAAGGTAATTTATCGTTTCCAGACCCTGATTTTCATAAGAAAGAAACAACAATGATGGGGAGTCGTAATGCAACGCTTGAAGATTTTAATAAAGTTGCAAGGTTGATGGCGGAAGGGAAACTCGCGAGTGAAATGATGCTAACTCATCAATTTGATTTTAATTCTATTGGTGATAGTTATGAGCAAGACGTGATTAATAACCGTGAGCTAATTAAAGGTGTTATCTTATTTTAATACACATCAAGCCATTTAATCAGTAAAAAACACCCACACAAAACAGTCGAATTGTGTGGGTGTGAAAATTCAATAAGTTACCGGATTAACGTTTTAATGATTCCGATAATTCATTTTTCATGACAGACAGTATGTCTCTAACAACGCGTGGGCTACCTGCGACTAAGTTACCAGATGCGATGTAATTATGGCCGCCAATAAAGTCAGTCATAATACCGCCAGCTTCACGCATGATCAGCTCACCACCTAAGAAGTCCCAAGGTTTTAAGCCAATTTCAAAGAATGCATCAACACGACCAGAAGCAACATAGCATAGGTCTAATGCGGCAGAACCCGTACGACGGAAATCAGCACATTTGTCGAACATTGCAGTCATGATATTCATATATACCGCAGCGTGTTGTTTTTGTTTGAAAGGGAAACCTGTCGCAACGATAGCGCCATCAAGGTCGCGTTTTTCATCGATACGAATACGATAACCGTTAAGCTGAGCGCCTTGTCCACGTACTGCGCTAAATAATTCATTACGCATTGGGTCGTAAACAACAGCAACTTCTGTACGGCCTTTAACGCGTACAGCGATAGAGACAGAAAAATGAGGGAGGCGTTTTGTGAAGTTGGTAGTGCCATCCAGTGGATCGATTACCCATTGAATATCATCATCTTTACCAATTAACTCACCACTTTCTTCAGTGATAATCGTGTGGTCTGGATATGACTTGCGGATGATTTCAATAATCAGCTGCTCAGATTCATGGTCAACGTTAGTAACGAAATCGTTAGTGCCTTTCTGAGTGACTTTGATATTGCTAGGCATTTCATAGTTTTTAGCTATGTGATTACCGGCCTTACGTGCTGCACGTATGGCGATGTTAAGCATCGGATGCATGGGCTTTTTCCACTGGAATGTTAAAGAACGAAAAACTTGAGTGCCGAAGTATATAGATGTTCGTCACAATAAGCAATTTTGTGTTAAGCTATTGCGATAATTTTTTCATGAAACGTATAAACCATGTTAGATAATATCCGTATTGTTCTTGTTGAGACCTCACACACTGGTAATATGGGCTCAACGGCCCGTGCAATGAAAACCATGGGGCTTTCTAATCTCTATCTTGTTAATCCTCTTGTTGAACCAGACTCACACTCTATTGCGCTTTCTGCGGGGGCGAGTGATGTTATTGGTAATGCAACAATCGTTAAAACCCTCGATGAAGCCTTAGAAGGTTGTAAGCTAGTGATCGGCACCAGTGCTCGTTCTCGCACCTTATCTTGGCCAATGGTTGAGCCGCGTGAATGTGGCGTTAAATCTGTAGAGCAATCGAAGGAATCTCCCGTTGCTATCGTTTTTGGCCGCGAGCGAGTGGGTTTGACCAACGAAGAACTACAAAAATGTCAGTATCATTTATATATCCCCACGAACCCAGAATACGGCTCTTTGAATTTAGCGATGGCGGTTCAACTGGTGAGTTATGAGATACGCATGGCGTATCTTTCAATGGATGAAAAAAATACGGTAATTTCAACAGATGATGAGGTAGAATACCCGCCATCAGAAGACGTTGAGCGTTTTTATGTTCACCTTGAAAGCGTGTTGAATGAATCGGGTTTTATTCGTAAAGCACACCCTGGCTTAATTATGAATAAGTTACGTCGGTTATTCACACGTGCACATATTGAAACCCAAGAGTTACATATCCTGCGGGGTATTTTAACGTCAATGGAAAAATGGGCGAAAAAGTGAGGCGAAATCCACGGTAAAAACAGGCAAATAATACTTGAGTAAATTAGTCAGGTAAATAGTTGACTAAATTACTCAGGAATGTCACAATCTGACCATAATTTACCATGGAGTAATATGTTATGAGACTCACTTCCAAAGGGCGTTACGCAGTAACTGCGATGTTAGATGTCGCATTACACTCTCAGTCAGGTCCAGTGCCTTTAGCTGATATTTCTGAACGTCAGGGGATTTCCCTCTCTTATCTTGAGCAACTTTTTTCTCGTTTACGTAAAAACGAGTTGGTTTCGAGTGTGCGCGGTCCAGGCGGTGGTTATTTGCTTGGTAGAGACGCAGACCAAATCTTTGTTGCTGAAGTAATCGCTGCGGTAGATGAATCTGTTGACGCCACCCGCTGTCAGGGGAATAAAGAAGGTTGCCAAAATGGCGACCGCTGCTTAACTCACGCATTATGGCGTGATTTAAGCGATAGAATTACAAGTTTCCTTAGCAGCATTAGCCTTGATGAATTGGTTAAAAACCAAGAAGTCATGGTTGTTGCTGATAGACAAGATAACGAACAGCGTAAAACCATGCCTAATGGGATTACACCTGAATCGATTATCAATGTACGTGCTTAAAAATATTAAAAAAATTGCAGTCGGTACACCTCGGTGAGTTGTTAGACGAAGAGCTAATTTCCGCCATTTGTATCTTTAAAAATTAAAGGCAAGTTACCTTGTCCTTTGGAGTAAGTGAGCAATGAAATTACCAATTTATCTTGATTATTCAGCAACAACACCGGTTGACCCGCGTGTGGCTGAAAAAATGATGCAATGTTTAACAATGGATGGGAACTTTGGTAACCCAGCGTCCCGTTCTCATCGTTTCGGCTGGCAAGCGGAAGAAGCGGTAGATATTGCTCGCAATCAAATCGCCGAATTAGTGGGCGCTGACCCACGTGAAATCGTGTTTACTTCAGGCGCAACTGAGTCTGATAACTTAGCGATTAAAGGCGCTGCTAATTTCTATAAAAAGAAAGGCAACCACATTATTACCTGTAAAACGGAACATAAAGCCGTTTTAGATACCTGCCGCCAATTAGAGCGTGAAGGTTTTGAAGTGACTTACTTGTCACCGCAAAGCAACGGTTTAATTGCTATGCAAGACCTACAAGACGCTATCCGTGAAGACACCATTTTAATTTCTATTATGCATGTTAATAATGAAATTGGTGTGGTGCAGGATATCGAAGCTATTGGTGAATTATGCCGTAGTAAAGGGATTATTTTCCACGTTGACGCAACTCAAAGCGTGGGCAAATTGCCCATCGACCTGAATGCGTTAAAAGTTGATTTAATGTCATTTTCTGCGCACAAACTCTATGGCCCAATGGGTATTGGGGCACTGTATGTCCGTCGTAAACCACGTGTTCGCCTTGAAGCACAACAGCACGGTGGTGGTCATGAGCGCGGTATGCGTTCTGGGACATTACCTGTACACCAAATCGTTGGTATGGGCGAAGCTTACCGTATTGCCAAAGAAGAAATGGCTGCGGAATCTGAACGCTTACGCGGTTTACGGTTACGTTTGTGGAACGGCATTAAAGATATCGAAGAAGTTTACCTCAATGGTGATTTAGAACACGGTGCGCCGCACATTCTGAACGTCAGCTTCAACTATGTTGAAGGTGAATCACTGATGATGTCATTAAAAGATTTGGCTGTATCTTCAGGTTCTGCATGTACTTCTGCAAGCCTAGAACCTTCTTATGTACTGCGCGCTTTAGGGATGAATGATGAGCTGGCACATAGCTCAATCCGTTTCTCTTTAGGTCGTTTCACGACAGAAGAAGAAATTGACTATGCAATCAAAATGATTCATGGCGCAATTGGCCACTTACGCGAGCTGTCTCCTTTATGGGAAATGTTCAAAGACGGCGTAGATCTTAACAGCATCGAATGGTCTCACCATTAATCAGACGGTTTCAGGAGTTTAAAAATGGCTTACAGTGAAAAAGTTATCGATCATTATGAAAACCCACGTAACGTTGGTTCGTTTGACAACAGCGACCCAAGCGTCGGTAGCGGTATGGTAGGTGCACCTGCCTGTGGTGACGTCATGAAATTACAGATTAAAGTAAATGATGACGGCATTATTGAAGATGCACGTTTTAAAACTTATGGTTGCGGTTCAGCAATTGCATCAAGTTCACTGGTGACTGAGTGGATGAAAGGCAAAAGTTTGGATGAAGCGGAGTCAATCAAAAATACAGCAATTGCAGAAGAGTTAGAATTACCACCAGTGAAAATTCACTGTTCAATTCTAGCGGAAGATGCAATTAAAGCTGCTATTGCTGATTACAAAAGCAAACGCCAAAGCAAATAAGTTTTTAATCAGTCTATAGGGCAACCCATATTAATCAATAACAACAAGTTATCGTCCTATAACTGGAACAATACTCATGCCATCTAGGCTAAACATCGCTGAGTTTCTTAGCTTAGAAATCGGGTGGGTATAAAATAATTTGAAGGCGGATGCGACTCATGAGTAGCATCTGCCTTGTTTGTTTCTAAAGTGAGGTTTGCAATGTCTATTTCTCTTACAGAAAGTGCTGCGCAGCGTATTCAATCCTTTCTGCAAAATCGTGGAAAAGGCGAAGGCTTGCGTTTAGGTGTAAGAACTTCAGGTTGTTCAGGAATGGCTTATGTTCTTGAATTCGCCGATATAATCAATGAAGAAGACACAGTTTTTGAAGATAAAGGCGTGAAGGTCATCGTCGATGGCAAGAGCATTGTTTATCTTGATGGTACTGAGCTGGATTTCGTTAAAGAAGGCTTAAACGAAGGGTTTAAATTTAATAATCCTAACGTCAATAGTGAATGCGGATGCGGTGAAAGTTTTCACGTATAATGCGTTCAATTAAGCCTAATTTTCGGCCAATCTCACTAGTTTTAGCTTATTAGTGGTATTGGTAACCGGTTCGAGAAACTGAGCACTTATGGATTACTTTACTCTTTTTGGGTTGACCCCCACTTATGCCATCGATAGCGAACAACTGACGTTACGTTTTCAAGACTTACAGCGTCAATACCATCCTGACCGTTTTGCTACCTGTTCTGAACAGGAAAAAATGCAAACACTGCAAAAAGCAGCAACCATTAATGCTGCCTACCAAGCCCTTCGTCATCCGCTAAAACGTGCGGAATATATGCTTTCATTGCATGGTTTTGATATTAATAACGAACAACATACTATGCATGACACGGCATTTTTGATGGAGCAGCTTGAGCTACGTGAAGAGTTAGACAATATTGAGAACAGTGATGATGCACTTGATCTGTTGGCTAAATTTATGCAAAACGTTAAACAAATGCAGCAAGCACGAAGTGCCCTGATGGTGACAGAACTGGATGCCATGGAGTGGGAAAAAGCCGCTGATACAGTACGTAAACTACGTTTTCTCGATAAGCTTCAGCAGCAAGCAGAGCAACTCGAAGAACGATTACTAGATGAATTTTAAGAGAAAACGATTATGGCATTACTACAAATCAGCGAACCCGGTATGATAGCAGCTCCGCATCAACGCAAATTGGCTGCAGGCATTGATTTAGGTACCACCCACTCTTTGATTGCGACAGTGCGCAGTGGTGAAGCTGCAGCTTTGCCTGATAGCCAAGGGCGCTTTTTATTACCATCGATTGTTAATTATCAATCCGAAAGCAAATTAGTGGGATGGGATGCGAAGCAACGTGCTGAGCAAGACCCCGTTAATACCATCATTTCTGTGAAACGTATGATGGGGCGCTCTCTAACCGATATTCAAAAACGTTATCCTGACTTGCCATATCAACTGAGCGCGAGCGAAAACGGTTTGCCATTTATTCAAACCGCGGCTGGCCAAGTCGACCCAATCCAAGTGTCTTCTGACATTCTAAGAACATTAGCAAAACGTGCAGAAGAAACCTTAGCGGGGGAAATGGATGGCGTAGTGATCACGGTTCCTGCTTATTTCGATGATGCTCAGCGTCAAGGTACGAAAGATGCGGCTCGTCTTGCAGGCTTACATGTATTACGTTTGCTGAATGAACCGACTGCCGCCGCGATTGCTTACGGATTAGATTCAGGGCAAGAAGGGGTGATCGCGGTATATGATTTAGGCGGTGGGACTTTTGATGTGTCCATTTTGCGCCTGAGCCGTGGAGTCTTCGAGGTGTTGGCGACGGGGGGCGACACAGCACTTGGTGGTGATGATTTCGACCAAGTATTGGCACAGTGGATTGCTGAACAGGCAGGCGTTTCATTACAAGGCGATCACCATTTAAATCGTCAGTTATTAAATGTGGCGACAGAAACGAAAATTGCCTTAAGTGCATCTGAAGTTGCGACGATCACCCTTGGTGATTGGCAAGGTGAAATTCAACGTGAACAGTTTGAAGCACTTATTGAAACTCATGTTAAACGCACTTTAATGGCTTGTCGTCGTGCATTGAAAGATGCAGGTGTTGAAGCGCAAGAGGTACTGAACGTTGTTATGGTCGGTGGCTCGACTCGCGTGCCATTAGTACGCCAAAAAGTCGGGGAGTTTTTCGGTAAATCACCTCTGACATCCATCGACCCAGATAAAGTTGTAGCGATTGGCGCCGCCATTCAAGCGGATATCTTAGTAGGGAACAAACCCGACAGCGAAATGTTGTTATTGGACGTGATCCCGTTATCCCTTGGCCTAGAGACCATGGGGGGATTGGTTGAAAAAGTGATCCCGCGTAATACGACGATCCCAGTTGCTCGTGCTCAAGAATTTACCACATTTAAAGATGGGCAAACAGCGATGAGCGTTCATGTGGTGCAAGGTGAACGTGAAATGGTAGCAGATTGTCGTTCATTAGCTCGCTTTACCTTGCGTGATATTCCTGCAATGGCAGCTGGTGGTGCGCATATTCGTGTGACTTTCCAAGTGGATGCGGATGGGCTATTAAGTGTTAGCGCTATGGAGAAATCCACGGGTGTAGAAGCCTCTATTCAAGTTAAGCCATCATATGGGTTAACGGATAATGAAATTTCAAACATGATTAAAGATTCAATGACTAACGCGCAAGATGACTTAAATGCGCGCCGCCTAGCGGAGCAAAAAGTTGAAGCAGCAAGAGTGCTTGAAAGTTTAACGAGCGCATTAGCCCAAGATGGCAATTTACTGACGCCAGAAGAAGAGTCAGGAATTGATAATGCGGTCAATGAGTTAATTAAAGCGGTTGAGGGTACAGACCCAATCGCAATTGAAAATGCCATTAAACAACTGGATAAGCAATCGCAGGAGTTTGCCGCGCGTCGTATGGATACCTCCATTCGCCAAGCGTTGTCAGGCCATTCTGTGGATGAGATATAATTATGCCTAAAATAGTTTTTTTACCTCATAGTGATTTATGTCCAGACGGTGCGGTTGTCGAAGCACAAGAAGGCGAATCTATTTTAAATGTTGCACTACGCAGCGGTATTGAGCTTGAGCACGCCTGTGAAAAATCCTGTGCTTGTACAACTTGTCATTGTATCGTTCGTGAAGGTTTTGACTCACTGGAAGAAAGTAGTGAACTCGAAGATGACATGCTAGACAAAGCATGGGGACTAGAGCCAGAAAGTCGTCTAAGTTGTCAGGCGCTGGTGACGGATGAGGATTTAGTGGTAGAGATACCAAAATATACTATCAATCACGCCCGCGAACACTGATTTTTGTCATACTTCACGCTGTAGCGTTGTTGGCTTCTTTCACTAACCCTAGTCACATACTTTTGTATGCTCCTAGGGATTAGCTCATTTGCCGCCTAGCTACAACGTGAATTATTTAAAAAATCGAAGTGCTTGTTATGCATTGTCATACTTCACGCTGTAGTGTTGTTGGCTTCTTTCACTAACCCTAGTCACATACTTGTGTATGCTCCTAGGGATTAGCTCAATTTGCCGCCTAGCTACACACAAACTATTTAGAGCATGACTAAAATTAGAGCACTGAATGACTTGTATGAAGTACATAAATGTCTCTGACAGATATAGATAAGAGAGGGTGTCGTGAGTTTAAAATGGTCAAATAGCCGTGAAATCGGAGAGGCACTGTATGACGCATTTCCCGATGTTGATCCAAAAACGGTGCGCTTTACCGATATGCACCAGTGGATTTGCGATTTAGAAGAATTTGATGATGATCCGCAAAAATCGAATGAAAAAATCCTAGAAGCGATTTTGTTAGTTTGGCTGGATGAATTCGAATAACGAGGGATTTATTCTAAAGACCGAGCGACTATTAGAAATAGTGCTCGGTTTTTTATTTTATATCAGCACTATAATGATATCCCTATTGGCATTTATCAGTTAAGGTAATGCCATCTGCTGACAGAATAAATGGGCTTTTGCTGTCTGCAAAAATAGACAAAGTGAGAAAAACGATGACAAAACAAATTATGCCAGTAATGATTTCTTGTGAGCCAGCTGCACCTTGTTGGGGCGAAGGCGCATTGTTAAGCTCTAGCGATAAAGGGATGACAATCCACCTGAAACATGCAGGTAAATTATGTGCAGTACAAAGCGCTGGCCGTAAATTAGATGGCCAAGGGATCCGCAATGTTGCTTTGGCTGGCGAAGGCTGGGATTTAGAAAAAAGCTGGGCATTTTGGCAAGGTTTTCGTGCACCAAAAGGGGCTAGAACGATTGAATGGCCTGTATTGCCAGAAGCGGATCGTAAAGAGTTAGAAAACCGTATTCGTACCATTGATTGGGTACGTGATGTCATTAATGCACCGGCAGAAGAGTTAGGGCCAGAGCAACTCGCGCAACGCGCCATTGATTTACTCTGCACGGTGGGCGCACAAGACATTAGTTACCGTATTATTAAAGGTGATGATTTATTAGAACAAGGTTATACCGGTATTCATACGGTTGGTCGCGGTTCAAGTCGTCCACCGGTCTTTTTAGCGTTAGATTACAACCCAGGTGCGAACCCAAATGCCCCTGTTTTTGCTGCGTTAGTGGGTAAAGGTATTACCTTTGACTCAGGTGGCTATAGCATCAAACCTTCCTCTTCAATGAATTCAATGAAAGCGGATATGGGTGGTGCTGCAACATTAGCGGGTTCGTTGGCATTGGCGATTTCGCGTGGCTTACAAAAACGCGTGAAAATGTTCCTGTGTATTGCTGACAATATGGTTAGCGGCAGTGCATTCAAGCTGGGTGATATTATTCGTTACCGTAATGGTAAGTCTGTTGAAATTATGAATACAGATGCGGAAGGTCGTTTAGTACTAGCCGATGGCCTGATTGATGCGAGCAAAGAAAAACCAACGTTGATCATCGATGCAGCAACCTTGACAGGCGCAGCGAAAATGGCTGTGGGTAATGACTACCATTCAGTATTGAGCTTCGATGATAAGTTAGTCGCTGACTTAATGAATGCATCAGATGCAGAGTTCGAATTATTTTGGCGTTTACCATTAGCTGAATTCCATCGCCAACAATTACCGTCAGGCTTTGCCGATTTAAACAACATTGCAGCGCCATCTCATACCGCGGGTGCAAGTACAGCAGCTGCCTTTTTATCGCACTTTGTTGAAAATTATCGTCAAAATTGGGTGCATATTGACTGCTCCGCGACTTACCGTAAATCCGCTGTTAGCTTATGGGCTGAGGGCGCAACGGGTACAGGTGTAAGAACATTGGCTAACTTATTAATCAGTAAATCAAAGTAGCGAATGTTTGATTGATAACAGGCACGGGAAGGTGACTTTTCGTGCCTATTTTTTTACCTTGACGTATTTGCGAGTATAATAAGCGATTCTTTTTAATAGCAGGGGATTGGCAATGTCGCAGCAATCGAATAATAACAGTTCCAACCAAGAAACTGAGATCCAATTTACTGAATTAACCGTGCCAAAAGGTTCATCACTTAAATTAAGTGTGTTAGAAGAACAGCCACAAGCCATTGTTGAGGCGCTGACTGAATTTTTTAAACAATACAAAGTGGTTAGACGCGGTTTTATGGTTTCCGCAATAGAGAACGATGACGCGCAAGAAACGCCTATCTTAATGATAGCATTGGAATTTACCGCAGGAGCGGAAAATATTGATACCATTATTCATGAGGCGGGAACACTTGCTTGTGAGTTCTTAGCTGATGACGAATCTATTGATTTTTGTGTGGTGAATGAAAATGAGCAAGGTGTTAGCCACTTTATTACTCAACACGTTCAACCTTTTTATCAGCGTCGTCTTGGTAGCTTCTTACGAGATACAATCCCAGTAAAAAATACCTAATAATTTCATGTATAGAGTGAGGAAAATACTTTTCTCACTCATAAAATGCATATTGGTCATTAATTAAATATATATTCTGCTTACTATTTAAAAAATATTATTTCATTTCTCTGTTTTTCTCTCCCATCATTTTTTCCGTTTTGTCTGATAGGTGTTCTTATTACATTCTGTTAAATTATATTGATAATTAAAACACTATCAGCAGCATTTATCTGTGTGTATTTTAAACGATTTAAACGTATATAGTGTGGTTTTAACCTTCTGTTAAAACCGTAAAAATAGAATACATTTTAACTAATTAAAGGGCGGGCGGTAATGAAACAACAATCAAGTTGGGCTTCATTGGCGGGTCTAAAAACCAAAAAACGTTATTTAGCACTTGCGTTAGCATCGGTCGTGGCATTGGCCGGTTGTGATAATGCAGATGAAACAACCAAAAATGAGCCAAATGTTTCAACAACAGCGCCAGAAAACCAAACCAAAACAGCGCCAGTTGCAGAACAGAAAAAAGTAGCACCGAAACTTTCCACTGAAGAAATGGTAAAAAAATATGCAGGGAAAGATTTAACCATTTTGGATGCATCTGAATTACAACTTGATGGTGCAAGTGCCATGGTGGTGACATTCTCCGTGCCATTGCAAGCCAACCAAGACTTCGGCCAGTTTATTAACCTTATTGATGTTAAATCAGGAAAATTGGATGGGGCTTGGGAGCTGTCTGATAACCAGATGGAACTACGTTTCCGTCACCTTCCACCCTCTAAAGAATTAAATTTAACCATTAACCCAGGTATTAAAGCGGTTAATGAGCGTACAACGACCGACAGTTTTGAGAAAAAACTGACCACAGCACAAATTATCCCAACGGTTGGTTTTGCAAGTAAAGGCTCCTTATTACCGAGCAAGGTCGCCCAAGGCTTACCTGTGATAGCCTTGAACGTTGATAAAGTCGACGTCAATTTCTTCCGTGTAGATGAAAAGCAATTGCCACAATTTTTAGCGCAGTGGCAATATCGCAGTAATTATGAGTATTGGTATTCAGAAGAGTTTCTCGACAAAGTGGAGCTGGCTTATACCGGCCGCTTTGATTTAAACCCAGATAAAAATACCCGCCAAACCATTTTACTACCACTCAAAGATGTCAAAGAGTTGCAGCAAGATGGCGTATATTTGGCCATCATGCAAAAAGCAGGCAGCTATAGTTATCAATTCCCTGCGACCGTCTTCACATTGAGTGATATTGGTGTGTCACTACACAGTTACCAAGACCGTGTCGACATTTTCACCCAATCCTTAGCGAAAGGCTCCGCAATTAAAGGTGTTGAGCTGCGTATTTTGGATGAAAAAGGCCAGTTAGTGACAAAAGGCACGACAGATGGCGATGGTCATGCCCAGTTAGATAAATTAGCGGGTGGAAAATTATTACTGGCAACCCACGAAGGGCAAACCAGTATGATTGATTTAACTCATCCTGCACTTGATTTATCTGAATTCGACATTTCAGGGCCGGAAGGCTACGCAAAACAATTTTTCACCTTTGGGCCTCGTGATTTATATCGTCCGGGTGAATTGCTACTGGTCAATGGTTTATTGCGTGATGGTGATGGTAATCCGGTTAAAACTCAACCAGTTAAAGTTGATGTATTAAAAACGGATGGGCAAGTGGTTCGTAGCTTTGTTTGGCAGCCGGAAGAAAACCAAAATGGGCTATATCAATATCAATTTGAAATCCCTAGAAATGCAGAGACAGGCGGTTGGTCACTGCGCTTTGATTTAGGTGATGGCTCGCCACTGCGTTATTACAAATTTAATGTTGAAGATTTCATGCCTGAACGTATGGCGCTAGAAATCGTTGGTAGCGATGTGCCGCGTTTAACTGATCAATCCGTGGATTTTGATATTCAAGGGCGTTATTTATATGGTGCGCCAGCGGCAGATAACCAGTTACAAGGCCAAATTGTGTTAAAGGCCAATCGCGAAGCGGTAGCAAAATTACCGGGCTTTGAATTTGGTGCTGTCAACGAAGAGGGCTTACCACGTAAGTTGGATGAGTTTGACCTAACGCTGGACAGCAACGGTGAAACGGTGATTTCAATTCCAAACAGTAATTGGAGTTCAACACGTTCACCGATTTCAGCTGTTTTACAAGCAAGTTTGCTTGAAGCAGGTGGCCGTCCAGTGACGCGTCGTGCTGAGCAAGCCATTTGGCCGGCGGAAAAATTGGTCGGTATTCGCCCATTATTTGCTAAGAAAGAAATTTATGATTACCGCACAGACCGTTATGTCAAACGCCATAATGTGGATGAAAACTCGCTTGCTGAGTTTGAATTAGTCATGGCAGATGCGGCGGGTAATAAACTGGCGGCAGAAAACTTAACAGCGCGTTTAGTGTACGAACGCCGTGATTATTACTGGAGTTGGTCTGAAAGTGGTGGCTGGTCTTCAAATTATGACCAAAAAGACCTCGTTATGGCGAATGAAAATATTGTCATCGCCAAAGACGGGACTGCGAAAGTGTTTTTCCCTGTGGATTGGGGCGCATTCCGCCTAGAAGTCGTCAACCCAGAAAATCAGCTCGTGTCGAGTGTCCAGTTCTGGGCAGGGTATTCATGGCAAGATAATACGGGGGGAAGTGGTTCAGTTCGCCCTGACCAAGTGAAACTTAGCCTAAATAAACCTGCGTACTTACCGGGTGAAAAAGCCAAAGTTCGCATTGAATCCCCTAAAGCAGGTAAGGGATATATATTGCTCGAGTCGAGTAATGGCCCACTGTGGTGGGAAGAAATCGACGTGCCAGAAAAGGGCTTAGACGTTGAAATTCCAGTCAATAAAGAGTGGGCTCGTCATGACCTCTACGTCTCAGCAGTTGTGGTTCGCCCAGGAGATGACTCTAAAGAAGCCACGGTGAAACGTGCGGTGGGTGTCTTGCATTTACCGATTGCAGATGAGAACCGTAAAATAGCGTTGGCTCTAACGACGCCAGACAAAATGCGTCCTAATCAAGACTTGACGGTAAAAATTAAAGCGACCGCACAAGACGGAAAACCATTACCTGAAAAAGTGAATGTGTTGTTATCAGCGGTAGATACTGGTGTATTGAATATCACGGATTTCAAAACTCCAGACCCGTATGACGCTTTCTTTGGCCGTAAGCGCTATAGTGTTGACCAATATGACGTTTATGGTCACTTAATTGAAGGCCAAGGTAAGGTTGCTAACCTGCGCTTTGGTGGTGACAGCGAAGAGGCGGCATTAGAGCGTGGTGGTATGAAGCCACTCACTGAAGTGCAAATTATTGCTGAGCAGGCTAAGCCTGTCACATTAAATAAAGACGGTGAGGGTGAAATTAGCCTTGCTATCCCTGATTTTAATGGCGAACTCCGCGTGATGGCGCAAGCATGGAATGAAAAAGAGTTCGGCCATGCAGATAGCAAAGTGATTGTCGCGGCACCATTAGTGACACAAATGTCGATGCCACGATTTATGGCTGGCGGTGATAAGTCTTACTTTGCACTTGATTTGACCAATATGACGGATAACACGCAGAATGTGACCGTCAACTTCAAGGCATCAGGAATGGTGAAACTTGATGGTGTCAGTAGCCGTGAGTTAGCGTTACCGAAAGGCAAACGCACCACGATTAACTTACCGGTCAAAGCAGACTACGGCTTTGGTGAAGGCGAAGTGTCGATGACCATTAATGGCATTAACATTCAAGGCGAAGCCAATAAAGATTACAGCAACAGTTGGAAAGTTGGCGTTCGTCCGGCACAACCGGCAGAAACTGTTTCGTTTGCAACCGCTATTGAGCCAGGTACCTCATGGGCACTGCCAATTAACCAGATTGCGGGCCTACAACCAGATACCATTGAAGGGCAAGTGCTATTAACGAGCCGTCCACCGTTAGATGTTTCTCGTTATATTAGAGAGTTATTTGCTTACCCATATGGTTGCTTGGAGCAAACTATCAGCGGGTTATATCCATCATTATTCTCAACTCAAGCTGAGCTGAATAAGATAGGGATTAAAACGCAGACGGATGCAGACCGCCATAAAGCGATTGAAATTGGTATTCCGCATTTGTTAAGTATGCAACGTAATGATGGCGGTTTCTCGTTATGGGATAGAAACGGCCGCGAAGAGTATTGGTTAACCGCATATGCAGCGGATTTCTTGAATAAAGCGAATCAGCGTGGGTTTACGGTTCCCCAAGAAGCTATCAGTAACGCAAACACGCGCTTATTGAGCTATTTACAAGATGGCAACCAAATCAATTATCCTTATACGGAAAATCAGGCAGGCGCGCGTTTCGCAACCCAAGCTTATGCAGGCTTAGTATTGGCGTCACAGCAAAAAGCACCTCTAGGTGCATTACGTCAACTTTATAACCAAAGAGATCATGCCGCGAGTGGCTTACCACTTGTTCAGTTAGGCGTTGCGTTGAACTTGATGGGGGATAAATCACGTGGTGAGAGCGCGGTGATTGACGGGATGAAAAAACAGCGTAATCGCTACAGTTATGTCGGGGATTACGGCTCAGTGATCCGTGACGATGCGATGATTGTTGCGCTGTTAAATGAATATAATTTAATGCCAAAATCGCGCGACCAAAAACTGCAAACTTTGTCTAATAACTTGACTTCTCAACGTTATTTCTCGACACAAGAGAGCAACGCGTTGTACTTAGCGGGCCGTTTCTACTTAAATGAAAGTGAAGCTCCATGGAAAGCAACGATTAATGGCCAAGAACCTCCGATGGTTTCAGATAAACCTGTGAGTGAGTTCCTGAGTAAAGGCCAATTAGAAACAGGCTATAGCATCGAAAACAATGGAACCAATACCCTGTATACACGCTTAAACGTAGTGGGGTATCCGCAACATTCACCGAAACCAAGTTCGAACGTATTAGGTATCAGCCGTAGTTACTATGATATGAAAGGCAATCGCATTTCATTAGATAGACTAAGAAGCGGTGAAATGGTGGTGGTTAAGCTGGAAGTTCAGGCATCCCAAAGTGTGCCAGATGCGCTAGTGGTTGACTTGCTGCCAGCGGGCTTAGAACTAGAAAACCAAAATTTAGCGAACAGTAGCGCTAATTTGAGTGAATCTGCACCGAACCTGCAAGAACTGATTGATGATATGCAACAATCACAAATTCGCCATATGGAATACCGTGATGACCGTTTTGTGGCTGCCGTTGAAGTACAGCAATATCGACCAACGACATTAGTCTACTTAGCGCGGGCAGTGACACCGGGTGTGTATAGCATTCCAGTACCACAAGTTGAATCAATGTATGTCCCTGACTGGCGTGCGACTGGCTATTCTGATGGCCAATTAGAAATCGTTCGTTAATCTCCTCTTAAAGCCCTTATATTAATACTCAAGATATAAGGGCTCTTTTAATTTATTTTCGGTACTCCCATCAATGAAAAAATGGTTACGCCGCACAGGCATTACACTGGTTCTGTTGGTCATTATTTTGCCACTGGCTTTTCTAGGGGCTGATAAAATCTGGCCGTTGCCGATTAAGCAAATTGAAATGGCACGAACCGTGGTTGCAGCGGATGGCACACCATTGTGGCGCTTTGCAGACAAAGAGGGTATTTGGCGCTTTCCGGTTACACTCGAGGAGGTTTCTCCTGATTTTATCGAAGCGTTATTAACCTATGAAGATCGCCATTTTTATCGCCATCCGGGGGTAAACCCGTTTTCGCTAGTTAGGGCTGCGGGGCAGTTTGTGAGTTCGGGGCGCATTGTGTCAGGCGGTAGTACCATTTCGATGCAAGTCGCACGCTTAATTGACCCCCATGAAAGAACATTGGGTGGTAAGCTAAAACAACTTTGGCGTACGGCTCAGCTTGAGTACCACTATTCAAAAGATGAAATTTTAGAGATGTATTTAAACCGCGCTCCGTATGGCGGAACGATTGAAGGGATTGGCGCCGCTAGCTGGGTATATTTGAATAAGTCACCGGCAAAATTGACAGCGAGTGAAGCGGCTCTCTTTGCTGTTTTACCTCAAGCCCCTAGCCGCTTAAGGCCAGACCGTTATCCAGAAAGAGCACAAGCCGCTCGTGATAAGGTGTTAGACCGGTTAGAGGAATACCAGGTCTGGAGCCCTGAAAAAGTTACTGATATTAAACAAGAACAGATTTGGTTAGCACCGCGAAAGAATCCACATTCAGCCCCCTTGCTGGCAAGGCGGGTGACCAAGGGGACGCAAGAGTCCATCATTGAAACCACTATCGATGCCAGCTTACAAAGGCAGCTGGAAGATATGGCAATGAATTGGAAAAACCAACTGCCAAAACAAACGTCACTGGGGATTTTGGTGGTCGATCATACGGATATGGCCGTGAAAGCGTATATTGGCTCCATTGATTTCCAAGATGATAGCCGTTTTGGGCATGTCGATATGGTAAGCGCTTGGCGCTCCCCCGGCTCAACGTTAAAACCATTTTTATATGCATTAGCGATGGATGATGGGCTCATCCACGCGGAATCGTTATTACAAGATGTTCCGCGGCGCTTTAATGATTATCGTCCCGGTAACTTTGACAGTGGTTTTAATGGCCCTGTGAGTGTCAGCGATGCATTAGTTCGCTCATTGAATTTACCCGTAGTGCAGTTGTTAGATGTGTATGGCAGTAAACGATTTACGGCTCAACTCCGCAATGTTGGGACTGAACTGCGCTTTCCGTTAGGCAGCGAGCCAAATTTGTCGCTAATTTTAGGCGGGACAGCTACACGGATGGAAGATTTGGTTTCCGCTTACAGCGCATTTGCGCGAAAAGGTAATGTGTCACCGCTGCGCTTTAAACCCACCGATGAAATTCGTGATAGAGCGCTGATGTCACCGGGCGCAGCATGGATAGTGCGCCGAATTATGGGTGGGGAAGCTCGTCCTGTACCGGATCCTAATTTATCAGGGCAAATAAATTTGGCATGGAAAACAGGGACCAGTTATGGTTATCGTGATGCGTGGGCGATTGGTGTTAATCCACGTTATACCATCGGTGTTTGGGTTGGGCGGCCTGATGCCACGCCTGTTGCAGGGCAGTTAGGTTTCGCCACAGCGATCCCTATTATGAATCAAATAAATGGCATGTTACTGAGCAAAATTTACCAATCACATGAGCCGTTACCAAAAGATGTGAAACCTGCCAGTGTAAGCCAAGCGGTGATTTGCTGGCCGGGTGGCACAGCATTGCTGAAAGATGACAATAATTGCCGCCAAAGGCGTCTTAGCTGGATCTTGGATAATACGATCCCACCGACTTTAATGGCGCGAGACCAAGAGTCGTTATTAGGATTAAGGCAAAAAATTTGGGTCAATGAGAAAGGGCTCCAAGTTGCGGCTGATTGCCCGAATGCCCAAGAAAAAGAAGTGCATTTATGGCCAATTACGGTGGAGTCATGGTTACCAAACAGTGAAAAACGGGAAAATCGGTTACCTAAAGCGGATTCAGTTTGTCCTCCTATGAAGTTAGAAATGCCGCCATTATTGATTTCTGGTATACGTGATGGTGAAGTATTACAGCGTTTACCTGGTAAAACTAGCTTAGACTTGCGTTTAGTCACACAGGGTGGGCAAGGGCAGAAATGGTGGTTTTTAAACGGAGAACAAGTGAATACAACCGAGCAAAACGGTTCTATTTTGCTAACACTCGATAAAAGTGGAAGCTACCAAATTTCAGTATTAGATTTAAGCGGCCAAGTAACGGCAATAAGCTTTAGAGTGAAGTAATAGATGAAAAACGTGACTTACCCGAAAAAATAGTGTTTTTTGCTATAAAAAGTTTAACAAAATGTTGTTGTGACTGTAGGAAATTGTAATCAGAGCCCCTATAATCATCGCCTTATTTTTCTTTTTCCTAGATAGGGTTGCCTTTGAGGTCTAAAGGTCTAACAATAGAATTAGAAATAATATAAAAAACTACAACATGCCTATTTTAAGTTCTTACATCCTAAGTTACAGGGAAGAATAAAGAATAAAGGCCTAATGAATCGCTAAGAGGTTATTTATGACTGTTCAACGTACATTTTCTATTATTAAACCAAACGCTGTGAAGAAAAACGTTATTGGTGCAATCTACAACCGTTTTGAAAGCGCCGGTTTCACTATTATCGCTGCTAAAATGATGCATTTGACTCGTGAGCAAGCTGAAGGCTTCTACGCTGAACACAAAGGCCGTCCTTTCTTTGAAGGTCTGGTTGAATTTATGACTTCAGGCCCTATCATGCTGCAAGTGTTAGAAGGTGAAAATGCAATCCAACGTCACCGTGACCTGATGGGCGCAACTAACCCAGATAACGCATTAGCGGGTACTTTACGCGCAGACTACGCAGACAGCTTCACTGAAAACGCAACTCACGGTTCAGACTCTGAAGAATCTGCGGCACGTGAAATCGCATATTTCTTCACTGCGGATGAAATCTGCCCACGCTAAGACTTCTTTAACTAATGCATTAGCATTATTGTTATAAAGTTTGTACAATGCGACGCCCTGCTATGATTAGCGGGGCGATTATATTTTTAAGACTGCAAAAATTACGTCGTGCTATACTCATTACTAGCACTGCCGAAAGTGTAACAACGAGGCAATACACCATGTCTGATATGACGACAGATGCACAATGTGCAACTTCTTCTGCTATTTCTGTCACACCAGAAAAAACGAACCAAAAAACCAATTTACTCGATTTAAACCGCAAACAAATGCGCGAATTTTTTGCTCAAATGGGTGAAAAACCGTTCCGCGCTGATCAGGTCATGAAATGGATTTATCATTATTGCTATGATGATTTTGACCAAATGACCGATATTAATAAAGTCCTTAGAGCAAAACTGAAAGAAGTTGCAGAAATCCGTGCACCGGAAGTCGCTGATGAACAACGTTCATCAGATGGCACCATCAAGTGGGCCATCAAAGTGGGTGACCAACTGGTTGAAACCGTCTATATCCCAGAAGCAGATCGGGCAACACTGTGTGTCTCTTCACAGGTCGGTTGTGCACTGGAATGTAAATTCTGCTCTACGGCACAGCAAGGTTTCAACCGTAACTTACGTGTTTCCGAAATCATTGGCCAGGTTTGGCGAGCTGCAAAAATTATTGGTTCACTGAAATCCAGTGGACGTCGTCCAATTACTAACGTCGTAATGATGGGAATGGGCGAACCATTACTGAATTTGAATAATGTCGTCCCGGCAATGGAGATTATGTTAGATGACTTCGGTTTTGGTTTATCTAAGCGCCGTGTCACGATTTCCACTTCGGGGGTTGTACCTGCATTAGATAAACTAGGGGATATGATTGACGTTGCATTAGCGATTTCACTACATGCACCAACAGACGATATTCGCGACGATATTGTTCCAATTAATAAAAAATACAATATTGAAACTTTCCTCAACAGCGTGAATCGTTATTTAACCAAATCGAATGCGAATGCAGGACGAGTAACTGTAGAGTATGTGATGTTAGATCACGTGAACGACAGTGTTGAGCAAGCTCATCAATTAGCAGAATGTTTAAAAAACACACCGAGCAAAATTAACTTAATCCCGTGGAACCCGTTCCCAGGGGCCCCTTACGGTAGAAGTTCGAATAGTCGTATCGACCGCTTCTGTAAAGTGTTGATGGGCTATGGTTTTACCACGATAGTGCGCAAAACACGCGGTGATGATATTGACGCTGCCTGTGGGCAACTTGCTGGTGATGTGATTGACAGAACGAAGCGAACGTTGAAAAAACGCTTAGCAGGGGAACCTATTAAGGTAAAAACAGTCTGATTTATAAATATGTTTGAATTAGTGAATTAGGTTATGATTTAGGGCGTTTTAGAGTTAGGCAAAACGCCCTTGTTAACCTACAATAGTAGAAGCAATAAGAAAAATTTAATTGTTGTTTCAACATGATGATAAATTATTGACGAATAAAGCTGCTCAATGTTTGCTTTATATATTTTAAACTTGGAAATAGTGTTGCCAGCAAATGACTATCGAAAATAATACCGAACAGACTACGACGACAGTCGGACAATTATTGACGCAAGCACGTGAGCGCATGGGGCTAACCCAAGATATTGTTGCAGAACGATTATGCCTTAAAATCAGTACGGTAAAAGAGATAGAACAAGATATTGCTCCCGCTGGTGTAGAACCGACATTTTTACGTGGTTATATTCGCCTTTATGCTCGAATGGTCGGCATATCAGAAAACGAATTAAAAACGTATTTGAAAACGGAAGAACCTGTCACATTAGCCAAAGTTTCTCCTATGCAAAGCTATTCTTTAGGGAAAAAACGTAAAAAGCGTGAAGGTTGGCTAATGAAACTGACGTGGTTGATTGTGATTGTGCTGATTGCAATGGTTGGTGTGTGGTGGTGGCAAGATCATAACGCACAGAAAAATGAGCTAGTTTCAATTGCAAATCAAAATGATTTGATTTTGTCTCAGCAAAATAACAGCACAACACCGGTTGAATTGTCGACTTCAACAGAAATTGTCTCAACTGACACTGCCCCTGCCGCACAGGAAAATGCGCTTGAATTACAAGTTCAAGAGCCTGTATTAACCACAGACCCGATTACCGAGCCTGTCAGAACCATTCCATTACCTAATGCACCGCAATCTTCTGTTGCATTAGATAGAACACAAAACACAGAAACGACTGACCCTGTTGCTGTTAGCAGCCAAGCTTTGGTCTTAAACTTTACTGGCCAGTGCTGGTTAGAAATTCGTGACGCGAATAATAAAATCTTATTCAGTGGCACCAAAAATAATGGCGATAAGCTGGAGCTTGATGGCCCGCAGCCTTATCGTCTGAACATCGGTGCACCAGCAAATGTCACTGTACAGTTCCAAGGTAATGCCGTTGATTTAAGCCGCTTCATCAAAGCGAAACGTCCGGCAAAATTGAAGTTACCTGAAGCCTAAATTAGAAAGACAAAAAGAAGCAAACTATATCCGAAAACATCTTTTTTGATAGGCTATGGTTTGCTTTCTTGTGTATAGTTGAGCGTATAAAAATAATCGTTAAAACTATACCTCGGTAGCAAAGAGTACCACGGTAACAAAGAGCACATGGACGTTCGGAGAATTAAACAAAAATGCATAATGAATCACCGATAAAAAGACGTAAATCCACTCGTATTAATGTAGGCAGCGTACCAGTAGGCGATGGCGCACCTATCGCTGTCCAGTCAATGACCAATACCCGCACAACTGATGTCGAAGCTACTGTCCGCCAAATTAAATCACTTGAGCGTGTTGGTGTGGATATTGTTCGCGTTTCTGTTCCTACGATGGATGCGGCAGAAGCGTTTAAGTTGATTAAACAGCAAGTTAGTGTTCCTCTGGTGGCTGATATCCATTTTGACTATCGTATTGCATTAAAAGTGGCCGAATACGGTGTTGATTGCTTGCGTATTAACCCAGGTAATATTGGTAGCGAAGAAAGAATTCGCCAAGTGGTTGATTGTGCACGCCATTACAATATTCCTATTCGCATTGGGGTCAATGGTGGTTCCCTTGAAAAAGATATTCAAGAGAAGTATGGCGAACCGACACCTGAAGCCTTAGTTGAGTCAGCAATGCGCCATGTGGATATCTTAGATAGACTGAATTTCGACCAGTTTAAAGTCAGTGTAAAAGCATCAGATGTGTTTCTCGCTGTCGGCTCCTACCGTTTATTAGCGAATAAAATCGATCAACCACTGCATTTAGGGATCACCGAGGCCGGTGGTGCACGTGCAGGTTCAGTAAAATCGGCAATTGGCTTAGGAATGCTACTGTCCGAGGGTATTGGTGATACCTTGCGTATTTCTTTAGCGGCGGACCCGGTTGAAGAAGTTAAAGTCGGTTTTGATATCTTAAAATCACTGCGTATTCGTTCACGTGGCATTAATTTTATTGCTTGTCCAACTTGTTCACGGCAAGAGTTTGATGTGATAGGCACGGTGAATGAGTTAGAACAGCGCTTAGAAGATATCATTACACCAATGGATGTGTCGATTATTGGTTGTGTGGTCAATGGTCCCGGTGAAGCGGAAGTGTCCACGCTAGGTGTTGCAGGCGCAAAAACCAAGAGTGGTTTCTATGAAGACGGTAAACGTCAAAAAGAGCGCTTTGATAATGACAACATTATCGACCAGTTAGAAGCTAAAATTCGAGCCAAAGCAGCGATGATGGATGAAAGCAAGCGGATTGAAGTCAATTTAAAAGATTAATTTTGTCTAATCTAGTGCCAAACGATTCATAGTGTCGTTTGGCATATTTAGAACAAACGCTATATCAATTATCCGCATTTTTTTCTAAAATCGGTCGCTCACCGTACAAATTGACAGATAAATCCCGATTAGTATCAGTAATTGGTGTTTGTTGATTGAACCAGATGATATTTCGCTCTTATAATCAAACTTATGTAATTCTGAAAATAGAGAAATAAAGTGGGAAAAAATATCCAAGCCATTCGCGGCATGAATGATTACTTACCAGCTGACACGCGTGTATGGCAGAAAATCGAAGCAACATTAAAAAATATTTTACAGGGTTATGGTTTTAGTGAAATTCGTACCCCGATTGTAGAGCAGACCCCGCTATTTCGCAGAGCGATAGGTGAAGTGACGGATGTCGTTGAAAAAGAAATGTACACTTTCAATGACCGTAATGATGAAAGTCTGACATTACGCCCTGAAAATACCGCAGGTTGTGTCCGTGCCGGTATTGAGCATGGTTTGCTGTACAATCAGGAACAGCGTTTGTGGTATTTAGGGCCAATGTTCCGTTATGAGCGCCCACAAAAAGGCCGTTACCGTCAATTTCACCAATTAGGTGCTGAAGTGTTTGGTCTTGCGGGTCCTGACATTGATGCGGAAGTCATCTTAATGACAGCACGCTGGTGGAAAGCATTAGGTATTAGTGAGCATGTGACATTAGAGCTGAATTCGATTGGCTCACTAGAAGCGCGTGCTAATTACCGTGAGTCCTTAGTTGCTTTCTTAGAACAGCATAAAGACAAGCTGGATGAAGATTGCAAACGCCGGATGTACACAAATCCTCTGCGTGTTTTGGACTCCAAAAATCAAGACGTTCAGATTTTATTGAATGATGCGCCTGAACTGTTTGATTACCTTGATGTCGAATCACGTGAGCACTTTGATGGCTTATGCAAGCTGTTAGAAGCCGCTGGCGTTCAATACCGTGTTAATCAGCGTTTAGTTCGTGGTCTTGACTACTATAACCGCACTGTTTTTGAATGGGTAACAACGGCGTTGGGCTCACAGGGTACAGTTTGCGCGGGTGGCCGTTATGATGGCTTAGTTGAACAATTAGGCGGTCGTGCAACACCTGCGGTGGGTTTTGCCATGGGTATGGAACGCATGGTGTTATTAGTCCAAGAAGTGAATCCTGAATTTACAGCGGATGCTTCAGTGGCTGATGTTTATCTTGCTTCATTTGGCGAAAATAGCCAGCAAGCAGCGATATTAGTGGCCGAAAAAGTGCGTGATGCACTACCGACACTGCGGTTAATGACTAACCACGGTGGTGGTAACTTCAAGAAACAGTTAGCAAGAGCGGATAAACAAGGCGCTAAAATTGCCCTGATCTTGGGGGAAGATGAAATTCAAAATAACCAAGTCACATTGAAAGATTTACGCACAGGCGTACAAGAAACCATTTCGCAGCAACTTATGGCGTCACGCATCGCCGAGTTATTAGGTTAAGGAGAGACAAGTGGAAGTCTATACAAACGAAAATGATCAAGTCGATGCGATTAAACGCTTCTTTGCGAATAATGGCGTGGCATTAGTTGTTGGCCTCGTAATTGGTGTGGGTGGTGTATTTGGTTGGAACTACTGGCAATCACATAAAACCAATGTACTGCAAGAAAGCGCTCAAAAGTTTGAAGCAGTAAACACTCAGTTACGTTCAGGTTCAGAACAAAGTATTGTTGCAGCGCAAAAATTCGCAGCTGAAACTGACGATGTATACAGTGCGATGATGGGCTTAGAGCTTGCGCAAATCGCTGTGGATAAAGGTGATTTGGCTAACGCACAAACTGCTTTGACCAATGCACTAGCGAAGGCAAAAACCGCGGATATGCAAGATTTAATTAACCTGCGTTTAGCGCGAGTTCAATTGGCTCAAGGTAATGCGGACGGTGCGATAGCATCAGTTGCAAATATTAAAAGTAAGTCATGGCAAGCAACGGCACAGGATGTCCGTGGTGATGCTTTACTCCACAAGGGCGATAAAGCAGGTGCAAAAGCGGCTTACGCTCAGGGGTTAGAAAGTGAAGGCTCTCAATCTATTAGAGGTATTTTGACTCTGAAGTTGAACAACGTATCTAATTCATAAGAAGAAAGGAAACGACAAACATGCAGTTGCGCAAAACACTTTTAGTTGGCCTAGTCGCTTCAGCTTTACTTGCCGGTTGTTCCAGCGAAACTGATTCTATTATCATGGCGCCACTTCCACAGGTTGAAAATCAATTCAGCCCATCAATTGTTTGGGATAAATCTGTCGGAAATGGTGTTGAACAATTTTATTCTGAATTATCACCTGTTTGGGATGGTTCAGCGGTTTATGCAGCAGACCGTAAAGGTTTAGTTAAAGCTTTTGAACTCGATAGCGGTAAAGAGCTCTGGTCAGTCGATTTATCTAAACGAACTGGTTTTCTTTCTGCTAACTTGTCTGCGTTATTGTCAGGCGGTTTAACCGTCGATGGCGACAAAATCTTTGTGGGTACAGAGCGCGGAACCGTTATTGCGCTGAACAAAGAAGATGGCCAAGTCGTTTGGGATGTCGAAGTTGCCGGTGAAGCCCTTTCTAAACCGGTAGTGAGTAATGATTTTGTTATGATTCATACCAGTAATGGCCAACTGCAAGCTTTAGACGTCAATAGCGGTGAAATCAAATGGACCGTTAACATGGATACCCCATCGTTGTCATTACGCGGTGAATCTGCGCCTGCGGTTGCTTTTGGTGCTGCGATTGTCGGTGGGGACAACGGCCGTGTTAGTGCGGTGCTGTTGTCTCAAGGTCAATTAATTTGGCAACAACGTATTTCGCAAGTGACAAGTTCGACAGAAATCGGCCGCTTAAATGATGTCGACATGACACCAATTATTGATGACGGTAAAGTGTATGCGATTGCTTATAATGGCACATTGGCAGCACTGGATATGCGCTCAGGTCAAATTCTGTGGAAACGTGAGCTGGGCTCAATCAATGACATGGTGATGTCAGGTGAAAACCTGTATCTCGTTGACCAAAGTGACCGCGTATTATCTGTTCGTAAAAGCGATGGTGTGACGCTATGGACGCAGGAAGACCTGTTAAATCGTGGGTTATCTGCGCCAGAAATGTATAATGGCTATCTTGTTGTCGGTGATAAAGAAGGTTATCTGCATTGGTTAGACATGAATACGGGTGGGTTTGTTGCACAAAACAAATTAAACAGCTCAGGTATTCACAGTCGCCCAGTTGTTGCGAGTGATAAGCTAATGGTTCAGACAAAAAACGGAACAGTTTACCTGTTAACACGTTAATTTTCTGACAAACCGCCAATTTATCGATAAAATCAACGGTTCCTGAAGACAGGAGCCGTTTCGTTTTTTTGTTTTCTGAGTTAAAGCCTCAGAATTCCTTAAGTTAATAAAAGTTGTGAGGCATCTAAGAATGATACCCGTCGTAGCGCTGGTAGGGCGTCCAAACGTAGGAAAATCCACGTTATTTAACCGTTTAACCCGTACCCGTGACGCATTAGTAGCGGACTTTCCCGGTCTGACTCGTGATCGCAAATATGGTCGTGCTGAAGTTGAAGGGCATGAATTCATTATTATCGACACGGGTGGTATCGATGGGACTGAGGAAGGCGTAGAAACGCACATGGCCGCACAGTCCTTGCAAGCCATTGAAGAGGCCGATATTGTTCTGTTTATGGTTGATGCAAGATCTGGGTTAATGCCTGCAGATGAAGGTATTGCCAAACATCTTCGTAGTCGCAAGAAAAAAACATATTTAGTCGCGAACAAAACAGATGGCATCGATGTTACAACGGCAATCGGGGATTTTTACTCTCTTGGCTTAGGGGAAATTCATCCTATCGCAGCATCGCACGGCCGTGGTGTCACTCAGTTAATCGAACAATCGTTAAAACCTTTTATTGGTGAAGACGAAGAAGAGGTTGAGCTGACTGAAGAAGAAGAAAATGCGGCTTATTGGGCTGAGTTAGAAGCACAAGGTGAGCTTGATGAAGACGAAGAAGATGACTTTGACCCAACAACACTACCGATTAAATTAGCCATTGTTGGTCGCCCGAATGTAGGTAAATCCACATTAACCAACCGTATATTAGGTGAAGATAGGGTTATTGTGTTTGATATGCCCGGGACAACCCGTGACAGCATTTACATTCCAATGGAACGCGATGAGCGTGAATATATCCTGATTGACACCGCAGGTGTTCGTAAACGTGGCAAAGTCACTGAAACAGTCGAAAAATTCTCTGTAATTAAAACGTTACAAGCGATTGAAGATGCGAACGTCGTATTATTAGTCATTGATGCACGTGAAGGTATCTCAGACCAAGATTTATCTTTACTTGGTTTTATCCTCAATGCGGGGCGCTCATTGGTGATTGCGGTCAATAAATGGGACGGTATGAAGCCAGAAGACCGCGAACACGTAAAAGACATGCTTGAACTGCGTCTTGGCTTTGTTGATTTCGCACGTATTCACTTTATTTCTGCACTGCATGGTAGTGGAGTGGGGAATCTATTTGAATCAGTGCAAGAAGCTTACGAATCAGCAACTCGTCGAGTCGGAACGGCATTATTAACACGCATTATGAAGATGGCAGAAGATGAGCACCAACCACCGCTTATCCGTGGTCGCCGTGTTAAAATGAAATATGCCCATGCTGGAGGACACAACCCACCGATTGTGGTGATCCACGGTAACCAAGTTTCTGATTTACCAGATAGCTATAAACGTTATTTGATGAATTACTTCCGTCGTTCATTACAAGTGATGGGAACGCCAATTCGAATTCTGTTTAAAGAGGGTGAAAACCCTTATGCAGATAAGAAAAATAAGTTAACGGCAACCCAGCTACGTAAGCGTAAGCGTTTAATGCAGCATTTGAAAAAGCGTTAGTCAATAAGGCGTTAATAAAGGTTTAATTAACCCTATTGAACAGATAAAGCCGTAACAAAATTATTCTGTTACGGCTTTTTAATATTATCTAGATTGATACTTTAAGAAAGAATATCGCCCTTACGTGACCAAAATACATCATGATGGACGAAGGGTAAGAATTAAAGATTGAGGGAAATTATGGACACTCGTTCTTCTACACGTTTAAACAAATATATTAGTGAAAGTGGTATTTGCTCAAGGCGTGAAGCTGACCGTTATATTGAGCAGGGTAATGTATTTATTAATGGTAAGCGTGCAGGAATTGGCGACCAAGTTTTTTCTGGTGACGTGGTAAAAGTTAATGGGCAATTAATTGAGCCGCGTAATGAAGAAGATTTAGTGTTAATCGCACTCAATAAGCCAGTCGGTATTGTTAGTACGACGGAGAGTGGTGAAAAAGATAATATTGTTGATTATGTTAATCACAGCACCCGAATTTTTCCAATTGGCCGCTTAGATAAAGACTCTCAAGGGTTAATTTTTCTAACAAACCATGGGGATTTGGTGAATAAAATTTTGCGGGCTGGAAATTCTCATGAGAAAGAGTATTTAGTTACCGTCAATAAGCCCGTTACAGATGATTTTATTCGTGGAATGGGGGCTGGAGTCCCGATCCTCGGTACAATGACTAAAAAATGTAAGGTTAAGAAGGAAGCGCCTTTTGTTTTTAGAATTACGCTTGTGCAAGGGCTAAACCGTCAAATTCGTCGTATGTGTGAGCATTTTGGTTTTGAAGTCACAAAACTTGAACGGGTTCGAATTATGAATGTTAAGTTGACTGGCATTCCTGTCGGTGAGTGGCGAGACTTAACGGATGATGAACTAATTGAATTATTTGATATGATGGAAAAATCTGAGTCAGACGTAAAATTGAAAAAGCCACAGAAATCCACTTCTGCGAGTAAAGGTAATACAAAGCAAGCGTCGCCAAGTAAACCAAAAGCAAAAACAGAAAACCCGACACGTAAAAAATTTACACAACCAGGTAGAAAAAAGAAAAAACGCTAACGTGCAGGTTTGATTAATAAGGCTGAATGAAAGAGTTAGCGAATGCTCTTTAATATCGGCCTTTAGTTTTTCAGAAAATGGTTCTTAAATAGTTTAATGCTATCTAGCGATATTAATTATTACAGATTGACTTCTAACCCAACATCTAACCAACTCTGTTGTGTTTTTTGTGCGATATTACCATCAAATAGTTTCTTAGCTGCGCGGATCGTTGCATCAGCAAATTCGATGAAGGTCGCCTTCGAGGTCACGCGTTTGTCAGATACGGCTTCAAGCCAAATTTTACCTGCAATATCCCATGTATAACCACCAAGGCTCTTGGCTAATAGGTAAAAGGCTTTATTTGGAATGCCTGAATTAATATGTACGCCGCCATTATCAATAAAAATAGGTAAATCCTGATATTGCGCCATATGGCCAACTTGTGGATCTCTAATATCGTCAGAAAGATAATAAGCATCGCCTGGATCCATCATAGAACGTAGTGCTGGCGCATTTATTTGGTCGATAAATAAATTTTCCCCGAGTAACCAACTAGATGTATCCGCTGTTTCATTGTTCAAATATTGTTTCACCATAATACCAAGTACGTCTGCGACGGACTCATTCAGTGCTCCTGACTGGAAAGAGTATCTAAAATTAGCTTTTGAACTAATGAAACCATGAGCAAGTTCGTGAGCGATTATATCAATGTCGTTATAGAATGGACCAAAAACGATTCCATCCCCGTCACCAAAGAAAATAGCTTGAGAATTCCAAAATGCGTTAGCGTAGTTTGTTCCATAATGAATAACCGCATTAATATCAGCAGAACAGCCAAAAATTTGGTCAATATTTAATTTTTCCTTAAAAAAGGTACGAATAACACCAATTGAATTAAATACTTGCCCAGCTGGCCTTGAGGGAGCTTGAGTGTCGTCTTCGCACATAATGACAGCATAGTCATCATGTGGCATATGACTATCTGGAGAAAGTCCTGAACGTTCACAGATTGGTAGGTCGGAGTGCCAGTGGTGCTTATATGGAACGGGGAGTTGAGCGTCACGAATAAAGCGGTTATAACGCTTTCCAGCTGTATCTATAGGGCAAGATGAAAGATTATTGCGATGAAGTAAGGCATCTTCATGTGAATAGGTTCGGCTCATAATATCATTGATATGTGTGAGCGTTGGTTTTAAGTCACTATGACCTGCTTTAGTCACTAAATTGGCCAATAAACAAGGTGAGAGTAACGAACGGCCTAAAGATTGATTCATATTATAACTCCATTCAGTTGGGTGAAATGGAATCATAATTCGTCGTGATGATTTTGTAACTACCTGATATCTAAGCTTTAAAGTTAATTATTGTTATTTTATGTTAGAAAGGTAGAACAGTTATCTTTCTACCTTAATTTGTAAACCAATGTTATTAATTATGGCAAAACCCACTCTTTATTTAAGATTAAAAATTCAGTATAGAGAGCGGCCTCTTGGCTATTCGGTTCTGGGTGATAGTCGTATTCCCAGCGAACAAGCGGAGGCATTGACATTAAAATTGATTCTGTTCGGCCTCCACTTTGTAAGCCAAATAATGTACCTCTATCCCATACTAAATTGAATTCTACGTAACGGCCACGACGATATAATTGGAATTGACGTTCCCGTTCATCCCATGAATACTCTCGACGTTTTTCAACAATAGGCACATAGGCATCTAAAAAGCCATTGCCAACGGCTTGAGTGAAGTTAAAACAAGACTCAAACCCGCCTTGGTTAAGGTCGTCATAAAATAGCCCGCCAACACCACGAGGCTCATTTCTATGTTTCAGGAAGAAATATTCATCACACCAATTTTTATATTTAGGATAAACATCATGCCCATAAGGACGACATAAATCACGAGCAACGGTGTGCCAGTGGATAACATCTTCATGAAAACCATAGAAAGGGGTTAAATCAAAACCACCACCAAACCACCAAACAGGCTCACAACCTTCTTTTTCAGCAATAAAGAAACGGACATTAGCGTGGGTTGTTGGAATATAAGGATTCAGAGGGTGAATAACGAGAGAGACGCCCATTGCTTGGTAGCTGCGACCTGCAAGTTCAGGGCGATGGGCTGAAGCAGATGCAGGTAATTTTTCTCCTTTAATATGAGAGAAATTCACCCCTGCTTGTTCAAATAGTGCCCCTTTAGTTAGTACCCGGCTGCGACCTCCACCACCTTCAGAGCGTTCCCATGTTTGTTCTAGAAAAGTTTCTTTACCATCTAGCTCAGTGATTTTTTTGCAAATGGTCTCTTGCAAGCTTTGCAAATAGGTTTTTACACGATCAATATCTGGGTAATTCATTGTTTTATAATAGAACCATAGGTAAAAAATAATGGTTAAAGTATACCCTTTTGCTCGAAGAAAGGCATATTGAATATTGATTGTGTCGTAAAAGCAGAGATAATGGCAGAAAGATTAGGTTAAGCAGGCAAATAAGATGGAAATACGAGTCTTTCGGCAAAGTGATTATGAAGATGTCCTGACACTATGGGAGCGCTGTTCTCTCAATGAATTTTCAGGGGATCCTGAGCTCGATATCGAACGCAAATTACAGTGTGGGGCAGACTTATTTTTAGTGGCTGAAGTTGCCGGGGAAGTCGTTGGCACTATTATGGGAGGATATGATGGCATTCGTGGTACTGCTGTTTACCTTGCCGTTCACCCTGAATACCGTGGCCGTGGTATCGCTAACGCACTAGTGAGCCGACTAGAAAAAAAACTGATCGCCAGAGGCTGCGGAAGAATAGAGCTATTAGTGAGTGAAGAGTCTGATGCGGCTATCTGTATGTTTGAAAAAATGTTGTATGAAGAAGAACAACCTGAACGTTTAATTTATTCGAAAAAATTAACTCACGAAACGGATTTTTAAGTTAATTGACTATTTATTTAACTATTCATGGGAATGTTTTAATAAATAGATTGTCACAATATGCATTATGCGACTCATAAAAGAGGATGATATGTCCCAACATGCAAAGTTGAATAGTAATAATGGATTATCGCCGTTGTTTAAGGCTTCTCTACTCTGTGGAGCAGCCCTGTTATCAGGGTGTGCGGGTGTGAAGGTTTTTTCACCGTCGACTTGGTTTAGTGGCCCACTGACGGTTTCTGACTCAGGCCTTGGTCAAGTGACTAGTTTTACACCAATGCAAGCGGATATCATTAAGAAACAACTGGATGACCGCTATACATTACGCAGCGGTATGCAAATGGAAAATGGGGATGTGGTCACAATTTTCCAAGGAATGGATGATGATGAAGTAAAATTAGAAATAATTGGTCCAGAGCACGGCTATGTATCGCGAATTACGGTGAATGACCCTGATATCGCAACCGAATGGGGGCCTACGATTGGTACTGAATTTAGCGAAATTTATCAAAAAGCATTTGGTATTTGCGGCTTAGGTGAGCGAGTCAATGACGTTCCTACCATTGAATGTAATTCACCGCAATCAAGTAAAGTGGTTTACCGTTTTACAGGTAAATGGCAAGGACCAGAAGATTTAATGCCTTCAGATAATGACCTGAAAACATGGCAAGTCTCACAAATTATTTGGCATAAATAACCTCATTTCGTTAATGATATCGCCAGGTCTATTCATACTGGCGATATCTTCCCACTAAAATTTCTTTTTCCTTGTTTTCAAAGAAATTTCCCCTTTCTTAAATTTTCTTTCTTATAATAGACCGGAAACCTATATTCCCTTGCGTTAAAACAAGGCGAACATCATAGCGATAAGATAGAATATTAAAATCGCTTATATAAAAAATAGGTTATATAACATATTCATTTTACGAGGTTTACCGTATGTCTCATTCTCAAAGTGGTATTTTGAAAGAACATAGCCGTTTTGGTATTTTTATTGAAGCGCAAGTGCAAGAGGGATCTCTGGATGAAGTTAAGTCTGGATGTAAAAGCTTTGTCGAGGCTTTAACCAAATTACAAGCGCAATATCCAGATGATCGCCTTGGTGCCGTTATCGCGTTTGGTTCTGACATCTGGAAACAGCTCGGTAAGGCAAATACTGCCCCTGAATTGAAACCATTTCGCACTCTAGGTAAAGGGCTTGCTCCTGCCACTCAACGGGATATGTTTATTCATATTCAATCACTGCGCCATGATATTAATTTTTCATTAGCGCAGGCAGCTTTAAAAGCATTTGGTAAATCTATCTCTGTAGTGGAAGAAATTCATGGCTTCCGTTGGGTAGATGACAGAGATTTAAGCGGTTTTATTGATGGAACAGAGAACCCGCAAGGGGAAGAAATTGCAGAAGTTACATTAATCGAAGATGGTGAAGATACAGGCGGAAGTTATGTTTTAGTCCAACGCTATGAACACGATTTGAGAAAATGGGATCGTTTTTCGGAACATGAACAAGAAAAAATGATTGGTCGTACGAAAAAAGATAGTGTTGAATTAGATGAAGATGCACGCAATGTCACCTCTCATGTCTCACGCGTGGTGATAGAAGAAGAGGGCGAAGAGCTTTCAGTTATGCGTCACAGCTTGCCATATGGTACAGCAAGCGGCAAACATGGCTTATTTTTTATCGCTTATTGTGCAAGGTTACACAATATTGAACAGCAATTATTAAGTATGTTCGGCGAAAAAGACGGCAAATACGATGATTTGCTACGTATGACGAAAGCCGTTTCGGGGAGTTATTACTATGCTCCGTCGATTGAGACATTGACGTCTCTTTGATCAATAAGTTGCCGCAGGGATGCGGCGATTGATAATTATTTATATAATCTATTATTTTCAATGTATTAATCGGTTTTTTTTAATTCTTTACGAGCTGCAGCAGCAATAAAACCACTACGGCTACCATATTCAGGATTAACCTTCACTAAAGCATCAATACGATGTAATAAACGATGCGGCAAGGTGATATTAATACGCTCAGTACGGCCATCGTATTTATCCATATCGACATCCACAAATAACCATATCCCATGCGCATATTCAGGTTGTATTGGGTTCAATAGCGTTTGCTGAGATTTCGATAATGGGATCTCAAAGCCTTTTTCACTCAATAATTCAAAATGAGCATCAATTGCTGATTTTGCTTCTGCGTAAGCCTCTTCTATATTGCTGCCCGCGAATGTACATCCTTCAATATCAGGAAACCAGCCACTTGCGCTGCCATCATTATCAATTTCAATAAAGGCGGTATAAAGCATTAGGTTATCTCCATTAAAGATAGCGCTCATGCGTGAACGCTTTTCTTATTTAATGTTTTAGTTTCGCAGCCTTCAAAATGTGATTTAGTGTGCCTATCTTTAAATCTTTTTGTGGATGCGGAACAGTAATTACAATTGAAAAATGTGGGTGGGAAAACTGATGGTGACTTCCTTTTATTCTTTCAAGTTTCCAACCGTTTTTTTGCAGTATGTTTATCAGTTCCGAACTTTGCACGATCCCTCCATTTCGTTAACTGATATACACATAATACACACTCTGAAGAGTGCTTACAATATTTAAAGTGTGTATTATGTGTATAAAAAAGAGAGAGGGGGAAAATGTTTAAGGTGTCTTTGCTTCGCTAAACTTAAAAATGAAACGCATTCATATCACTAACTAATTAAAAAATCAGTTAATTTTCCTGCTTATGACGTTCATTTCTTTGTTATTCCAATTTGGTATATAAAAAGGTGATTGATAGCTACACAGTTATAACCAAAACAGATACAGTGGTTTTAATCTTAGCCATTTGGGTTTAGTTACGAACAGGTGTGGAATGAAAAAATCATTTTTGAAAAAAACAGCACTAGCGAGTTTGGCAACGGTATCATTACTTGGGAGCTCGCCATTAGTTGCCGCTGAACTACTTAATAGCTCTTATGATATTGCTCGTGAATTATTTGTGGCATTGAATCCATCATTTGAAAAGCAATGGAATGAGGCTCACCCTGACGACAAACTCACGATTAAGCAATCACACGCAGGTTCATCTAAGCAGGCCTTAGCTATTTTACAAGGTTTGAAAGCGGATGTCGTGACCTACAACCAAGTCACTGACGTGCAAATTTTGCATGAGAAAGGGAATTTGATCCCAGCAGACTGGCAAGCGCGCTTACCAAATAATAGCTCGCCTTATTATTCAACGATGGCATTTTTAGTTCGTAAAGGAAACCCTAAAGGAATTAAAACGTGGGATGATTTAGTCCGCGAAGATGTCAAACTAATCTTCCCAAATCCAAAAACATCAGGAAATGGCCGTTATACCTACCTTGCGGCATGGGGCGCTTTTAATCAGGAAAATAAAGATGATAAAGCAAAAACCCGTGAACAAATGAAACAGTTTTTGAAAAATGTAGAGGTATTCGATACCGGTGGGCGTGGCGCGACGACGTCATTTATTGAGCGAGGGCTCGGTGACGTCCTCATTAGCTTTGAATCAGAGGTGAATAATATTCGCTCTCAGTATGGCGAGTCAGACTACGAAGTCATTGTACCGCCAGTGGATATCTTAGCGGAGTTTCCTGTCGCTTGGGTCGACAAAAATGTACAGAAAAATGGCACGGAAGACGTCGCTAAAGCTTACTTAAATTATCTCTATAGCCCACAGGCTCAAGAAATCATCACTCAGTATAATTATCGAGTGAATGACAAAGCGGTGATGAATGCAAATAAGGCTAAATTTCCTGAAACTCAGCTCTTTACCGTTGAGTCACAATTTGAGAGCTGGCCAAAAGTGATGGAGGTTCATTTTGCTACAGGTGGAGAATTTGACCAATTAATGGCAGAAGGGCGCCGTTAATGGAGCGTTCAGGAAAGCGTTTCTTGCCGGGTTTCGGGCTAACGCTAGGTAGCAGTCTATTTTATACCTGTTTGATATTGCTATTACCCATGAGCGCATTGGTAATTCAATTATCAGAAATGACATGGCAGCAATATTGGGCGGTCATTAGTTACCCGCAAGTGGTTGCCGCGTATAAAGTGACGTTATTGTCAGCGCTAGTGGCAAGCTTGTTTAATGCGGTGTTTGGCATGCTATTAGCGTGGATCCTAACGCGTTATCGTTTTCCTGGGCGTTTGTTCTTAGATGGTTTAGTGGATTTACCTTTTGCCTTACCTACTGCGGTAGCGGGGCTGACATTGGCAACCCTGTTTGCAACCTCGGGCTGGTATGGGCAATATCTGCAGCAGTTTGATATTAAAGTCGTGAATACTTGGTTGGGAATTGCGGTTGCGATGGCTTTTACTAGTATTCCGTTTGTTGTGCGTACAGTTCAACCTGTATTGGAAGAGCTCGGCCCTGAGTACGAAGAAGCTGCTCAAACCCTAGGTGCGAGCCGTTGGCAAACCTTTCGTCGAGTGGTACTGCCAGAGCTTTCACCGGCCTTATTAGCCGGAACGGTTTTGTCCTTTACACGGAGTTTAGGCGAGTTTGGTGCCATTATATTTATTGCGGGTAATATTGCGTGGCAAACCGAAGTTGTTTCATTAATGATTTTTAGTCAGCTACAGCAATTTGACTACCCGGCAGCCAGTGCTGTGGCCTCGGTTATTTTAGCGGTTTCATTGTTACTTCTATTTAGTGTCAATTTAGTACAAAGCCGCTTTGGTAAACGGTTAGGGGGCAAGTAATGGCGCAAATTACACCAATTCACACCGCTAGCCGTACTCAAATTAACTGGGGAAAATGGCTACTAATTGCAATAGGTTTATTGTTTTCATTTTTACTGTTAGTCATTCCAATTGTTTGGATATTTATTACGGCTTTTCAAAAAGGGTTAGATACCGTTTTATTAAATCTGGCAGACCCAGACATGTTACATGCCATTGGTTTAACAGTATTAATCGCTTTAATTACCGTTCCAGTAAATTTAGTCTTTGGCACCATGATGGCCTGGTTAGTAACACGATTTCAGTTTCTAGGCCGCCAATTATTACTCACCTTGGTGGATATCCCATTTGCGGTTTCACCTGTTGTTGCGGGTTTGCTGTACTTACTTTTTTATGGCTCGAACAGCTGGTTTGGTGGGTGGCTTGAAGGTTTTGATATCCAGCTCATGTTTTCATGGCCAGGTATGGCGTTAGTGACCATTTTTGTGACGTGTCCATTTGTCGTACGTGAGCTCGTGCCCTTGATGTTAAGCCAAGGTAGCCAAGAAGATGAAGCTGCGGTGTTACTGGGAGCGTCAGGATGGAAGATGTTTTGGCGTGTGACATTACCCAATATCCGCTGGGCACTACTGTATGGGGTCGTTTTAACTAACGCCCGGGCAATCGGTGAATTTGGTGCGGTTTCGGTAGTTTCAGGGGCTATTCGTGGGGAAACATACACCTTACCGTTGCAGGTTGAATTATTGCATCAAGATTATAATACGGTAGGGGCGTTTACGGCCGCAGGGATCCTCGCAGTCATGGCGATTATCACCTTAATTCTTAAAAGTGCATTGCAGTGGCATTTAAGTCGACAGCAATCTGAATCAGGAGTCCATTAATCATGAGTATTGAAATTGAAAAAATCGGTAAGTTATTTGGTAAAACCCAAGTACTCAACGATATTTCACTGGATATCGCATCGGGTGAAATGGTTGCCCTATTAGGGCCTTCTGGTTCAGGAAAAACAACCTTATTGCGTATTATTGCAGGGCTTGAACAGCAAAGTCAGGGGTTATTACGTTTTCATGGCCATGATGTCAGTAAAATTCACGCCAAAGATAGGCATGTTGGCTTTGTATTTCAACACTATGCGCTATTTCGGCACATGACAGTATTTGATAATGTGGCATTTGGTTTAACTGTCTTACCCAGAAAACAGCGGCCATCAGCTCAAGTTATTAAAGATAAAGTAACAAAATTGCTAGAAATGGTTCAGCTTGGCCATTTGGCTTCACGTTACCCCGCACAACTTTCAGGGGGGCAAAAACAGCGTGTGGCATTAGCAAGGGCTCTCGCGGTTGACCCGCAAATTTTATTATTGGATGAGCCTTTTGGTGCGCTCGACGCACAAGTGCGTATTGAGTTACGCCGTTGGCTACGCCAATTACATGATGAATTAAAATTTACCAGTGTTTTTGTCACCCACGACCAAGAAGAAGCCATGGAAGTGGCGGACAGAGTGGTGGTGATGAGCCAAGGTCATATTGAGCAAGTGGGTACACCGAGCGATATTTGGCAACGTCCAGAGACACGTTTTGTCCTTGAATTTATGGGGGAAATCAACCAAATCTCTGCCCATATCAAAGGTTCCACATTAAATATCGATGGATATGCGTTCCCACTAAAGCATACAGGTGCTCAGCAAGGTGAAGTCGATGTATTCTTACGGCCTTGGGATATTTCATTACAAGCGGAAGTGGATGAGCAGCACCGTTTACCTGTTAGGGTCACCGAATCGGGGCCAAGAGGGCATTTTTGGCAATTAACCGTTCAGCCTTTAGGTTGGGGTAAAGAACCGTTGTCAGTGATTTGGCAATCTGCTAAAACGATACCAACTCGAGGTGAGCGTTACTTTTTAGGCAGCCAACAGGCGAAGATTTATCAAGGGGATCAGGAATTAATTTTCCCACAGTTAGCTAAAAGTGCATGAATATAAAATTCAATAATTTATAACACTGATAAATATATTATTAGTGTTATATTTTCTATTATTTTCTTCATATATTACTGATATTTAGGCTTTGTATATAAAAATATGCAGCCTAATTCCTCTCATGTTTAAAATCCATCTAACTCATTGATAAGATAGAATTAATCATTATATTTTCATGTGAAATATAACTGGTAATTCTATAAGCTTATTGTAATATAATATATCAATTAGCTATATCAGAAATGGTCATTAAGATAATCTATTTTTCTAATATTAATGTGAAGAGATTTCAACTTTCACGTACCAATATTGGGGTAATATCTTATCTCTATTGTTTCTTATTTATATATAAAAATTATAAGGATGGTAACGTGTCGGCTCTGGAACAATTTATCGGTAATACCCCATTAGTAAAACTTCAGCGTTTAACACAAGGGATTGAAGCTGAAATTTGGGTGAAACTTGAAGGTAATAACCCCGCAGGTTCAGTGAAAGATCGCGCGGCATTTTCAATGATTAATGAAGCGCAATTACGGGGTGAAATTAAACCAGGTGATACGCTAATTGAAGCAACTAGTGGAAATACAGGTATCGCACTCGCGATGATTGCTGCGGTAAAAGGCTACAAACTGAAATTACTCATGCCTGATAACATGAGTAAAGAGCGACAAGCTTCAATGCAAGCCTATGGTGCAGAACTCATCTTAGTGAGTACGGCTGTTGGTATGGAAGGTGCCCGCGATTTGGCTAAGGAAATGGAACAAAGAGGCGAGGGGAAAGTTTTAGACCAATTTAATAACCCTGATAACCCGTTGGCCCATTTTAAAACCACAGGTCCTGAAATATGGCAGCAAACTAATGGTAGCATTACCCACTTTGTGTCCAGTATGGGGACGACAGGGACAATCACAGGGGTAAGCCGTTATTTAAAATCACAATCTTCAGATGTACATGTTGTTGGTTTACAGCCTGCGGAAAAGAGCCAGATCCCCGGTATTCGTCGTTGGTCCCCTGGCTATTTGCCCGGTATCTTCGATGACTCGTTAGTCGACAGCGTGCTGGATATAAACCAGCAAGAAGCGGAAGAGACCATGAGAGCTTTAGCTAAAGTTGAAGGTATCTTTTGTGGGGTGAGCTCGGGTGGGGCGGTTGCCGGTGCATTAAAAGTGGCGAAGGCTAACCCAGGAGCGGTCATTGTGGCAGTCATTTGCGACCGAGGAGACCGTTATTTATCAACAGGTGTATTTAATGAGTGAGATAATTCAATGGCAAGTCTGTGCTCAATAAAAAATCTCCACAAATTATAACCACCCGCTATGCGGGTGGCTTGCTCTAGCCCTATAAGGGCTTATTACCGACCGCGCCTAAATGACGCTGCTTTCTCTTCGTTCAAGCTAATCTCTTTGTTACTTTGACTGTAGTGGCATAGTTAATTTGGTCACCCATTATGGCAAAGCGTATAAGACGACTGTTCAGTGCTGGATTCAAGCTTGAAGCTGCTCAATTGGTTCTTGACCAACGGCTAGAAGCATTATCCCTAATATAACTTGTAGTGCTTTTATTGATTGTTTTCTGTTATTTTCATTTGTTTTTCGGCTGTGGTAGTAATTGGCACGGCTGTGCTGCGGCACACTGGTATTTATTAAATTTCAGGCCACCAAAGTCATCAATATAAGCGACTTCAAAACTATTCCATGCTGGGTTTTTCAATGTCACGGTTGAATCACTAAATGGGGCGACAAGCACTTCAGGAAAATCTTTATCCTTACTTTGGTCAACATTGATATTGGTGATCACAATATTAAACGGGGTTGGATTCGATAACGTAATCTGTCCACCTTGTTTTGTGACTTTTAAATCGCGCTGAAAATCTTTCTCGGCAGAGACTTTGTAGTCAATACCTTTTGGGCGATAAAACAGTTTTAAGCGTGATTGGATAGTAAACTGAACCGCATTCGCTTCTTTACCTTGCGGTGGAATACCTAATACATTGAAATATAAAAGACTCTCCCTATCCGTTGGTAAGGTATTTTGCCCATCCATATAGGCAATTTTGATTTGTTTTTTCTGTTTAGGGCCGATTTTTTGTAAAAAAGGTAACGCCACTAGTGAGTTAGTCAGCTTTTCACCTTTCTGGTTTTCTATCCATGTCTGCGCTAAAAATGAAGAAGCGGTATCTTGGTTTTCAACAACGACACTGGTTCCGCCATCGGCTTCATTAAAAATAATACGGGTTCTATCTAACCCAAGGACGGCATACGCTTGGCTCATGACGCTTGATAGTAAAACAACGGAAAATACTTTTTTAAATAATGTCATTTTTTCACCCATTGAAATCACATTAGTGACGACAAGTAATTGAATCGCTACTTTTAGCCAGGAGGCTGTCAGCTAAGAACGTGCATGCTTGTGCATCTCCCCAGTTGACGCTAAGCTGATCGCCCATGTTCAACCCGGTTAAGTAGACGATGCCAGATTCAGCAATAATGCCTGAAACTTTACCCGTTACGTTATTTTTCACCACTGAGCCTAATGGTGGGTATTGACCATTAGCTAGCTTAATTCGTGTTATCAGCGATTTACCAATATCCGCATCCATTTTAGCATAACCGATTGCACCATCAGTGAGTGTAGACGCTAAAACATTATCATCAATGTTTACTGTGTCTGGTAAGTTGTTCACATCCACCTTATACTCCATATTATAGTAGGTCGGAACGTTACTGATAGTAGCTAACCCACGACTATTCGTCGTCGCATTGCCATTTTCAATAATCACGCCTTTCGCATTTGGCACATCAACCACTAAGCGAGATTGGTCACGATATGTTAAACGGTGCGCTGAAATACCGTGTTGTGTCGCGGTAACCGAGCCACTCACTGTCATACCCAGCGACGTCATTGAGTCCGATAATGACCCTGTGACTTGCACTTGGCCAGCATCCGCACTGTGTGATACATATGTGCTCACCATCCCTTCCGATAACCCATCTTGGGTTGATGCAGTTAAATTATAGTTCGTATTGCTATCAATATGACGACTGTAATTCACATTATTCGCATAGTGCTTGTTGTTGTCACTATAAGAGGCGAAATACGATATGGATGCATTATGATTTTCAGAGTTTAACGGTTTACTGACTGATAAATAAACTTGGTTATCTGTTTTATTATTAGCTCCACGAACTTGGTTTAAAGATAGGGATATGTTCCCACCTTTCATGATACCTTCATCGAAGAATTTATTTAGCCCCACACTGAAATAGTTATTTTGCTTACCATTCCAATAGGTTTTACGGGATGCGGTGATATTCGCACTCGCATTAATCCCAGGTAATTGCTGAGCGTAAGACAATGAAAAAACATGTTTATCTTTATTGGTATCGATATTTTGTCTGTCGACAAAGTTTTGCTCAACAAAATTAGATAAAGAGTTAAAGGTTCTGTCGGCAAAACGGTACCCGGTTAATGTCAACTGCCCATTAAAACTCGGTAAATCTTTGGCATAGTTGATACGGTAGCTTTTGCCTTTCTCATGCCCCAGTAAGGTATCGGCGTAAGATTGGGTGATATCCACCGAAAAAGCCCCTAAAAAGCCGATATTTTGACCAATGCCGAGGTTAATGGCTTTATATTTATTTCCTGCTGTCGCCACTATTCCCCCAAAACAGAGGTATTGTTAAACACCCCAACAGAGCTTTCGACAGTCATAAAATTGTCGTTAGCATGGGTACCATTTTTCGGGGATAGTTGACCTAAATTCAAGGTGTAGCGCGCTTGTCCTTTACGGGTTAAAAACGGAATATTGGTTGTGGTAAACTGAAATTTCGTTTCTTTACCGTTATCCTCTGCTACGGTTACATCAATGGTTCCCATGATGGATTGACTTAAGTCCTTAATCACAAAAGGACCCGCCGGCACTTTCACTTGGCTGATGATACGGCCGTTTTGTGATAAGGTCACCGTTGCATTTGAGGCTGCAACCCCGGTAATTTGAGGCGCATACCCCCTGAGATTTGGTGGCATCATGCTTTCATCGGTGAACATGCTCACGCCTTTGAAACGCACGCTATCAAACAAATCTGATTTAATAAAAATTTCCCCGGCAAACAACTTCGCCGATAAGCTGGTAATATCCCTAAAAGCGTAGACTTGGTCCCAATCTAAGTTGCGTTTCTTGCTACTCTGTCCATCTTCGCCAACCAATTTATTTTCATATTGGTAATTTGCCCGTAAACGCCATTGCGCGAAGTTAGCGCCCACATTTCCGAAGGCATATAACTGGTTACGTGTTTCTTCGTTTTTACGGGTTAAATGATTATCGCTAATCGTATAATCTAAAATTAACCCAGCAATACCGTAATCGCGCATTTCAGGGGTTACCCACGAAGAATAAGTCGATTCCATATATTTCTGAGGTATCGAAATACTCAGAACTTGTTCGCTATCATTAAAATCGATAGCCACGTTTTGATCGAGAGAGAGTAAATTAATACAATCGTTTTCTTGAGAGGAAAGTAATATTTCTTTCGCCTCTTCATTTAATGGGAAACGTTTTATTAACTGCGCCGTAATACACGGCTCAATTATTCCACCATTATTAATAAATTTAATTTTTTCGCCGCGGATGATTTTTTTATCATTTAAAATGATATCCGACTCATATAAACCTTCACTTAAACTATTTTTTTCAAAATAGCTTAGGTCAATATTATCGTCTACAGATAAATTAAGGGCGTTGATATTAAAAGTTTCAGCGTTCGTATATCCACCACACATAATGAGTGAGATAATATAACCTATATTTTTTCTGTTAAAATACATGTTGGCACTCTTATGCTAATCGATAGAGGAAATACAAAGCTTTACACTAATCAGTGTAAAGCTTTTCTTAGGTATGATGGCTATCTTATTCGTAGCTTAATACATAGTTAGCGATAGAGTTGATGCTACCTGAAGTTGCTACACCAGTTGCTTCTGCTTGAGCAGATAAAATAATTGTGGTGTCAGACGCTTTCAGTGTTTGCTCTAAGGTATCACCTGGTTTAATGGCTTTACCTGCATTGTCTAAGAATGAAACTGCAACGTTATTTGCGCTACCTGTGCTTGACCATAAAGTTGCGTTAGTTGTATCAGGTTGGCCATTAAAAGTAATTTTTACTTTAGAATATGGCGTACCTGAAGCACTTGGGTCTAATTGGCAATCTTGTAATTTTAATTCAAATGTATTTAGTGGGCCTTTTTTACCTGCAGAACTTAAATTAGCTGCGGCAATACTACCTAATTGAACTTCTTTATTTACATCGGTCGGAGAAATTGTACATGCACCGCTATTTACTGTGCCTTTAAAAGTAATTTTACCTGAACCTGCATCCGCAGCCATTGCAGAAATAGAAGTTGTAGTTAACGCTAAGCATAATGCAATTAAAGTTTTATTCATTTTTGTTTACCTTATATTAAGTCATTTAATTAAAAAATTTTATCTGTTGTGGAGAACGAAACAAATAATATCCATAAAATGAGTAATCAGATACCGCTAAAGTATGTATTTACGCGGTAGAATGTAACGAAATATATTAATCTAACGTATTGAAATTAAAGGAAAGTATAAATTGAGATATTTATTGGTATTATTACCGGGGCCGCTTTAGGGTATTAAATGTAGTTTATTAATCCAATAAATTAGCAATGGAAAGGATTAAGTTTCAACATAGCCAATAAAAACAAATAAACGCGTCACCAGAGTATTTTGGTGATAAAATATTTTTTAAATAATCAAAAATCGAGTTTTTGAGATATTTATTTACATCCGTTTATGGGTTTGAAACGATTTTATCACGTTAAATCATTCATTAGCATGAAAGGAAGTGATCTAATTATTTGTTTTTTAATGTTATTTTAAATTTTCTTAAATGAAGGCGATATTCTATTATTTTTCACTTATTTTTATCCGATAAAGTAGACAAACTAAAATTTGTTATAAAACAATTGGTTAGTGTTTATTGTGTCTTAGAAAGATATTATGGTCTTAATTTGATAGAAAACGGAGCTTGAATGACTGATTTACCCAATAGAGCAGACTTTAGCTAATTTAGAGACAGATTATTTTAATACAAAGCTGAGTCATGTTAGCCTCAACATAAATTCAGATGTGAATGACTTTGTCAAAAAGTAGCCGCCGTCAAATCGGTTACAATGGGGTTTAGCCAGTAAAAAGTGGAAAACCAGTATTGATAATCCGATTTATAGGCAAATAAAGAATACTGGAATAATTGATATCATGAAGTTTGTGAACAATGAAACGGGGTTTTTGTCTGTTTTTAATTCAGTCTCATCCAGAAAAAACAGTTTAGAAGCCGATAATAATGATCTTCTTGCTTATATCTTTGGTAACAGCGCAAACTATGGTGTTCACCGAATAGCATCTGCATCAGACCGAAGTCTTAGTATATTACGTGACGTCAATGATATGTTTATTCGACCATAAACGAAAAATCGCCATTTGGAAGTGTGGATGGGCAAAAGCACACTTGCTGAATCAATACATTCAAAGCGTGTTCTTCAGACAAATACTTCAGACAAATACTTCAGACAAATACTTCAGAAAGGGAAAAGGCGTTTTCGCAATGACTCCTGTATCTAATCATGTCGCATTGGTAACGACAATCATTTCATCTAATGAGTATGAAGGTCATCGTATCTTTAATTTATTTATGTACTTTAGTATAAAGCACAATTATTTTAATTTTAAATATAGTATGAAACGAAAAATGGGCTAATTTATGGAGGTGCTATTTTTGCGGCATGCATAACATGATGACTTAAATATATATCATGTGCAGTGTTATTTGCTTTTTAAGGTACATGTTTTCTACCGTTATCCTACCTTAACTTCAGCGTGCCGAACGCTGGCCCATTCAACATGAATTGGCGTATAAATCTTAGTTGATTTCACATCACTGTGTACCCTCAATTGAGGATCTACGCCTAGCTTCTCAGGTGAATGCATAGCGAATGTCCTTATTTCTTGCTTTTTAAAATACACGGCATAGATAACTAGGATACTGTTTGTGCAAGATGATGAACTGCTGAGCTAATCAAGCGACTTCTTTATTGAGAACCGACAAACAACGTAAGGGTTAGCAGTATTATCTCTACTTTCCTCGATGATCAGTTTTAGCTCTCCGCCTATTGGAATAGCAGAGTGCGTAGTCTCTTTGTTTTTAATTTTTTGTCTATAGATATCTATAGATATATATACCCCAAAAACCCTATTTATTGGCACATTTATTTTAATTTATTATATTTAGTTACATACTATGGATGAAATTAATAATTTACTAATACTATTTTACTCACTAATTGAGTACCATTCGTGAAAATAACGCATGCCCATTTAAAGTAGTAGAAAGGGGTGTATAAAACGCAGTCAATAGCTACGGGTTTACTGAATTTGAGGCGTGAGATGGATATCTAGTACGTACATTAGCATAGTCCAATGTTGAACATGTTGATTACATAGATATAAATGTGACTTTTAAAATTTTAGTATTAGCCCTGAGGAATAATTAAATGAAATCTCTTATGAGCAAAAAAATAGAAAATAAACTAAAACTAGGTGTGTTTGGCTCGTTACTGATGGCTTTTAGCACATTTTCTTATTCCGGTGTTAGCTGTACTCCTTTGGGTGCGTGGTACCCATTACCATTATTATCCATTGATATGAATACAATCCCAGGTACTGTTCCTGAAGGAACAAGATTAGGCTCAGGGTTTTCAGCGTTATCATGGCGATGTAATTTTTCTGGAACTGTAGCAGATAGAACTATCTGGTTTCATAGTCAAACACCCGGCTCAGTTAAAGCTCACCTTCTCTCTAGCGGAGTTAAAGTTTTTCAGTCATCTTATGTGGGGAAAGTTGAAATTACAGCACCGACTACTCCAGCATTAAATGTGGGATATTGGAAGGTAGGCACCGAAAACATATCATTGTGGCATAATTTTACTATAGAACGTGGAAAGGGGCCGTTAAAATCATTTGACACAGGTGATTTCATTCTTGGTTATCACACGGATGGAGTGGGGAATCGTATTGCTGATTATTACACTATCCGCCTTGTTGGCACATTAATTAATTATTGTCCAACACCGATTGTTACGATGAGTGACAAAGTAGTTGATTTTAAAGAGCTGACAACGGATCAATTTGAAAATAATAAAACAATAAAAGAAAATTTTAATTTAACGTTAACTCCAGTTTCAACTTGTGATGCTGCTTTAGAAGTTAGTGTTAAATTTCAAAGCAATAAAGGCGTAGTGAATAATAAATATATCGTTTTTGATAACGGTTTGCAGATGGCGATTACCGATAGAAGTTTGGGGCAAGAAATTAGTTTTGGTCAGGAGTATTATAAAGGTGTTATTACTAAGCAAAAGCCCGGTAATTATCAGTATTCAGCTGAGTTATCTAAAAAAATAATGAGAATATTAAGCAGGGGCCATTTAGCAATACCGTAAATGTTTTATTTACATATAAGTAATAGAAATATAATTCTCAAATGTTGTTGATAAAAATAAAAAACCTAACCTGATTATCAAGTTTTAATCATCATGCTAAATGAAAAACCATCAGGCAAGACCTGATGGTTTAAACTAAATATTGGCACTTAAGCTATTTCTTAATACGCATGATGACAGTTTCACCGACTGTCACGGAGCCTGTCAGTTTGTTGAGCTCTTTGATTTCGTCCATATTAGAAATGACAACTGGCGTTAAAACAGATTTTGCTTTCTCTTCTAACAGTGCTAAATCAAACTCAATGATTAAATCACCTTTTTTCACCGTTTGGCCTTCTTCAGCGATGCGTTTAAAGCCTTCACCTTTAAGCTCAACGGTATCAATACCGAAGTGAACAAATAGTTCTATACCATCATCTGACTCAATAGAAAACGCATGGTTAGTTTCAAAAATCTTACCAATTGTGCCGTCTACAGGGGCAACGATTTTGTTACCTGCGGGTTTAATCGCAATACCATCACCCACAATTTTTTCTGCGAACACAACGTCTGGAACATCTTCAATATTGACAATTTCACCGGATAAAGGTGCGATAATTTCAATACTGCCACTGCTACTTTTGTCTTCCGAAACGAGTGATTTCAGTTTGTCAAACAGACCCATGGACCTTCTCCTAATCGTTTTATATGGGACCGAACTAATGTGCTGTTCCTAGCATAACGTTTTTTCTTGGATAAAGGTATCTACAAGTTTCATCAATTCATCCGCTGTTGGTTGAGCAAGTGCTTGTTCAGCCAACGCTTGAGTATCAGCAAAGCTCGCATTGCGAATTAACTTTTTGATACGTGGAATTGAAATTGCGCTCATACTAAATTCATCCAGCCCCATGCCAAGTAGCAATAAGGTTGCACGCTCATCTCCTGCTAACTCCCCACACATCCCAGTCCATTTACCTTCAGCGTGTGATGCATCGATCACTTGCTTAATTAAGTTCAGGACAGCAGGTGACATCGGGTTGTAAAGATGAGAAATCAGTTCATTACCACGGTCGACCGCTAAAGTGTATTGAGTGAGATCGTTCGTCCCAATACTAAAGAAATCAACTTCTTTTGCCAAGTGGCGAGCAATCACAGCAGCGGCTGGTGTTTCAACCATCACACCGACTTCAATTGACTCGTCAAAAGCCTTACCTTCCTCACGTAACTGAGCTTTTAGCATTTCTAGCTCTGCTTTTAGTTCACGAACTTCTTCAACGGAAATGACCATTGGGAACATAATACGCAGTTTACCAAATTTAGAGGCTCTTAAAATAGCTCTTAACTGTGAGTGTAAGATTTCTTTGCGATCAAGACAAATACGAATTGCACGCCAGCCGAGGAATGGGTTTTCTTCTTTCGGTAAATTCATATATGGCAGGTCTTTATCACCACCTATATCCATTGTGCGGACAATAACGGCTTGGCTGCCCATTGCTTCTGCAACTGCTTTATAAGCTTGGAATTGCTCTTCTTCAGTAGGAAGAGAGTCTCTATCCATAAATAAAAATTCAGTGCGGTAAAGGCCAACGCCTTCTGCGCCATTGCGTTCAGCACCAGCGACATCTCGTACGGTACCAATGTTGGCACAAACTTCAACTTGATGACCATCAAGGGTGATAGCAGGCAAATCTTTTAATTTTGCGAGCTCTTCTTTTTCTTGTAGGTATTCATCACGGAAGGCTTTGAGTTTGTCGATTTCGGCTTCAGATGGGTTCAGGTGGATAGTGTTGTTAACACCATCTAATACAATGAAATCGCCATTTTTAATTTTGCGGGTGGCATCACTAGTTCCGACAATGGCTGGTAACTCAAGGGAACGTGCCATAATCGAGGTATGTGATGTACGGCCACCTAAATCAGTAATAAACCCTAATACTTTATCTAAATTCAGCTGTGCGGTTTCTGAAGGGGTTAAATCAGCCGCCACTAAAATAACTTCTTCGCTGATTGCACTTAAATCAACGATAGGAATATTTAAGATGTTTTTTAATAAACGCTTACCGATATCACGTACGTCAGCGGCACGCTCTTTAAGGTATTCATCATCAAGAGATTCAAGGGCTTGAGCTTGATCTTCAATAACAGAATACGCAGCTGCATCAGCTGTTTTTTTGTCGCCTTTGATTAAAGTGACAATTTCTTGCTCCAGCTCTTCATCTTCCAGCAGCATTATATGACCTTCAAAAATCTCAGCTTTTTCAGCTCCAAGATTTTTTTCGGCTTTTTCTTTAATCAAATTGAGTTGTTCGGCTGACTTGTTTCGTCCCTCAATAAAGCGAGTGATTTCTTTATCAACCTGATCGTCAGCGATTTTTTTTGTGCTAACAACGATAGGATCTTCTTTGAGGATTAAAGCTTGACCAAAAGCAAAACCCGGGGATACTAAAATTCCTGAAATCATAATATTACCTTACTGCTGCTAGTGCTGGGAGTTCTGATGTTGCAGAGACGACAATGAATATAGCCGATTATACAAATGTCCCCGAATGACATCACTCAGGGACATTGAATGAAATCAGTAAATGCTATTTTCGTGCGAAATTATTCTAATTCGCCCATCAGTTTAACTAAATGCTCAACGGCTTCTTTTTCGTCTTCGCCTTCAGCAGAAATTGTTACTACTGTGCCTTGTGTTAGGCCTAAGGTTTGTAATTTAAACAAACTTTTTGCGCTAGCGGATTTGCCGCCAGAGATTAAAGAAATATCAGAAGAGAATGCTTTTGCTTCTTTTACAAATTGAGCTGCAGGACGAGTATGTAGACCATTTGGTGCCGTAATAGTAACTTCTTGCTGAAACATAGTATTTCCTCAATAACTTTCGTTTTTTTAATTACCCAGCCAATTGTAGATGAAATAGACTAGGTTTGCGTATAAGTTAGATTATTAACTTGAAAAAAGGTTTCCTACTTTGTGCGGTATCAACCCTTTTTCTATTTTTCTTGCGATCTCGCCACTTTTTTCTCATTGGCAAATTATTTTACTCGCCCTAGAGGTTGGCTAAAAAGTGATTAATTTCGAGGTGCAAAATAATTACTATGTTTAATACTAAACCCCGAATTATAAATCATCTCCATCCGTGCTAAACTTTGATCCATGCCACAAAAAAAGCACCATTTAGGTGCTTTTTTAACGATATTGTAACGAAGTTATGTTACTCAGCGGAGATGTCAGCAAATAGGGCTGTAGACAAATAACGCTCACCTGAAGAAGGTAAAATAACGACGATATTTTTACCTTTATAGGCAGGGTCTGCGGCAATTTGAGTGGCAGCAGCAATAGCCGCGCCTGATGAAATACCCGCCAGAATGCCTTCTTTTTCCATTAGTTCACGAGCAGTTTTGATGGCTTCGTCATCGCTGATTTGAATGACTTTATCGAGTAATTTTAAATCTAAGTTACCCGGAATAAACCCAGCTCCGATCCCTTGGATCTTATGTGGTCCTGGTTTAATTTCTTCACCTGCTAAGGCTTGTGTGATAACGGGTGAGGTTTCTGGCTCAATAGCTACGATAGTCACATCTTTGCCTTTGGTGTTTTTCAGGTACTTTGCAATCCCTGTAATTGTCCCACCTGTACCGACACCAGCAACCACAACGTCGACATTGCCGTCAGTATCTTCCCAAATTTCAGGCCCTGTGGTTTTTTCATGAATTTCAGGGTTTGCTGGATTATTAAACTGTTGAAGTAATAGGTATTTCTTAGGGTTGCTATTCACTATTTCTTCAGCTTTAGCTATCGCACCTTTCATACCTTTTGCCCCCTCGGTTAAAACGAGGTTGGCGCCCAGTGCTTTGAGCAGTTTACGACGTTCAATACTCATCGTTTCAGGCATGGTTAAGGTCAACTTATAACCTCTTGCCGCAGCGACATAGGCTAAAGCGATCCCTGTATTACCACTGGTTGGCTCAACTAATTCTTTGTCTTTGTTTAGGATACCTTTTTTCTCTGCGTCCCAAATCATGTTCGCACCAATACGGCACTTAACACTGAAGCTTGGGTTGCGAGATTCCACTTTTGCTAAAATATTGCCATTACCAAAATGCTTTAATCGGACAAGTGGGGTGTGGCCAATGGTCAACGAGTTATCATCATAAATTTTGCTCATGGGATATCCTTAAAAATCGGTTAGCCAGTAATGTAATCGGTATTAATTAAAAATAATGAGATGGATTCAACATACGTTAAGAACAGATTAATGCAAATATGATTTGAGAATAAGCTTATAACGAAATGTTATTTTAGAACTAATAATTCTAAAGAATGATTATAGTGTAACAAAAATAAGTCAATGAAAGAGCGCAGGCGGTAAACCTGCGCACTGATTAATAGACAATGATTAATAGATTAGTAGCGTGCGTAACGCTCACGATACCGGTCAACCCACATCAATGTTGCACCACAAACTGCAACAGGCATGATCACTAAGTTGACAAAAGGGACCATCATTAACAGGCTGATAACGCCACCAAATTGAACGTTTCTCATCCGTTCTTTGGCAAGTGCTTGCTTCATTTCGCCGAAGCCAACACGGTGGTTATCAAACGGGTAATCGCAATATTGGATTGACATCATCCAAGCACCAAATAAAAACCACAGTACGGGGGCGACGGTTTGGCCAATACCGGGTATGAAAAATAAGATCAGTAACCCAATAGCGCGAGGTAAGTAGTAACCGATTCGGACAAACTCGCGTTTTATCATGCGAGGAACATCTTTTAATAACTCCGCGACGCCAGTATCTGGCGACGGTTTACCTGTTAGCTCCGCTTCGAGTTTTTCTGATAGCCAGCCGTTAAAAGGTGCCGCGATAATATTGGCTATCGTACTAAAAAAATAAGTAAACACGAGCAGTATTGAGATAACAGCGATTGGCCAAATAACATAATCGAGCCATTGTAGCCAGTCAGGAATGTAACCCATTACTTGGTCAATCCAGCCACCAAGCTTGGTATATAACCACCAAAATGCGCCGCCTAAGAATAAAATATTGGCTAATAGGGGCAAAATAACAAAACGTTTGATACCGGGACGAGTGATTAATCTCCAGCCTTGTGTAAAATAATAAAAACCAGAATGGTCTTTTTGTGTCGAAAATGTCGATTGGGTCATACTTCTTGTTCTCTCCTTTTCGGTTGACCATGTATCATATAGATATGAAATTAGGCTGACTAGCCATTATTCGCTTAAAAAAGCAGCAAATGAAAGCGGAATATTCTCTTTCTTGTAAGAAAATCGTTCTGGGGGTTGCACTTAGAGCAATTGAGAAATAATCTTAAGGTAGTTTCCGCCGTGTTGGCATTATCATTCATCAACTAGAGATAGCAGCGATGCAGGATTTGCGTCTGATATTAGTGGTCGTAGGTGCGATAGCGATTGTCGCTTTATTACTGCATGGTTTATGGACCAGCCGTAAAGAGCGCTCAAAGTTATTTCGCGACAGACCCGTAAAACGTAGAAAGAACGATATGCAAGAGAACTCATCAGAATATGATGATTCTGCATTATTTACTGAAAATCAACCTACTCAGCAGGCGCCTGTTCATCCGGCTGCAACTGAGCCTGTATATCCGGTAAAAAATGAGTCTCCAGTTGAACCTAATATACAGCCACAGGTGTCGGTTGAACCTGACATTATTATGAATAGGGAGCCAGAGGCTAAACCGCCAGTTCATAATGAACCTACGCCGCATCAACGTACTGAACCTGTTCATGTACCTGAGCAACTCACCATTAACATGAGTGAGGAAGTGGCAATAGAGCCTGAAATTCGTACTCAGCCGGTTACGGGTATTGCCGCTGAACCACATATTGATTCAACTAAATTAAGAGAAGAGCCTCAGCCGAGCACCTATGAACAAGAGACGCAGCATATTGAGAAGAAAGCTGAGCCGCAGGAAGCTCCTGCTACAACAAGTAGCAAGGAGACAGTTCTGGTACTTCACGTAGCCGCTCATCAAGGACAAGAACTGCAAGGTGAGTTATTACTGCAAAGTATTTTACAAGCTGGTTTCCAATTCGGGGAAATGAAAATATTCCACCGTCATGTAAATCCGTCGGGTACGGGACCAGTGCTGTTTAGCCTGGCTAACATGGTGAAACCGGGCTCATTTGACCCTGAGACAATGGCTGACTTTAGTACGCCAGGGGTTTCCATGTTTATGATGGTACCGTCTTATGGTGATGCAGGGCAAAATTTCAAACTGATGTTACAAGCCGCTCAACGTATCGCATCAGATGCGGGAGGCGTCGTTCTTGATGACGAACGCAAAATGCTGACACCTCAAAAAATAGAGGTGTATCATGCTCGAATTAGAAACACATTAAGTTAAATAAACATTAAACAAAACCCCCATTAATTGGGGGTTTTTTATCTGTATGAGTGGATCATGACAACCAAACAAGAAATAGACGAATTAAAAAAACAGTTACGTCATCATGAATATCAATACCATGTATTAGATGCGCCTGAAATTCCAGACGTTGAATATGACAAGCTAATGCAACGTCTAAAAGAGATTGAGGCGCTGCATCCTGAACTTGTTACGAGTGATTCACCAACTCAACGTGTTGGTGCCGCACCATTAGCGGCGTTTGATACCGTACGCCATGAAATACCTATGTTATCGTTAGATAATGTTTTTGACGAAGAGAGTTACCTTGCGTTTGATAAGCGGGTAAGAGATCGTTTGAAAAACCATCAAGAGCTGACTTTCTGTTGTGAGCTTAAACTTGATGGACTCGCGGTAAGTTTGTTGTATGAAAACGGTGAGTTAGTACAAGCTGCGACTCGTGGTGATGGGACAGTCGGTGAAAATATTACCGCGAATGTTCGAACCATACGCGCTATCCCATTGCGTTTAACCGGCAGTAATATTCCAGATCGTGTTGAGATCCGCGGCGAAGTTTTCATGCCCCAAAAAGGGTTTGAAGCGCTGAATGAGCAAGCACGTAAAACAGATGGCAAAGTCTTTGCGAACCCACGTAATGCGGCTGCGGGTTCTCTGCGTCAATTAGACCCACGTATTACCGCCAAAAGGCCACTCACTTTTTATTGTTATGGTGTTGGGTTAGTGGAAGGTGGCACGTTACCAGATACACATTATGACCGTTTGATGCAATTCAAAGCATGGGGGTTACCAGTTAGTGATTATGTTCAATTACGAGTTGGTCATCAGGCCGTATTAGATTTTTACCATGAAATTGAGCAAGTTCGCCCTGATCTTGGCTTTGATATCGATGGGGTAGTCATTAAAGTTAACTCAATTGCGATTCAAGAAGAGTTAGGTTTTGTTTCTCGAGCACCTCGTTGGGCGACTGCGTTTAAATTTCCAGCTCAAGAGCAAGTTACACTATTAAAAGATGTGGAATTTCAAGTTGGGCGTACCGGTGCTATCACGCCAGTGGCGCGTTTAGAGCCTGTGCAAGTTGCGGGTGTGGTAGTCAGCAATGCGACGCTGCACAATGCAGATGAAATTGAACGTCTTGGTGTGCATATCGGTGATACGGTCATTATTCGTCGAGCAGGGGATGTTATTCCACAAATCGTCAGTGTTGTCGTTGATAAGCGCCCCGCGAATAGCCGTGAAATTGTTTTCCCAACTCATTGCCCTGTATGCGGCTCTGATATCGAACGAGTCGAAGGTGAAGCGGTAGCGCGCTGTACAGGTGGGCTGATTTGTGGGGCACAACGTAAAGAAGCGCTGAAGCATTTTGTCTCACGCCGAGCAATGGATGTCGATGGCATGGGCGATAAAATTATCGACCAGTTAGTTGAAAAAGAGTATGTCAAAACTCCAGCAGATTTGTACCAATTAAGTGCAGGCATTTTAACTGGCCTCGATAGAATGGGGCCGAAGTCGGCACAGAATCTGGTTGATGCACTCAATAAGTCTAAACAAACGACGTTGGCTCGCTTTATTTACGCTCTTGGAATTCGAGAGGTTGGTGAAGCCACAGCGGCAAATTTAGCGGCGCATTACACCACACTTGAAGCCGTGATGGCAGCAGATGAAGAGTCACTAAAAACGGTTCAAGATATTGGTCATGTGGTTGCGAAACATGTGGTTAATTTCTTTCATGAGGCCCATAACCAAGCAGTGATTGATGATTTAATCAATAAGGCAAACATTCATTGGCCAGAAGTAAAAGTCGTGAATAGTGCAGAAATCGACAGCCCATTTGCAGGTAAAACGGTGGTGCTAACAGGGTCAATGAGCGTATTGACGCGTGATGAAGCCAAAGACAAGTTAGTGGCTTTGGGCGCGAAAGTCTCAGGAAGCGTCTCGAAGAAAACAGATTTGGTTATTGCAGGGGAGGCCGCAGGTTCTAAATTAGTGAAAGCAAATGAACTTGGCATACGTGTTATCGATGAAAATGAATTGATTCGTTTGCTGAATATCCAATAGTGAACTATATTCAATTTGGCTTAGTTGCCTACAATCTCTGTAGGCAACAATTTTATACGCAGGTTGTTGTAAGTCTTAACTTAAATTCTCAGTAAAATTTCTGTGCAAAAAAAGCGAATGGTAGGAATTGTTATCGTTGAAACGTGATCGCCTTCTTCTTTTTGCAAAATACACCTAGTAAGCTTTCATATTAATGTGACGTCCGTCTCATTTAAATGTTACCTATTACATAGAATATGCACCATAGACTGATTCTTAAATTTGTTGGAGTCGCATATGACCTCGATCCTGCATTTCGTTTTATCTTTAGTTGTAATCGCAGCTCTTGCCATTTTAGCTAGTAGTAACCGTAGAGGGATCCGTCCTCGCTATGTTGTTCAACTGCTCGTTATTCAAATTGCATTAGCGTATTTGTTCTTGAAATCGAATATTGGCGAATCTTTTGTTCTTGGTGTGGCAGGGGTATTTACCCACTTGCTAGGCTATGCAGCAGAAGGAACCAAATTTATTTTTGGTGGTATGATTGAAGGAAACTTAGCGTTCTTCTTCTTACAAGTGTTATGCCCAATCATCTTTATTTCTGCGTTGATCGGGATCTTACAGCACATCAAAATTCTTCCTATCGTGATCCGTATTATCGGTACCGTATTATCGAAAGTGAACGGTATGGGTAAGTTGGAATCTTTTAACGCAGTCAGTTCATTGTTATTGGGTCAGTCAGAAAACTTTATCGCATATAAAGACCAATTGAACCGGATGTCAGACCGCAGAATGTACACCATGGCAGCAACAGCCATGTCAACGGTATCTATGTCTATCGTTGGGGCATATATGACCATGTTAGAGCCACGTTTCGTGGTCGCTGCATTGGTTCTGAATATGTTTGGTACTTTCGTCGTACTGTCACTGATTAACCCTTACCCACCGGAAGGTGAAGAAGATATTCAAATGAGCAACCTGCACGAAGGGCAAAGCTTCTTTGAAATGTTAGGTGAATATATTCTTGCAGGGTTTAAAGTAGCGATTATTGTTTCAGCGATGTTGATTGGTTTTATTGCTCTTATTGCGATGATTAACGGTATTTTCTCAGCTGTATTCGGTATCGACTTCCAAACTATGTTAGGTTACGTGTTCTATCCGTTTGCATGGATGCTCGGTATTCCTGCTGATGAAGCCTTACAGGTTGGCGGAATTATGGCAGTGAAAATGGTCACGAATGAATTCGTTGCGATGGATGGTTTACAAGCGATTGCTGGTGGGTTATCTGAGCGTTCTGTTGGTATCTTATCGGTATTCTTAGTGTCTTTCGCTAACTTCTCATCCATTGGTATTATTGCGGGTGCAATTAAAGGCTTAGATGAGAAACAAGGTAATACTGTGGCTCGCTTCGGTTTAAAATTACTGTACGGTTCAACCTTAGTTAGCTTCTTATCTGCAGCGGTTGTTGGGTTAGTTTTGTAATCCATTAAAACATGCTAGATTACGAAACGGCGTTCAAATGAGCGCCGTTTTTTTATGCTTTGATACGAAAGAGAAATCACAATGGAAAAACAAGACCTCATTGATATGGCCAATACGTATATGCCATTTGGTAAATATAAAGGGTGCGTATTAATTGATTTACCCGAAGAATATTTATTATGGTTCTATAAGAAAGGAGAGTTCCCTGCTGGACGTTTAGGGCAATTAATGGAGATGACCCTAGGACTAAAAATAGAAGGCTTAGAAGGGCTGGTAAAACCTTTAAAACGGGGTTAATCGTGGCCTAGTGCGTGAGTAATTTTCTGACTTAAAGTAATAAATAGTTTCTGTTCTTGGGGGGTTAATGCTGCTTTGACCTTAGCTGCATTTTCAGCACGCCCTGTAGCTGCACGCTGCAAAAAATGATGCCCTTTGTCGGTTAAACGGGTGATCAGCTCCCGTCTATCTTCTTCAGATTGATATTGCTCGACAAATTCATAAGATTTCAGAACTCGAAGAAACTTCGATAAATTTTGGCGAGAGAGCCCAAGTGATTGGCTTAACTGGCTTGGTGTTAAATCCCCTTTTAATCTCAATATCTCTAGCACATCATATTGACCCCAAGTTATTTGCTCAGGGGTAAAGCTAACTCTGCGTGCAACTAGCGTACATTGCAGCAGGGAAAGTGCATCTTCAAGAGAATTTGGCATTATGAAAACTCCGTAACATTCAATCTATTGAGTATATATTGATTTTAATAATAAGACGACTAGTTGATTAACTTTAGTTAATTAATTATAGTTAACTAAAGTTAATCATAATTGAGGTGAGTTATGGGTAAGTTTAATCAGCGAGTGGCATTGGTTACAGGGGCATCGACGGGTGTCGGTTTTACTATTGCACAAAAGCTGTATTCACTTGGTGCGATAACGGTAATTACGGGGCGTAATGAGGTAGCTTTACAGCAAGCCGCTAAAGAGATAGACCCAACAGGACAGCGTGTCTATGCCATAAAAATGGATGTCGCAAATGCACAAGACTTTAAAACAACAGTCGAAAAAATTGAGCAGCAATACGGTGTTCTACATTATTTAGTGAATAATGCAGGGATAACTGGCCCTCATGGTGTCAATATTGAGGATTATCCTTTAGAGGCTTGGCATGAGGTGATTGAAACCGATATAACAGGGACATTTCATGGTATGAAGTACAGTATTCCTGCGATTTTGCGTAGTGGTGGGGGAGCTATCGTCAATTTATCAGCTTGCAATGGGGTAACAGGGATAGCGGGTATAGCACCATACACGGCAGCAAAGCATGCAGTATTGGGGTTAACACGTTCCGCAGCCTTAGAGAACGCTCAAAAAGGTATCCGTATCAATGCTGTTGGCCCTGGCTATGTAGAAACTCCGAATATCAGTGTATTACCCCAGGAAACGCAGCAATGGATGGCCTCTACTCACCCAATGGGCAGAATGGCGACTCGGCAAGAAATTGCTAATGTGGTGGCCTTTTTGTTATCAGAAGAGAGTAGCTTTATAACCGGTGCATTTATTCCTATTGATGGTGGTTATACCGCGCAGTAATTCATAATCTAAAAGATATTATTGATTTAAAATGGAAGGGGTGAATAGCGACTTTTAGTCTTTAAGTGATTGGTGGAGCTAAGCGGGATCGAACCGCTGACCTCTTGCATGCCATGCAAGCGCTCTCCCAGCTGAGCTATAGCCCCAATCGAAATGTTTTGTATTTTGCCACCTAACAGGGTATTAGGTGGTGGAGCTAAGCGGGATCGAACCGCTGACCTCTTGCATGCCATGCAAGCGCTCTCCCAGCTGAGCTATAGCCCCAAACAAAATCTTTTGGACGGGATGCATCATATTCAAGCTAAGTTAGAGTGTCAATAAAATAATCGGGTTTTAGGTTTAATTGCTGAAATATAGAACATTTTGCAGTCAGCTGAGTGGGGAAGGGAGATTGAGGCAGAGAATTGGCCCCCAATAAATTGGAGGCCAATAATTAAAATTATTGAGCAGAAGCTTCACGTTCAGCAATAAACGCTAAGGCTTTTTCAATACGAGCGATAGAACGAGCTTGGCCGATAGCGTGAACAGTGACATCTAGGCCTGGAGATTGGCCAGCACCTGTCACAGCGACACGTAAAGGCATACCCACTTTACCCATGCCCACTTCTAACTCAGCTGCTGTCGCTTCGATAGCTTGGTGAACATTTTCAGCCGTCCAATCAGTGATCGCAGCTAACTTAACTTTTACCACTTCTAATGGCTGGCGAGCGACTGGGCGCAAATGTTTCTTAGCAGCATCTGCATCAAACTCGTCAAAATCTTGGTAGAAATAGTGGCAAGATTCGGCCATTTCTTTCAATGTTTTGCAACGTTCACCCAGTAATTTGATTAGATCAACTAATTGAGGCCCTGTGCTGGTATCAATATTCTGTTGTTCAATATGCCATGCAAGATAGGTTGCAACTTCTTCTGCTGGTAATGTATTGATATAATGATGGTTTAACCATTGTAGTTTTTCAGTGTTAAACGCGCTTGCTGATTTACTGATAGCATCAAGGCTGAAATATTCTTTCATTTCATTAACAGTGAAAATCTCTTGGTCGCCATGAGACCAACCTAAACGCACTAAATAGTTAAGAAGTGCTTGCGGCAAGTAACCATCATCACGATATTGCATAACGCTAACAGCACCATGGCGTTTTGACAGTTTTTTACCATCATCACCTAGGATCATCGAAACGTGAGCATACACAGGCACTGGTGCCCCTAATGCTTTTAGAATGTTGATTTGGCGAGGCGTGTTGTTGATATGGTCTTCACCACGGATAACGTGGGTAATTTCCATATCCCAGTCATCAATAACCACACAGAAGTTGTAAGTTGGTGAACCATCAGTACGACGAATAATTAAATCGTCCAGCTCTTGGTTACTAAATTCAATTGGCCCACGAATTTTGTCGTCAAAAATAACGGAACCTTCTTGTGGGTTACGGAAACGAACAACGTGTGGCTCATCAGGTGTATGGTTGTGGGCATGGTCACGGCAGCAGCCATCATAACGAGGCTTTTCGTTATTTGCCATTTGCTCTTCACGCAAAGCTTCTAAGCGCTCTTTCGAACAATAACAACGATAAGCGGTACCTGCATCTAACATTTGGTCAATGACATCATTATAACGGTCAAAGCGTTTAGTCTGATAGTACGGGCCTTCATCCCAATTTAAATTCAACCAGTTCATACCGTCCATAATGGCATCGATAGCTTCCTGAGTTGAGCGTTCTAAGTCAGTATCTTCAATACGCAGGACAAATTCGCCCTGATTGTGGCGACTAAATAACCAGGAATACAGAGCGGTACGTGCACCACCAACGTGTAAATAGCCAGTTGGGCTTGGCGCAAAACGGGTTTTGATTTTACTCATCGAGATTGCCTTAATTGCAAAACATGTTTTTGAAGCGCTTATCTGTTTACTGTTTAGAAGACTAAAAACAGGCACAATTGACTTGATGGCGAGTTTGATGTTCTAAGCAGTGAAATGTCTAAGCATTGCTAAAATGTATATCTATTCTATCATCCTACAATGATTCCTCAATCAAGTTATCAGAATAGAAGGCAAGAAATTAGTTTGTTTCGCCAAATTTGACATAAATAAATACGCTTTAAAAATAGTTTATGTTTTTTTCTTAAAAGAATAACGAGAAAATGATAGGTAATTGATTAAAAAGGCGGCTTTTCTGGCGAATATTGAAACATCTTGATTATTTTTGCAACGAACGAAAAAAATCTATTGAAAAAGCGTTGACTCAGAACTCAGTATCCCTATAATGCACCTCCATCGACGACGGGGCGATTAGCTCAGTTGGTAGAGCACCTCCCTTACAAGGAGGGGGTCAGTGGTTCGAGCCCGCTATCGCCCACCACCGTTGACGATGAATGATAAATAATTGGGCGATTAGCTCAGTTGGTAGAGCACCTCCCTTACAAGGAGGGGGTCAGTGGTTCGAGCCCGCTATCGCCCACCAATTATTTATTACAATGTGGTAGTATAAGTCATGAAGTGGGCGATTAGCTCAGTTGGTAGAGCACCTCCCTTACAAGGAGGGGGTCAGTGGTTCGAGCCCGCTATCGCCCACCACTTCATTCATTACTCGCATTAAAACACAAA
>NZ_JAMPRR010000006.1:0-205184 GCF_028483405.1 Providencia sp. PROV076 | reverse complement strand
AAAGTCGTAAATTCGAATACATCCCCAATCAAGTAAATACTCTGTCGCTAAGCCATACCTCGACAAGCTGGTTGCAAGTTCAGGCCGAAGGCTAAATTCGCAGAATTTAAATCCTGCACGACCCACCATCTCAAAGTCGTAAATTCGAATACATCCCCAATCAAGTAAACACTCAGTCGCTAAGACATACCTCGACAAGCTGGTTGCAGGTTCAGGCCGAAGGCTAAATTCGCAGAATTTAAATCCTGCACGACCCACCATCTCAAGTCATTAGAAATCAAACATAACTTTATTACAGATTAAATCTAACGAATATACACATGTTTTGTAAGTTACATTCTCTAAGTAGCATGATAAAGGGGCAAAAATTAATGATCGCGTCACTCGCTTTATATGCAGAATAATTCAGAATGTATCTTATAAAAGTCCTTTAGTACTTACATCTAAGTTTCAATATGGTACTAGCAGGATATATTTGGTGCGTTATAGAATATAATGATTTCACTATGTATAAATGAGAGAATAAAGCTGCGAGGATAAATATCGAGTGTGGGATAGAAAAAGTAAATATAATTTTTTATAAACGAATATTATTATATAGTAAATGTAAGATACTATAATATAGCAATAAATCCTGTAATTTTGTTTGTTTTTGAAGTTTTACGTCAGTTTGCACACAGTAAAAAACAAAAAAACAGTTAAATCAAAAGCGCATTGTCGATGAAAATTATTTTTCATAATTTTGTGATATTCATCTAGTAAAATGAATAATAAGCTTTCTTAACGTTATGGTTTTGTTATGTTTGGTACTTGAATATAATAAATCCATATTTTGCTACTTTAAAAATTTAGTATTTTACTAATTGTAACAGACTGGCTGGTTTTTTAATGTACTGATATTTTGTCAAATTAGAGAGTTTTAGAGATAAAATTGACTGTTTTTACTATTTTTTACATAAAAGTATCATGAATACAGGTTTTATCATTTCAGACCATGTTAAATTGTATCAATAACATTAATATTGTTACAGTGTTAAATAATTCTATTTATTTCCTTTATTTTCAGGTTATACATCGGTCATGCGGGTCTTTTTTAGATGAATATTCCGAGGGAGGAGGGGTGTCTTTTGGATTACTATCAAATGAAATTACACATATTTGGTGTAACTGAGTGATTTTAAAGTGTTATTTTGCTTTTAAATGCATAATGTATAGCATGAAATACTTTGTTACATAGTTGCAATGTCAATTTAGGACTAGTTGAAACTAATTATAAGGGTAGTATATCATTCTTTCCGATATATGCTGAATCGTCTATAGCATTATCACTGTTATACACATAAATATAAAAAATAAAATATGCAGGTAATTATCTGTTAATTTTTATTTCCTTAATAATAAATTGAAGCGAGAATGTTTATGAACACGAAATATCCTGTCGCTTGTGCAGTTGGACAAAAAATAAAAGCCCTTAGAAGAGCTCAAGGCTTTACTGTTTTTCAGTTAGCTAAAGAGATAGATATAAGTGAACAGCAGCTATTTCGTTACGAGCGTGGTGTTAATCGTATTGATATAGACTGTCTTGTTCGAGTGCTAAAAGTTTTAGACGTTAACATGGGTGAGTTTTTTAGTGAAGTCCTACAAGAGGATACTCAAGTAGATGAGGACACAGCTAATAAAGGGTTTGAAAGTTCTGCATACACCCTTATATAGCCGAATAAACCATATTGTCCCAGAATGAAACGTAATTAGCTCTCATTCTTACCTGTTTAAATTAGGAACGTAAATTAAATACATTTGCTGTTTATAGTTTAAATAAGACAATATCTATTATTATCCTAGGTTTCATAAAAGAACAAATAAAAGCCCGAAAGGGCTTTTATTTTTGTATCTTTGAACTAATTATTACTTAACATTAGAGTCATTATCTCTAGCACATTTATGTGTAATTAACCTTCCTGCGCTTTAATAGGTTCTAATATTACGGTTATGATGCGTGTGCCTATCATTTCTCCAATTTTTAATTGCAGTTGTTCTAATTTCATGACGGTATCTTGTAAAGGTTCCGATATAGAAGCATAAATAAATTGGTTAAGGGTTCTTTCATCACCATTATCAATTTGGATACCATAAGATGAGTGGATCTCATTTAACCGAGTCGTTCCTTTTAAACTTAACCCGGTATCGGGTAGTTCAATAGGCGTGTTTTCAGAGATGTTTTTTTCTGAAAATAGATGTTCAAGAAAAATACGATTTTCAGGTTTAAGAACAACAAATAAATGATCATCAGCATGAAGCGTAGTTGACCCCCTTGGCGGTAAAACACTTTTTTCTCGCGTGATCATAGCAATGACAGTTTGGTCAGGTAATGCAAGTTGTGATAATCGACGACCTACTACAGCGCAATCCTCACCTAATGTATATTCCACTAAATCTGCATCTATTTGGTCTACCGCGGTAATATCTAACGTTGCCGCAGGGATCAATGGCGGTGGCTGCATTAAATTTAATTTACGTGCAACATAAGGTAAGGTTGAACCTTGTAATGTTGCTGAAATTAATACCACAAAGAAAACCACGTCAAAAATCAGATGGGCATTAGGTAAACCATAGATAAATGGGAAAATGGCGAGAATAATAGGGACAGAGCCACGTAATCCTACCCAAGAAATTAATGTAATTTCAGGTTTAGGGAAACCAAATAATTTTAGAACCGGTATTACAGCTAATGGCCTTGCGATAAACGTTAAGACAAGGGCAATAATTAAACCCTCAAGCCAGACTTCAATTAGAGAACTTGGGTTGACAAGTAGCCCTAACATAACAAACATGATAATTTGGCTTAGCCATGCTAATCCATCATGAAACAAAAATGTATTGCGTTGAAAAACAAACCGATGGTTACCAATCACCACACCAGTAACAAAAATAGATAAGAAGCCACTACCTTCTAAATTACTCGCGAGTCCAAAAGAAAGCAACCCACAAGCAGCGACAAGCACAGGATATAACCCAGTTGCGATTAGTTTAATCTTATTGATAATTTTGACTGAAACCCAGCCAACACTTAAGCCAACAACTGTACCTATCCCCATTTGACTAAAAAATAACAGAATTAATTCACTACCTGAAGCTTGTGGATTCATTAAGAGTTGTAATAAGCCAACAGTTAAGAATATGGCTGTCGGGTCATTGGTTGCGCTTTCTATTTCTAACGTCGATTGCAGGCGTTCATTTAAATAGATCCCCGCGTTGCGCAGTAAGGAAAAGACGGCGGCAGCATCGGTAGAACCGACGATAGCGCCTAGTAATAGCCCTTCCAGAAGAGGGACGTCGAGGATATAAGCAGCCGCGAGACCAGTCACCCCAGCGGTTACAAGAACGCCTAGCGTTGCTAGTGTAAAAGACGGTTTCCAAACTAGACGAATAGATTTTACTGATGTTTGTAGACCCCCATCAAATAAAATTAAAGCAAGCGCGAGAGAGCCAACGGCATACGAAACATTAACGTTATCAAACGTAATCTTACCTATCCCATCTTCACCCGCTAGCATGCCAACAAATAAAAACATGACAAGCATGGGTAAACCGAGCCTAGCGGACAGTTTGCTAGAGAAAATTCCCAAAAGAATGAGTATAGAAATCAATAAAATGAGCTGTTCAATAGTTGGCATAATCAGTTTAATCTGTAAGTGAATAAAACGCTGACGATGCATCGTAAAGCGCGCGTAGAAAGCAAAAACAACAAAATAGCAAGACGACTAAATATACATTGAGAATAGATTATTTTAGCGAAAAGCGGATAACATCCATTAAAATATATATCTACATGATTATAATATAAATAAATTTAAATAATTTGATTATTTATCGCATTTCTCACTATAAAAAAGCGTTAAAACACGTAAAAAATTGATAGATATGAATAAGTAAGCACTAGAGTGAGTTTTATTGTTAATTTTTTCTATTAACGATAATTATGGTGTTGGGGCTCGCCACAAGTCTTAAGGGGGATAATCGACACTTATAAAGTAAGGTAAAAGAGAGAAGGCCGAATATATTTTCGACCTTTTCCACGAAACTAATGACTAATGGAAGCGCGCTTTTTTCGCTAAATAGTCACCAATAAATTGCATGCCTTGTACGATAATTACTAATGTAACAACGGTGATAGCCATTGCAACATTATCAAAACGCTGGTAGCCGTAGTTTAGTGCTAAGTCACCGACACCTCCACCACCAACGGCTCCTGCCATTGCGGTTGCACCAACTAAAGTAATGCTGGCAGCGGTTAAACTTAGAATTAATGATGATTTCGCTTCAGGTAAAATAAAGTGCCAAACAATTTGCCAATTTGTTGCTCCCATAGAATCAGCCGCTTCAATAATACCTGAATGTACACTGAGTAATGAGTTTTCAACTAAACGTGCAGTATAGGGGGCAATAAAAATCACTAATGGCACAATTGCTGCAGTTGTTCCTATTGAGGTTCCTACCATAAAGCGTGTAAGGGGGATCATCGCAACTAATAAGATGATAAAAGGCAATGAACGAATAATATTAATTATCGGGTTCACAATGCGATAAATACATTTATTTTCCCAAATACCCTCTGGCCTCGTTACAACAAGTACGATACCTAATAGGATCCCAAATATAGAACCTAATACGAGCGCAATGCTGACCATCGTAAAGGTTTCTGACATCGCTAATAAAAACTGTTTCGTCGTTAAAGCGGTTTCGAATAATTGTGTCATAGTGCCCCCTGATTGACTGCAACTCCGCGTTGGCGAAGAAAAGAGACGGCTTCATCAATTTTTTCTTTATCACCAATAAATTGGACAAACATACTGCCCAGCACGACACCACTGATCTCTTTCATATTGGCAAATAAGATATTTATTTTGACAATTTCTTTGAGTATTAACTCATTAACGACAGGTTGTTGTGCGGAAGCCCCTAAAAATTCAAGACGATAAACATCTTGTTGATGTTCTAAGTTATGCAGAACGCGTTCTGGAATTTCTTCGTTTAATACGGTTCCTACAAATTTCTTGGTTGTGTCTTGGCGTGGGTTGGCAAAAATATCAAGTACAGTTCCTTCTTCGACAATTTTGCCAGACCCCATAACAGCAACACGGTTACAAATTTGTTCAATAACTTCCATTTCGTGAGTAACTAATAAGATAGTAATATGTTGCTCTTGGTTGATCTTTTTTAATAATTGCAAAATTGAGCGCGTCGTTTGCGGGTCGAGCGCGGAAGTGGCTTCATCACATAATAAAATTTGTGGGTTGTTGATCAAAGCACGCGCAATACCCACACGCTGCTTTTGCCCACCAGATAACTGCCCAGGGTATTGGTTTTTTTTATCACTAAGCTCGACATATTCAAGAATGCTATCAACTCGCTGATTGATTTCTTGTTTATTGACACCTGAGAGTAATAAGGGCATCGCAATATTTTGAGCAACAGTTTTCGTTTCTAGCAAATTGAAATGCTGAAAAATCATACCGATGCTTTTTTTATGTGAGCGCGTTTCTGCTGGGGTATGCTCAGCAATATTTTGGCCATTGATAATAACGGCACCACTGGTTGGCTTTTCTAATTGATTAACCAAACGGATCAGTGAGCTTTTACCAGCCCCGCTATAACCAATGAACCCAAAGATATCACCTTTATTGATATGCAAATTAATGTCTTGCAATGCAACTAAAGACTGCCCATCTTTTTCATAAACTTTTTGAATGTTTTGAAAGGTAATCATAATCTACTCTACACTATCAGCTAATTGCACACGTTCTGAAGGCGGTACAGCGGGTTGCCACTCATCCCCCAATAATTCAGCTTCTTGGCTAGTTTTAACTTGCTCAAGGTGTTGCTCTTGGTAGCTTAGGTACAATTGAGCTGCAATATGGTCAGCCAATCGTTCTGCCCCAATATTCGTTCCAGGGATTAACCCTATGACCGGGCCCATACTGAGCGATGCACTTAAGTTAAAACAATATAACTGATTGATTTTTAATGTGTCTGACTTGTTTTTAGCTTGAAATTCAAAATGATCACCTAAATAAGGGTGTGAAGCTAACTCTGCATTTTCTTCATGAATGGATGGCGTGTATGCATCCCCCCATGTTTTAACTAGCGGAGATAATTGATGAAAAGCGCTGTGTTTGGCCCAATTAATCCGATAGCCAGTTGCTAAGATTAAATAATTTAATACGAATTTGTCTGTTGTTGTTGTGACATGCAATTTTTTATTTTTCAATTCAATAAATTTAACTTGGGTATTGAAATTGAAATAAGCATTTTTATGGCGAGAAACTCTCAACGTGCTGCCATGAGGAGCTGGCGTTTTGGCTTTGGCAACATAATCAGTGTAATGCCACTTCTGAGCATCTGTAAAATAGGTATACGCATTGGTAAATCCTGCACTTCCAGCAACTTTTCCTCGATTTACTCGGGGCATGTCGCTAGCGCGGATCAAAATCTCAACTGAATTAGCACCATTTTCTAATGCCGTTGCTGAACTATCCATCGCACCGGCACTATAACCAACAACACCAATGTCTAAGCCTTTAAAACGACGATAGTCAGTACCTGCATATGAATGTTCCCAATAGGTCGTTGGGATATCATTCATAAAACTAGGGATATTAGCTTCACTAAAAGACTCCATACCCGTCGATAAAATAACATGTTGCGCTTGATACCTGACGGTACCGTTAGGAGTGTCAAAAATTAATTCACGGTAGTTATCGTTTAATTGCACATCGACTAATTGGTATTGATTAAGTACATAGGGTTCTGTCATGGTTTTATACCATTGCAGATATTCTCCCCACTGCAAACGTGGAATTTTATCGAGTTCATCCCATTTTTGAATGCCAAACTGGGCTTTAAACCAAGCTTGAAAAGTTAAAGAGGGGGATGCAAGCGCAGGGCCAATCACATGTTTTGGGGAACGCAATGTTTCCATTAATGCAGGGCTTTGCCATGGGCCTTCTTTGCCAGCAGGGGCTTGGTCGAAAACAATTGCATTGATACCTCGTAATTTCAGAGCGAATGCGGCTGTAATTCCTGACATACCCGCACCAATGATAGCGACATCAATAATTTGGTTTTCAGGGTTATTTTTTGATAATGACCAAGACGTTATTGGTAAATTTAAATACTGCAAATCTTGTTTTATTTGCGCTTCTAATGCCTCTAAACCCATAATCAGTTCCATTGAATTACTCCTTATCCTCTACTATTTCAAAGGGCTCACCCAGCGATAACATTAAGCGGTTCGCCCATGAAAAGAAGGCCGTTGATTGAACTAAGTCAAGTAATTCAAGTTCAGATAAACCCAAGTTTTGTAACTCTTTAATTTGTGATGGTGTGGCTTGGATGGGGGTTGCAGATAAAGAGGCGACTAAATCTGTGATGGCTAGGAGTCTGTCATCAAAACCTTCAGCAAGTACTGAACCCGTCGCAGTTGCTAGTAATTTATCAACATCAGCACGTCGTTCTTTTGCATACTGACTGGCTTTTCTAGCATGTACAGAAGCGCAGTATATGCAGCCATTAACTTTGCTAGTTACGGCCGCAGCAAATTCACGTTCCCAGCGAGGTAACCCTTCTGAGGTATAAAACACGCCTCGGTCAACTAAAGTTCGTAACTCTAAAATTTTACTTTGATGGGCGAGCAGTAAAAAATATTCAGAGTTTAATTGACCAAATTTTTTCATGACTTGGGCTTCTTCAACGGATAGCGTTTTTGCATCCCTTGCTGAAATCCAAGCTTCCCATCCTAAATTATCTTGTGTAAAAGCCGTTGGTGAAGGTTTTCCTTTGCGGGTTAATGGTTGGTGGTTCCATTTACCAGCCACAACTTTAGGTGAGTTATGTGTAAGATGACTACTATTCGTCAGTAACAGAACCCCTTCGATTAGCCGAGCTTGATAGGTGACATAAGTTATTAATTGAGCAAGTAAAATGATGTCACTTTCTTGCCAACCTTGTTCAGCTAACGCAGCAATTAATTGGTAATGGGTATCTTTAGGTGATTGTGTTAAAACTTGCAGATATTCTTTTGCTGTAGCCAGTGGTTTGCTAAGAGGTTCATCAGGCATTGAGTTTATTAATTGAAAATAAAATTCAGCTAGGCGGGGACTTCCTGTCATTTTTGCAACTTCATAAGCAAAATAATATTTCACATTATTTGTGAGAAGTGTCGATGGTGCAGAAAAAATGGCTTCAAATACGGCTTGAGTATTTTCAGTCGCCTCCGCGCGTTCATGGCGAATTTTAGCTAGGCTGGAATCTGGTGTTAAATTAGTTAAAGAATTAATTACATCATTATAGGAAATAGTCATAAAGCAACTCACTTTTTTTAAATGTTTTTTATCTCCTTCATTACATATCAATCACATTACTAATCGAACGATCTGTTTGTTATATGCTTATAACCAAAAGGAATCAAATGCCACTCTTATATTACTTTAGTATTAAGTTATAACGATATAGTCTAAGTTGTACTCTCTAATTATGATTATACTGCCTAAAATATCTTTACAGGGCTGTTATCTATGTTAAAACAAAAATTAATAAATTTATCTTTAATTACTACTGCTTTAGCGGTGCTGGCTGGGTGTGGCGATAATAGTGAAAAAGATAATCCTAATAAAAAACAAATTACAATAGGTTTTGGTGTTGGCAATTATATTGATCAAGTAGACAAAGGTATCGTACCGATTTTAGAGAAAAAAGGTTATACCGTTAATTTGCGCCAATTTTCACAGAATAGACAAATAAATCCTGCTTTTGAAGAAGGCTCTATTGATGCTTCTGTAAATCAAAGCCGTGCCTATATGGAGGCTTATAACAAAAAAAATAATATTAATATGGTGGCATTAACAGACTCACCGAGTGCGCCTCAAAGTCTGCGGTCAAATAAACATAAAACACTGGATGAAGTGAAAGACGGTATGATTGTTGCGTTATCTAATGACCCCGTTAATGCAGAGCGTGGTGCTAGGATCTTGGAAAAGTTAGGTTGGATTAAAATTAAGCCAGATGTGAGTACATTAAGTTTTAGTGTTAATGATATCTCCCCAAATGAATATAACTTAGATATTCGAGAAACCGATGCGGCACAAGGGTTGCGATTATTAGATGATGTTGATTTTGTTGTTGTGAATGGTAACTATGTGGCAAGTGCCGGCCAACGTATTGCTGATGGTTTAGTTGTAGAAAATTCACCGCTAGAGCATCGCGTTATTGTGACTGTTATGCAAAAAGATTTAGATGCTCAGTGGGCAAAAGATTTGAAAGAAGCTTTTGAGTCTAAAGAGTACGCAGATTATATTCGTTCGCAGCGTATTTATGATGGTTTTATTGAACCTGACAGCTGGAACAAATATCCTAAATAAAATCCTAGTCTATTTTTTATTTTGATTATTACGTTGACCACTAATTTTTATTAATTAGTGGTTTTTTCTATATAAATTAAATATCTTACTGATTTAATATGAAAAAGATTCGTGTTGAATTTGTAGACAACAGAATGTTTTTTCGTTATTTAATAGGTTAGGAAGGGCATTATAAAAATAGTCTGTAGATAAGCTTATTTAGACAATAGAACTGACAGGGGAAAATATGAGCAATGAATTAATTGATGCATTTAATGTAATAAAATCTAAAAAATGGGTTGATTTGACACATAGCTTCGATAAAGACTCACCACATTTTTTTATGTTTGACTCTGCCGAATTTAAAACATTATTTGGCTATCCAGAAGGTTTCTTTGCACAGCAATTTACATTTCCAGGACAATATGGCACCCATATTGATGCTCCTTGTCATTTCGTTGAAGGGAAACGTTATTTACATGAGCTCGAATTAAAAGAACTTGTTCTGCCACTGATTGTTATTGACCAGTCAGAAAGGGCCAAAGAAGATCCTAACTTTGCATTTTCTCTCGATGATATCCTTAATTTTGAAGCGAAAAATGGTCGAATTGAATCAGGGAGTTTTGTTGCATTACGTACGGATTGGAGTAAGCGTTGGCCATCACAAGAGCTTATGGATAATAAAGATGATGAGGGCAATAACCAAATACCGGGTTGGGGAATGGACGCACTCAAATTTTTATTTGAAGAACGCGGTATAAAAGCGATTGGACATGAAACATTTGATACTGATGCTGCAAAAGATTTTCGAAAAAATAATGCATTACTCGGTGAGTATTACGTATTAGAACAAGATACATACCAAGTTGAATTACTCGCTAATTTAGACCAAGTGCCCACACGTGGCGCGGTAATTTTTAATATCGTCGCTAAACCAAATAATGCCAGTGGTTTTCCTGTTCGTTCTTTTGCGATATTGCCATAGGAAATATAATGATAACCAATCTGCCAGTGTGATAGCAGATTGGTTAAAACGACTATAACGCAAGTAAAATCCAAGCAGCGGCTAATAGCATACACAATAGCGCGACAATTCCCCCTGATTTAGAGAACTCACCGAAAGAAATTTTTACGCCATATGCCGCTGATTGCTCAACGACGATAATGCCAGCAAGGCTACCGAAGACCAGTAAGTTACTTGAAAAACCAGAACCCAATACGAGAGCAGCGCCTAACGAATCGGCATTGCCTTCAGGTGTTAAGAAGGGGACGAGTAGCATGACTGAAGGGTTGTTTCCAACGATAGTACTTAGGACACCGGTCACTAAAAATAGGGCTAATGGGTTATTGAGTTCCACACCGTAGTTTCGCAAATCAGTTAATAATTGCTGAGGTAGTCCTGTGGCGGCAAAAGCGGCATTGACAACAAATAGCCCCATGATGAGTAATAAAAGATTACCATCAACGAGTTTAAGCATATCACTCGAGGCAATAGATCGATTTAATAATAAAAATCCAGCAGCCGTTAATGCAATAAGTTCTTTAGGAATATCAGTCACAATAAAGGTAATGATGACTGCGAAAGTAATGACACCCGCTTTTGCTGTCTCCCAGACATCTAATGTTTCTTGGGTTGATTTAGGGGGAGTTGAGAGCGTATTTTCTTTAGTCAAATACCAACGATGACGATATAACCAAACGAGTACTAACCATGTTAATGGTAAGGAAAGCAGGGCTGGTATTGCTGATGCCTGTAATAAGCCAACAAACGAGATATCAAGCCCTTGTGCTGCGATCATATTTTGTGGGCTACCAATTAATGAACCTGCGGCCCCGTTATTCGCTGCGAAACAAAAGCCAAGTAAAAAAGGAATTGGGTTTAAACCGCGAGATAAACTAATTGATACTAATAATGGAGTCATCGCGACAACAACAACATCATTAGTGAGCAATGCGGAAAGAAAGCCACCAACAAGAATTAAAACAGCGAGTAATATAGGGGGCGAAACTTTTAGCATTGCGACTTTATTTGCGGTCCAGCTATAAAAACCAGACACAACAAAAGAAGCAGAAACGACCATAAGCCCGAATAACATCCCAATCGTTCGGTAATCGATAGCATTCCATGCATGGGGAGGGGTAATACTACCAATAGCCATCATAGCTAGGGCACCAATAACTGCAGCGCCAGTTCTATCAACTTTGAATCCAGGTAGCTTACCAAAGCCCATCGCAATATAAACCAAAAGAAAAACAATAACGGTTGACGTCATGATATTCACATTTTAATTAAGAAAATTAGAGGTAATTTATCGGTGAAGACCAGACGAAGCAAGGTTAAATAATGTATTGATAATAATACGTTGTCGTAAATTCAATTTAAGATTATCGCAAAAAGATGATGGTAATAATGAAGTAGAAAATGAAGTTTTCAAATAGCAATAACAGGCATTGACTACGAAAGACGATAATGTGATTTATTGCAGCATGCAAAGAAAAATGAAGAAAGTACGTTTAGTAATTTTATTACAAAATATAAAAAGTGACTTGTACAGTTGGATAATTGACATCAGTCCACAGGATAAAAAAGATAAATAGAAAATAAATTGTGATGCTCATCACTAATCCAAGATAAATAACGAGTTTTAAACTGTGACTAATATCACTAAAAATGGTTTTTTTGTGTAAAAAAAGAGCAATGTAATTTAGTGACATGAATTTTATGTGATCTTCATCAATATAAAGGTGGGGTAAGTCGGGGGGTAATAGTGATCTTGTTCACATAAAGGCCCACGTGGTGCGGATCTGATAAAGCTCATGCTAGAGTGAAAGAGTTGAAAAAATCACAGACGTTATTTGGCGATAACGTTACAACTTTATCATTCTCGTACCACGGGGTTCTATCATGGTAACATCAAATATCAAATTAAAGGTACAGAATTTTGGGCGTTTCCTCAGTAATATGGTTATGCCTAATATCGGTGCTTTCATCGCTTGGGGATTAATTACCGCGTTATTTATCCCAACGGGCTGGTGGCCTAATGAGACATTAGCTCAACTTGTTGGTCCTATGATCACCTATTTACTCCCTCTATTAATCGGTTATACCGGTGGCCGTTTGGTCGGTGGAGAGCGGGGTGGAATAGTTGGTGCAATAACAACAATGGGGGTCATTGTTGGTGCTGACATGCCGATGTTTATGGGGGCAATGATTGCTGGCCCATTAGGCGGATATGCAATAAAACGTTTTGATTTGTGGATCGAAGGCAAAGTTAAAACGGGTTTTGAAATGTTAGTGAATAATTTTTCATCCGGCATTATCGGCATGTTATTAGCTATTTTGGCTTATTTAGCGATAGGTCCTCTTGTTGCAGGGTTATCCAAAATATTAGCGGCTGGTGTGAACGTGATGGTGGAGAATAACTTACTTCCACTCACGTCTATTTTTGTTGAACCTGCAAAAATCTTATTTCTCAATAATGCTATTAATCACGGTATTTTTTCACCGTTAGGTATTCAGCAAGCATCTGAAACAGGTTCCTCCATTTTTTTCTTAATTGAAGCAAACCCTGGACCAGGTTTAGGCGTTTTACTCGCTTATATGTTTTTTGGTAAAGGTAATGCCAAGCAATCTGCACCAGGGGCAGCAATTATTCACTTTTTTGGCGGTATCCATGAAATTTATTTCCCGTATGTTTTAATGAATCCTCGATTAATTCTTGCTGTAATTCTTGGAGGGATGACAGGGGTATTTGTGATGAACCTTTTTCATGCGGGCTTAGTCTCTCCTGCATCACCAGGTTCAATATTTGCAGTTCTACTGATGACCCCTAAATCATCACTTATTGGCGTTATTTTATCAGTCACAAGTGCTACAGCTGTTTCTTTTATCGTTTCAGTGCTTTTATTAAAACGAACACGAATTGGCGATGATGATGAGCTCGAAAGTGCGACGAAAAAAATGCGCAATATGAAAACGCAATCAAAGTCATCAGCAACAAGCTCAACCAATAAAGATACCTCTATCAATTTAGCTCAAGTGCGCAACATTATTGTTGCTTGCGATGCAGGCATGGGGTCAAGTGCAATGGGGGCCGGGGTATTAGCCAAAAAAGTACGAGATGCAGGTTTAATCGATATTACCGTCACTAATATGGCAATTAACGACCTGCCAGATAACGTTGATATTGTTATTACTCATAGAGATCTAACACAAAGGGCACAGTCATTTGCGCCAAATGCAATGCATATTTCTTTAACAAACTTCTTAGATAGCCAAACGTATAATGATCTAGTCACCAATTTAATAGCTAAAAAAAATCCTAAAGCTGCGAATGATGGACGACTGATTAAGCAAACGATTATTGCAGCAAATGATGAATCCTATGAAATAGAAAATCATGATGATGCGATATTTACATTGAGTGCAAAGCATATTCATTTAAACCTATCTGCACAGAATAAAACGCAAGCCATCCAATTTGCGGGGCAAAAATTAGTTGAGGGTGGCTATGTTGAGCCTGACTATATTGAGGCGATGTTAGCTCGCGAAAAACTAACTCCCACATATCTTGGCGAGTCTATTGCGGTACCTCACGGAACGATAGAAGCCAAAGACCGCGTATTAAAAACCGGCATTGTTATTTGCCAATACCCCGAAGGCGTACAATTTGGTGAAGAACCCGATGAAATTGCCCGCCTAGTTATTGGTATTGCCGCACAAAATAATGAGCACATTGAAGTTATCACACGAATTACTTCCGCTTTAGATGAAGATGGGGTTATTGAGCGTTTATGTGAAACCCAAGATGTTCAGGAAGTACTCGAAATTTTAGCGTCTCAAAGTGCAGCATAAGGAGAATAATAATGAAAGTCATTCACTTTGGTGCAGGAAATATAGGCCGTGGGTTTATTGGTAAATTATTAGCAGACGCAAATTCACAAGTGACTTTTACGGATGTTAATCAGCCATTAATTGACCAACTCGCGCATCAGCAATCTTATAATGTTCACGTGGTTGGTCAGGAAAATCGTATTGAGAAAGTCCAACACATTCACGCTGTTAATAGTAATGACCCTAAAACGATAGAGTTTATTGCAACAGCGGATATGCTTACAACTGCTGTCGGGCCACAAGTACTTGAAAAAATAGCGTCAACCATAGCTAAAGGCATAGTTTATAGAAAATCGCAGGGAAATAACCAGCCACTCAATATAATTGCATGTGAAAATATGGTAAGGGGAACTAGCCAATTAAAACAACATGTGTTGGTTCATTTGCCGGAAGAATTACATCAATGGGTTGACCAACATATTGGTTTTGTAGACTCCGCAGTTGACCGGATCGTTCCTCCGATGGATGCAGCGAATGATGACCCACTTGATGTTACTGTCGAATCCTTTAGCGAGTGGATTGTTGACCGAACACAATTTGTTGGTGATATTCCTATTATCGATGGAATGGAATTGACGAACAATCTAATGGCATTTGTTGAACGTAAACTATTTACATTAAATACAGGTCATGCAATGACAGCGTATTTAGGGCAGCGATATGGATACCAGACAATTAGCGAGGCAATTGGAGATTTGAGGATCTATACTGTTGTTAAATCGGCTATGCAAGAAAGTGGACAAGTTTTAATTCAACGTTATGGTTTTGATTCACAAATACATAATCAATACATAGATAAAATACTAAGTCGCTTTGCAAACCCATATTTAAAAGATGATGTTAGTCGAGTTGGGCGACAGCCTATAAGAAAGTTAAGTTCTAATGATCGCTTAATTAAGCCTTTGCTAGGCACATTAGAATATCAGTTACCAAATGAAAATCTGATCATAGGAATTGCTGCCGCATTGCATTTCAGATGTGAAGCCGATCCTCAAGCAAATGAAATGGCAAAGTTAATAGCTGATAAAGGTATATATCAAGCGGTTGTTGAGCTTTGTGGGTTAGAGAAATATCCCGAGGTTGTTGATAGAATTAGTTCCCAATACCAGTTATTGATATTGAGTAACAAGTGATATTACGGATAATAGATTGATTAACTGAGGTTCAGTCACTTTATGGCTATCTACTGTATGATAGTAAGCAGTATAGCTGTAAAGTGATAAAAGAAGCTAATATGGAAAATAAACAAAACATTGAAAATCAGATCCTTGAGCGGTTAAATCAACGGCCAGAAGTATATTTGTTTGTTCAAGAAGTCGTTGTTTTAATTTCACAAGCTATTGATAAATTAATGTTAAAAGTTTTTAGAAAGGATGATTATGCGGTAAAGTATGCCGTTGAACCACTTTTAACTGGAAATGGGCCATTAGGGGAGTTATCAGTTCGTTTGAAACTCCTATTTGCATTAGGGGCTATTTCTCGCGAAACCTATGAAGATATAGAATTATTTCTTGCTTTAAACGAATCGTTATCGGCAGAGGATTTAAATATAAATTTTACGGATGATGAAATTTTAGGCAGTATTAAAATGCTCCATTGTATGGAACCTTTACCAGAAATGATGAGATTCAATCAACCAGAGGATCTTGTCGATAACCAATTAATTGAATTACAAAAACACCGTTTTCAGCAAATGATCAAATCTTCATTGGTATTGTCTGTAACGGCTTTAATTACCCAAATTATAGAAACTGATGTATTTTAAAATAGCATATTCAATCCTCTCCTATTTTACTGTTTTCTTATCAAAGTAAATATGTTTGAAACAACACGTTATTAGCAGAGTATCAGCAGAGCATCGAATGAATATTATTGTTGCACATGAAATCACCACTGAAGATAAAGAAGAACTCCTTGCAGGGTTACGTAGTTTTAATATCCAATATTTGAGTGCAGAACGTTTTGGTGAGCTAGGCGTTTATTTTAAAAATGATTCTGGTGTTATGCTTGGAGGATTACTGGCTTCTGTCAAGGCGAATTGGCTCTGTATCGATTTTTTATGGGTAAGTGAGGACGCCAGAAAAATGGGATTAGGCAGTAAATTGATGAAGGCTGCTGAACGGGAAGCAATTAAACTAGGTTGTATTCATAGCTTAGTTGACACCTTCAGTTTTCAAGCCTTGCCATTTTATGAAAAATTAGGATATGTGAAACAAATGTCATTGCCTGATTTCCCAGAGAAAGGCATGCAACGACATTATTTAACAAAACGTAATATATAAAAGGTTGCTATAAGTTATGGCATGATCGGTTTAGTCGATAAATATTTTTTTGCGTAATCGGGTAGCCGATCTTGTATCTTATCAATTGGAATTTCAGTGATAACACCGCTAGTTGGTACTAATTTACCTGTTTCAACGAAAATATTCTCTGAACAAAAAAATTGATTAGAAGAGAGTGATTTTTCTGGCGAGGTAACTAGTGGTTTGCTCTCAGTACGGTTGATAAAGTGATTAGAGAAAACTAGATAATCTTTAATATTAATGGCTTTATTTTCTGTATCTACAAAATTTTGCCAGTAGCTAATTAAAGCGTCAGATAAATAATTATTAAAAATAAAGGTATCTTGCATGATCAGCCATTGATCATCGACATTATCATAAGGGCGCGCATTAAAAGAAATGTGATTAAGATAGTTACCTGCAAATACCAGTCCTTTAGCATTACGAAATTTTAGTTGGCCGGAGGGTTTATCATCTTTTGGCCAGCCAGAAAAATAATTTTGAATAACTTCAACTTGTTCATATTGTTTAATATAAACGCCATGATCACGTTGTATATCATCTTCACCTGTTTCAGGATTATAGAGAAAGGGTTGGTCACTGCCAGAAATAAAGTTTTTACGAAATATTCCTTTTTTGAGATTACTCGTTGAATACCAACCAGAAACAAATTCACCTTGAGCATCATCAAAAGATATTAATTGTTTATCTCTTAAACTTAAAAGTGTTGTCAGCAGTGTCTGTGTTTTTTTACCAAGCCATGGTGTTGCTAGGTTAATATCATTGACGGAGCCTAAAAAATTTTGCTCAATCAACAAACCAGAACTATTACCATAGGTACTAAGAGCAACTCCCGGATAGTTACGCCCACGCATAAAAACATTGCCACTAATTGTATAGAAACTACTAGAGCATGTAAGTTGTGCGGTGCTATGTTCGGTTATTGTATTAATAAATACATTATAGCTAATACTAATTTCAGATTTTCGTCCATAAAAATGTACTCGGATATTATCAAAGATAATATTCTCAATATTTACATTTGACACTTTAGTTCCGTAAGTGCTATCGCCAAACATAATTGATTTTTTTTGGGGATTTAGACAGCGAAAAATTGTACCTTCAGCTGAGCCCAATAAGGAATTATAAGATGTTAGCAATACATCGCTGGCAAATAGGTAAGTACCAGCAGGGAAATAGATACCTTTATGAGAAGTGTTGCTCTCTTTAAGTAAATTTAATATCGCTTGACTCAAGTCTTTATCTGTATTTGGTAATATACCTGCATCTTGCGCGTTAATATAACCATCTGGAACGTCGTTGATTATGGAACCTTGATTTACCATAATATGTTTCCTATTGAAGGTCTTGGAGAGAATGTAGTTAATGTACAGCATGTCTAATGGTTATAACGCACAAAGCGATATAACTAGTTTTAATATAGATTAGAATGCGATTTTTAGCTAATAAATATGTGAAATGGTCTAAGGTTAAGTTTAATTTTCTGGTGATGGTTGTTGTTATTTATGTGATAATCAAATCCGAATTGTAATTTAGAACATTGCCTTTATTACCTTGCAAGAATATTTATGTTCAGACTAAAGTTTTTATTGTATTTAGATTATCGTGAGTTGATATTCTTATTATGTAAATTTGCTATTCGAGATTTGATTATTGATAAAGAAAAGTGAAACATGAAAATCTGTATTATAGGAGCATCAGAAGTAGGGGGTAATATGGCGGGTATGGCTATGAAGAAATATTCTGGAACTAAGAGGGAAATAGCTGATTACACAACTAAAAAAATAATTTTAGGTGACTATTCCTTTACTGGCTAATTCATGGACGAAATAGAAGTAACTGTAAACGAGCAAACAAGAAATCAATTTTTTGCGACTTATTCCAAAAAAATTTAGATCTCGAAGCCAAGCCACTCAAAGACTTTAAAAAATATAAGTCAGATGAGGGGGGCCCAGTTATTTCGGAAGAGATGTTTCATACGTTAAGCCATATTCAGTTGAAAAAGCTTGTTTGATGCACATTCATTTTAAAATACCGCCAGATAAATTTCCAGATGATAGGGTTCAATATTACAGAACTCACAAAAAAGGAAATCCTGAAAAAGATATCTGCTTGGTGTATGTGTACCACTCCGGTGGGTTTTTTATTGCCTGAGTATAGGGGAGACTTCACCCACAGACCTTATTTCTTTGGGCATGGCCATGAGCTAATAAATGAATCCACTACCAGATGACTTGCTTGTTACAGCTTCAGGTAAATTCTTTAGGCGTTTAGCCGCAACATCCATAGCTTGGTTGAACGTAACATTACGGGCGGGCAAAAAAGAATACCTGAACCAAGGTCAAATGTTCCCGCAATATAACCCGAGTACATACCCGATTTAACAACATCATTAGCGTCTAACAGGGTGTCATTCATTAGACGCTCTCTTGCTTGGCTATATTCATGCACAGAATTCCCATTCCAAAGGTAATTTTGAGCAACAAGTGGCATAGGGATTAGTAGGAAAAGTAAAAGTTTTTTCATTAGATGTCCCAGAGAATAATTAATATTTTAGTGTTTTGGTAGGGCGCAAAATATGGTGATGTATGAAAAAGGGATCAGTGGTTTTGCTTTTAGGCTTAGCTTCATTTGGCTCGCTTGCTAGCACTACAAACATTGGTGCTAATGAGCGACCTGAAATTACAGAAGATGATGTAGTACCAGATATGGCGGCAAGTATTAATCGACAGAAAGCGCTTCTATGTGGTGAGTTAGAAAAACAGAGTAACAGTCGTACTTGCAAACGTTTAGTTGATAACATGGTATCTATGGCGTATTTCCAAGGGCAGATTAGTGTGAAGTGTGTGCAAAAAGCTAATGACCCTGAATTTAAAAATGTGCCTAAAATGGATGAGTTCTGTGATAACGCCAAGAATCTAATAGGTAACTTGAGCTCCAATGAATAACCTGGTTCGGCAGGCTTTTTGTTTGCTTCAATTTGCACTCCCGCTAAGTTAACATGACTGAAATTAATTGATGGGATGGTGAGATGAAAAGAGCCTTAGCGGTTATATTATTTACGTGTTTTCAGTCGCCTTTAATGGCGACGACATATAGCTTGGATGAACTACAGGCGATGTCAGTTAACAATAAAAAGCCAGAAATAGTACGTCCTTATAAGCAGCTTATAAAAGTGAAAGAGTTAGGTGATTTCAACGCTTGCAAAGAGTGGCAAAAAGAACAGTTGACACCATACGCTGCATATCCTCAGAAAATAGGGGCTTCAATGGAGAAGTTATATTCTATTAGGGTGTGGATGGAGGATAGAACACTGACATTCAATTGTATTGATCTAGATAATGTGTCTGGAACTATAAATGAAGCAATGTACAAATAATGTAGCAGGGTAGTGAGGCTAATAGTTTAGTTTTTCAGTTTTTATGCGACTCATACTCTTAAGTAAAAATCTCACATAAAATAAAAAAACTATTTATATTCAAATAATTATAAATTTATTCACTAAATGTACTTCACTTTGAAACTGAAATAATTTTATGATCCAAATTGTGCAGGCGGGTGCGGTGTAGTGAATTTTACGTGGTTGAGAACTTTATTTCGTGTGAAAGGAAAAACATCATTTTCAAAACAACGCAATATTTCGCTCGCATAGCCTTTTGACCATGTAGAGTATTTTGATGAGTGCCATTCCATTGCAACCGCTTTAAACGTATTTCCAGCAGCGTATTTTTGTGTGATCTTTTCCGATTTGCGCGCATCACTTGGGTCTATACCATCTGAAAACTGCCTTTTTGCTTCATCTCTTTTTCTTCTGGCATCGGCTAAAGAAATTTGTCCATACACACCAAATGAAATCATTTTAGACTTAGCTTTACGAATTTGGATATCAGTGAGCAGCATAATGTGTATAGTTTTTTTATCGAACCTAGACCTATACACAGTACTATTCACAGTACTATACACATGAGTACTTAGACCCCACTAGAAGTTACTAGATCTTCTTGGAAGTCAAAATAATTAATTTGTTGTTTTTATTTGAAAAATTGGAAGTATTTAGACGTGGTAATGGTGTCCCCTGCAGGAATCGAACCTGCAACTAGCCCTTAGGAGGGGCTCGTTATATCCATTTAACTAAGGGGACTTTTGGAGTCATAATTATGACAGCGAAGGCATTTTACTGTTCAGGTCTAATTGAATCAAGTTGTTACGGACAAATAATCGAATTTATCTTCCATAAATATTTATTTGACTGTTTTTCATTCGAAAATAGGGTGATTATCATCTTTATGGTTGAGTGGGCGCATTTCTATTTTGTACTAACTGTTCAATTTTCTTATAATAAGAATATTATTAAATGGCGTATAATTAGCCTTTAAGATAATCGAATAACTCAAAAGGATTAACATAATTCTTTTTTTCGCCTTACTATAAGCAAAGCAGTTATTACAGTGGAAAAGTACCGCAGTAGGACGGTACAGGGAATGGAGAAGTGTTATGAAGTTTCGCATGACGGGCGTTTTTCTGGCAGGGGTGTTAATTGCAGGTTGTGCAAGTAGCATTGATCCAGAAACACATGAACGTTCGGACCCATTAGAAGGGTTCAACCGAGCAATGTTTAATTTCAACTATAACGTCCTTGACCCTTATGTCTTGAGGCCAGTTGCTGTTGCTTGGAATGATTATGTCCCGATGCCTGCCCGTAATGGATTAACCAATTTTTTTGTTAACCTTGAAGAACCTGCAAGTATGCTAAATAGCTTTCTGCGTGGGGAAGTGACTCAAGGTTTCAAACATTTTAACCGCTTCTTCCTTAATACTGTCTTCGGCATGGGGGGGCTCATTGATGTGGCGACAATGGCAAACCCTCAATTAGCGAAAGAAGAGCCGAAACGTTTTGGTAATACCTTAGGCTATTACGATGTGGGCTATGGTCCTTATGTGGTGTTACCGGGGTATGGCAGTGCAACACCGAGGGAACAAGGGGGGGACTTAGTTGATGATTTATATCCAATGCTAAGCTATCTCACATTCTGGATGTCCGCGGGTAAATGGGCACTGGAAGGAATTGAAACCCGAGCAAGGCTATTAGATTCAGATGGATTATTGAAGAACTCTTCAGACCCGTACTTAATGATGCGAGAAGCCTATTTCCAACGTAATGACTTTTTATCAAGTGGTGGCGCGTTAAAAGCAACAGAAAACCCAAATGCAGCAGCGATTGAAGGCCAGCTTGATTCGATAGATTAGTAAATTGAATTGTTTTAGAAGGTTTATCACTCTCTTGTATACGAATGATACTAGAGAGTGATAAATAAAAAGCTAATCATTGTCTCGCTTTCCTCGTTGAGAGACGGTGTCAATTAAGGCTATTACCCCTAATACACCAATAAAACCGACAGTAAACAGTGTTCCCATACAGCCTCCTAAGTTTTAGTCATTGTTGCCTCTTTTACATGCCTTCGCGGCCGTAGCCAATAATAGAATATAGCGTGATTAATACAGTTTGATGAAAAGCCATATATATTAGTGGATATCATCAGTATAAAATATGCTATTGGGTTGTGCTTGCAAATAAGAACATTCAGAGAACGAATGATAATCTAATGAAATCTAAAGCGATTTATCTTAAAAATGCGATAGTGTGTATTTTATAAAGAAATGATGAGGTGAACTCATGCTCTTAACATTTAATTTACATATGATGCAGGTGAGGGTCAAGAAAATTTATGTTAAGTTTTGAAAATTAGTGGGATGGGGCAATTGACATTGATAATAGTACCAGGGAGAGAACTCCCTGATACTTAAAAATTCGATTAATTAGAACGTATAGTTGAAGTTTACACCGTATAACCAAGCAGAACCTTCAGATTTGAAATGATATGCTGGAAGGATACTTTCAGGAACATCTTCACTTAATCTTTCTTTAATATTTACTTTTTTACCGTGCATATAAGAAATACCCACATCAACAGATGCATTTTCATTAAATGCATACGTTGTACCTGCACTTAACCAGTAACGGTCTTGGTCAGGGATAGAAATAGAACGGTAATCTGAACGTACAGGCGTTTGGTCGTAGGCAATACCGGTACGGAATGTCCAGTTATCATCATAAAAATAGGTGGTACCGAGTGCTAAACGCCAAGCATCTTTAAAGTGCTCAGGTTTATGGAATAACTGTTCGCCATCACTTTTTCTATAGGCGGTTAGTTCTTTAAATTCACTCCAGCCAGTATAGGCAACGCTATAGTGTAAAGCCCACTTAGGAGCAACTTTATGGTACCCAGAGAACTCCCAAATATCTGGTAAATTAAGGTCTAACTTACCTTTGACTTTTTCACCCCCAGTACCATGTAACTGAGTTATTGATTTAGGTATGTCATTGGAATATTTGCCATCTTCAAACTTAACTTTAACTTTAGAACGATAGCTTAAACTTAAACGGTTATCATCATTGATTTCATACAAAATACCCGCATTCCAACCATAACCCCAGTCATCCCCTGTTAATTTAGCCATGGTAGTGCTGGCAGGGAACGAAGGTAAGCCTAATTTAGGTGCTAGGGCGCCAAGGTCACCTGCATGACGAGTAATTTCTGCATCGGCATATACCGCGTTCACGCCCAAGCCAAAACTGAAATTATTATTTACGCGGTATGCACCACTTAGGTTCAGGTTAACAGTTTTTAGGTCTGTTTTACCACCGATAGGGCCTGCAGCATAATTTTTATTAAAATCAGTGGCTAAACCAAAGTTGGTGGTCATTGAAGTACCAACAGCCCACTTGTCATTAACTGGGAAGATAAAGTGAGCATTGGGTACTACAGCACTTGGCGCAATATCATTTGCTGTTGTATTACTACCAAGTAAAGAGCCTCCTTTACCTTTGATATCAACGCTTGGGTCAATATAAACGGCACCAACAGAAAGAGAAGGGCGATCAAACAACATCATGGCAGCAGGGTTTCGGCTTCCCTCACTTGCGTTGTCGCCCATTGCACCCGCTCCCGAAAACGCGCGTCCCAGTGCGGATGTAGAATATTCATTAAGCAAAAAACCAGCCGCGCCTGCGTTGGATGATACAATTGCCACTGCTATTGCTAAAGCTGATCTAGAAAACAGGTTTTTCTGGCTCATGACCAAAACCCTCTTATGTTTTATTTTGAATAAAGCGACTTCTATCGCAAGAAGCGCAGAATTGTAGGGTCCCTTGCCGTTATGACAAATCAGACCAGTTACTAGAGTATAGGTCTGACCACCTGATATGTTGCAAGCTTGTTTTGCAGTTATTGTGACTTTGTTTTCAAAAATGCGACATATTTAACAAAATGGCAACATTGACTGACGAATTGGGAGCAAAAATTATACGAATACGGGGTAAGATCAAACTTATGTTTAATTATTAGCGATATATTTTGATACACACTAGTTTTTAGCACTTTTTCAGCGTTATGATAGAGACTTAACAGTTTGTTTATTTGGAGAGTAAAATGACTGATGCGATTAACCGTTGTAGCGCGGATGAAACCGCAGCCTGCTGCTGTGTAGATGTGGGAACAGTATTAGATAATAAAGACTGCACTGCCTCGTATCAGCATGTATTCGCTACACAAAATGAAGCGGAAACTATGTTGAAAACACTCACAGAGAAAGCAAAATCTGTTGAGTCAGACCCTTGTGCGATAACCCATTCTATTAAGCCTGTAGAGGGTGGCGTTGAGCTTACGGCAGAGTTTAGTTTTAGCTGTGAAGCAGAAAGTTTGATTTTTCAATTAGGCCTTCGTTAATCAAACGATTGAATTTGCTCTGATTTGCCTTTTATCACTAAAACGATGGCGTGATTAACGCTCAGTGATAAAAGGCTTCCTTATTTCCCTCCTGTTTTCCTCTGCTGCAATTTGTTGGGTTTTTACTCTAAGTTGCGTACCTGCTCGCATTTTTTATCAATACCCATTGATAATTGTGAATTTTATGTTAATAATTGTTACAGGTCAGACCTCTTTGTCCGCTTAGAGAGCTAATTAACTATAATTTTCATTTTTGCTTTAGCAGGAGCGACCATGAATCAACATCTCAACCATGGTGAAAATACAGATAAAACAAATGAAAGGATCGCCATTGTCAGTGGTCTACGCTTACCTTTTGCAAAGCAATCTACGGCATACGCAGGAATTCCAGCAGTCGATCTAGGTAAAGCCGTAGTTGCTGAATTATTAGCCCGTAATGATTTAGATAGAAACCTGATTGAGCAACTGGTATTTGGGCAAGTGGTGCAAATGCCAGAAGCACCGAATATTGCGCGGGAAATTGTTCTTGGTACAGGGATGAGTGTCTCAACAGATGCCTATAGTGTATCAAGAGCCTGTGCGACAAGTTTTCAAGCAATTGTTAACATTGCTCAAAGTATGAGGGTAGGCGATATTTCTATCGGTATTGCTGGCGGGGCAGATTCATCTTCTGTGCTTCCTATTGGCGTATCAAAAAAATTGGCCGAGACGTTATTAGCATTAAGCAAAGCAAAGTCTGTTGGGCAAAAATTATCATTGTTAGCGAAATTACGTTTGAGGGATTTAGCGCCAGTTGCACCCGGTGTTGCGGAATATTCTACAGGGCTGCGTATGGGAGATACCGCGGAGCAAATGGCGAAAAGTTATCAAATTAGCCGAGCCCAGCAAGATGAGCTTGCTCATCGCTCGCATATGTTAGCGACAAAAGCGTGGGAAAATGGCGCTTTAAATGATGAAGTTATGACCGCATATATGCCGCCCTTTAAGCAAGCTTTTTCCCAAGATAACAATGTGCGTACAAACTCAGTACTATCATCCTATGCGAAATTAAAACCCGCCTTTGACCGTAAGCACGGTAGTGTTACCGCTGCGAACAGCACACCGTTGACCGATGGTGCCGCTGCGGTGTTGATGATGACAGAATCTCGAGCGAAATCGCTGGGTTATACACCGTTAGGCTATATTCGAAGTTATGCGTTTTCAGCGATAGACGTATGGGAAGATATGCTTTTGGGGCCTTCTTATGCCACTCCGCTTGCTTTGAAACGAGCGGGGTTATCGCTGCAAGATTTATCCCTGATTGATATGCATGAAGCCTTTGCTGCGCAAACACTCGCTAATTTACAAATGTTTGGTAGCCGTAAATTCGCTCAAGAAAAATTAGGAATAGATAACGCAATTGGCGAAGTGGATATGGATAAATTTAATGTCTTAGGGGGCTCTATCGCTTATGGGCACCCATTTGCAGCCACAGGCGCACGAATGGTGACTCAAACCCTAAATGAATTGCGCAGACGGGGTGGTGGTTTTGGTTTAACAACAGCTTGTGCTGCGGGTGGTTTAGGTGCAGCTATGATCTTAGAGGTGGAATAATGGCTCAAAATTCTGCTATAGAAGTTGCAAGAGAAAAAACACAACAGGCTTTTCGCTTAGAAATTCATGATGAAAACGTCGGGGTCATCTTCATTGATGTACCGAATGAAAAAGTGAATACATTAAAAGCGGAATTTGCGGAGCAATTCCTTGCAGTTTTACAGCAAGCGCAGTCTACCTCTGGTTTGAAAGGCTTAGTTATCACCTCAGGGAAAAAAGACAGTTTTATTGCAGGCGCAGACATTAGCATGATAGCTGGCTGTGAAAATAAAGCTCAAGCCAGTGAGTTGTCAAAAGCAGGTCATGCACTATTTGATAAAATCGATAATTACCCATTGCCTATTATTGCCGCAATACATGGTGCGTGTTTAGGCGGCGGGCTAGAGCTTGCCTTGGCATGTCATGCGAGGGTTTGTTCCAATGATGATAAAACGAAGTTAGGCTTGCCTGAAGTACAATTGGGGTTATTACCTGGCTCTGGAGGATCGCAGCGTTTACCTCGGTTGATTGGTATTCCACATGCATTGGATTTAATGCTGACAGGCCGCCAGCTAAAAGCGAAACAGGCGCTGAAAATAGGGTTAGTTGATGATGTAGTTCCTGAGTCTATTTTACTCGACGTTGCAGTTAAAATGGTGAAAAAAGGGGGCGTTCAGCGTCCTGCTATCCATTGGCAACAGCGCTTATTAAGCAGCAAATTATTACGCAATAAAGTGTTCGATAGCGCCAAACAAAAAGCACTCAGCAAAACCAAAGGCCATTACCCAGCCCCTGAAAAAATTATTCATGTTGTGAAAACAGGAATGAATAAAGGGTTGCAAGCCGGTTATGCAGAAGAAGCGAAAGCCTTCGGTGAGCTTGTGATGACACCAGAGTCTGCTGCATTACGTAATTTATTTTTTGCGGTTACCGCGTTAAAAAATGAAACGGGGGCGCAAGCTGCACCCTTGAAAATTAACCAAGTTGGTGTGCTTGGCGGTGGGTTGATGGGCGGCGGAATTGCTTATGTCACCGCTTTTCAAGGTAAATTACCCGTTCGTATTAAAGATATTTCAGACAAAGGTGTCACCCAAGCCCTGCGTTATAGCTGGGACCTACTGACTCAGCGAGTTATCAAACGGCGGTTACTAGCCCGGGAACGAGCAGCCGTTATGGCTAAGGTATCAGGCACATTAAGTTATCAAGGACTGGAAAACGCTAATGTTATCATTGAAGCGGTATTTGAAGATTTAGCATTAAAACAAAAAATGGTTGCTGAAGTTGAAAAGATGTCGAAACAACAAGCTATTTTTGCTTCTAATACATCATCCTTACCTATTCACCAAATTGCACAGAATGCGACGCATCCTGAAAAAGTCATCGGCTTACACTACTTTAGCCCAGTCGATAAAATGCCGTTGGTTGAAGTAATCCCTCATCAACACACAGACGAAACAACGATTGCAACCGTTGTTGCTCTAGCAAAACGCCAAGGCAAAACAGCAATTGTCGTGGGGGATGATGCCGGTTTCTATGTAAATCGCATTTTAGCCCCATTCTTATGTGAAGCTGCCCAATGCCTTGTTGAAGGTGAATCAATAGAGCATATTGACCGTGCTTTAGTCGAATTTGGCTTCCCTGTCGGACCTTTTAATCTATTAGACGAAGTCGGTATTGATGTAGGAACTAAAATTTTACCGATTTTAGTTGAGCGTTTTGGTGAGCGTTTCAAAGCCCCTGATTTACTTGATAAAGTCATTAAAGATGACCGTAAAGGTAAGAAAAATGGTAAAGGTTTTTATGAATATGGTCACCACATTAATAAGTTGTGGTTTTGGAAAAAAGCCAGTAAGCGCCAAGTCGATAAAACCATTTATTCACTGATTGGTGTAGTTCCCAACGATACATTGACTAAAGCGGATATTGCACAGCGGTGCGTTATGATGATGCTTAACGAGGCTGCCCGTTGCCTTGATGAAAAGATTATTAAAAGTGCACGTGATGGGGATGTCGGGGCGGTATTTGGTATCGGTTTCCCACCTTTCTTTGGTGGCCCATTCAGGTATATGGATAGCCTGGGGATTGCAAAAACCGTGGAAACCCTGAATAACCTCGCTATGAAATATGGTGATAAATTCCAGCCTTGTGAATTGCTATGTAACATGGCAGAAAATAATCGAACCTTTTTTTCTGCAAATGCAGAAGATGGGGTTAATGCAACAAAATCAAGTAACGAACAGTAATAGCATCAACAATCATGGCATAGCAGGGTAGCTTGTTAGCCAATGGTTGTTTGATTCAATAAAACCAGTCAAGGCCTGATACCAAATATATCCTTGGTTATCAGGCTTTTTTAAGCCAAGTTCGTACAGTTAGAATAACTAATTATATTATCTTTAACTGATTGATAATAAATACCAAAATTTAGCTCGCAATATAGCCTGCTAAAGAAACATGCATAAAAATTTACTCAAATCATTTTCTTTGTTGGTCATTTCATGCAGAATCACATTTCACCCCAACTGATGGTTACTTTTACAACAATTATCTTAACAACAAAAGAATAGCCACCTTAATAAGGTAGGTTACTCAGATGGTGGATTATGCAAGTTTACATTATGCGTCACGGTGATGCAGCGATACAAGCGCCTAGCGATGCTGAGCGCCCATTGACTCAAAAGGGAAAAGACGACTCAGTATTAATGGCTCAATGGTTACAGAACCAAGGTATTAAGATTGATTCGGTGTTAGTGAGTCCCTATCTAAGAGCCGAACAAACTAGGCAGGTTGTGAGTCAGCACCTCGATTTACCCGTAAAGGCGGAGGTTTTAGGGCAATTAACGCCAGGAGGGAATGCCGCATTTGTGGCTGACCATATTCGAGATCTTGCTGTGCTAGGCGCTAATGCGATATTAGTTGTATCTCATTTACCGCTGGTGGGGTATTTAGTGTCGGAGCTATGTCCACATAAAGAACCTCCGATGTTCACCACATCAACAGTTGCATGTGTTGATATTGATGTGGCCCATCAGAAAAGTCATTTAGAATGGATGTTGAGTCCATCACAACTATTATTTGCGAAATAATACAGAACGGATGAGCGCTTAACGGCGAGCGCTCTCCGCGGTTTCAATGAGTAGTAATAATGCTGCATTACCCCCCCATTCTTTAGGTGCTTGGTGAAAAGCAATAATATCAGGGTGTTGGGCAAGCCATAGCGGTGTTTGCTGCTTTAAAACATGCTTACCATGGCCGTGCATAATACAGGCACAATAGACATTTTCACGCTTACAGGCCGCAATAAGCGCGCCAATTTCTTGCTTTGCTTCCATTTGTGTTAAGCCATGTAAATCCAAAAACAACTCAGGAACGTAGTCACCCCGACGAAGTTTTTTTAATTCATAAGGGTTAGCGTCGGGCCTTAAATAACGCGTTGGGCCTTCATTTTCAAGTTGCGGTTGAAATTCATCTGAAAAATAAAAAGAGGCGTCAACCTGTTCTTGCATGACTTTTTTATTTGATGGTTGTGTCACCTTGGCACGAACAGGTGCGTGCAGGACTTGGTCCTGATGGATTTTCTTTGCTCCATTAATGGCTTCTTTGAAAAGACGGATCTCTTCATCTTCTAGACCAAATTTTTTCTTCATAATTTTAATAATATATTTTTTGTGATTAATTTTTCTGATTGCTAGTGTAACTCATTTTTAATGAATGGTGATAATCGTAGATTGTTCGCGCTAAGTAACATATTTATAACCTTTTTACAGGTAAGCATTGACAAAAGGGGACTTGCTAGTCTAATTGTATATACATATCTATACTATTTATTAATACAATGATTAAAACTGAATTCAATAACAATGAATTCAATAACAATAGGAAAAACGATGGTATTCAAAACACACTCTCAAGATATCGTTTGGCGTAATGGCCGTATTGCCACTATGGATCCAGAACTATCAGTCCCTTATGGGCTTGTTGAACACCATGATTTAGTTGTCCGTGATAATAAAATAGTTGCAATTGTTCCTACTCAGGAAATTGAATTAAATGACTGCCAGGTTATTGATGTAAAGGGTAAATTAATAACCCCAGGATTAATCGATTGCCATACACATTTAGTTTTTGGTGGTGACCGAGCTTCTGAATGGGAACAGCGAATGAATGGGGTCTCTTATGAAACCATTAGTTCTCAAGGTGGTGGAATTAATTCTACTGTGCGTGAAACCCGTAAGATGAGCGAGAACGAATTATTTGAACGCGCTAAGCCAAGGCTCGAAGCATTAATTCGAGAAGGTGTGACAAGTATAGAAATGAAATCAGGTTATGGGCTTGATTATGAAAATGAAGAAAAACAGTTACAAGTCGCAAAACGGTTATCTGCACAATATCCTATTTCAGTCAGTTCAACCTTGCTTTCCGCTCACACCGTTCCCGTTGAATATAAAGATAAACCTGATGAATACATTGATTTGATTTGCCAAAAAATCATGCCTAGACTATGGGAAAAAGGCTTGTTTGAGGCAGTCGATGTTTTCTGTGAAAGCGTGGGTTTTTCCCTTGCTCAAAGCGAAAAGTTATTTGCAGCGGCTCAAACATTAGGCATTCCTGTGAAAGGGCATATGGAGCAGTTATCAAATCTAGGTGGGAGCGAATTAGTTGCCCGATACAAAGGGTTATCGGTTGACCACATTGAATATTTAGATTTAGAAGGGGTTAAAGCACTTAAAGCGAGCGGAACAGTCGCGGTCTTGCTACCGGGGGCATTTTATTTTCTGAGGGAAACCAAATTACCGCCAATTGAGCTGTTGAGGGAACACAACGTTCCTATGGCGGTTTCAACGGATTTTAACCCGGGCACCAGTCCTTTTGCCTCGTTACGTATTATTATGAATATGGCGGCCGTCTTATTTAAGCTGACACCGGAGGAGATATGGGCAGGTGTGACACGTCACGCTGCGAAGGCGTTAGGCCGTGAAAGTAGCCATGGGCAATTAAAAACAGGCTTTGTTGCTGATTTTGTTGTGTGGAACGCGCAAGAGCCAGTCGAAATGATTTATGAGCAGGGGAGTAACCCATTGTTCATTAGAGTCCATGAAGGCAAAATTACCCATCGAAACGGGTGATATATGTGACTCGCAGTTCTAGCTACGAAAATAATAATAATTAATAGCGGTAAATAATGTTGTTTGCCGCAATTTGCCCTAAATATTTTCTGTTTTTTGTTTGTTTCTATTAAAATTACATCGTTTAATTATGTGAATGCTTAATAATTAAGCATGATGTTTTTATTCGCGACTGTCAGGATAAAAAATGTCCGATAGCACTAAGGTCGTGTTGTATGCTATTCAATGAATAGCATATTAATACTTAAGATTTTAATCATTAAATTGGAAATGACTGTGACAGCCGATAAAAAGGATAAGCAGGGGGTACCGCTCCCGCTATATTTGCAAGTAAAACAATCGATTATTGAAAAAATCCACACTGCAGAGTGGCAGGCAAATGACCGTATTCCATCTGAGGCTGAGTTAGTTACACAGTTTCAATGTAGTCGAATGACGGCAAACCGAGCACTACGTGAATTAACCGCAGAAGGGTTATTGGTTCGCTTGCAAGGTGTGGGAACGTTCGTGGCTGAGCCAAAGGGGCAATCTGCGCTATTTGAAATCCACAGTATTGAAGCGGAAATACTGGCGAGAAACCATAAGTACAGCTGCAGGATAATTAAACTCGAAGAAATACAAGCGTCACCCGCGCTCGCAAATGAGTTAAATATTAGCCCAGATACCGTGATATTTCATTCTATTATTGTACATTTAGAAAATGATGTCCCTGTACAAATTGAAGACAGATATGTCAATGCGTTAGCAGCGCCTGATTATTTACAGCAAAACTTTTTATCGATTACCCCCCATGATTATTTGTCCCAAGTCGCCCCTTTAACACAAGGGGAGCATATTGTTGAGGCCGTAGAAGCTGATGAGCGCTCAGCGAGGTTATTGCAAATTACCACAGGCGCATCTTGTTTGTTAATTACAAGGCGTACTTGGTCCCAGTCTTTCACTGTGACAAGTACCAAACTATTGTTTCCTGGTCACCGCTATAAGCTTAAAGGTAGTTTCACGTCATAAGTTCTTTCACCACGTAAAAATATGGGCGGAATGATATACAACCTATTTTCCGCTTATCGTATCGAGTTATTCTCTTCCATACCTATTTTGTGTGAATTTATTGTAAATCAAATGTGATCTGGTAGGCATATTTAGAATAAAGAAAACACACCAAAATATCAGCCTTGTTTTTTATCTAATTGTTTTATTTGTATAAAAATATTTTCATATCACATTTTTTTAATCTTTATGTTAAAAAATTAATTGATCGTACATGTATATACAACTATATCTATAAGAACAATAAAAGTTAGCTAATGGACAGATAAAAGAGGGTATACAAGTGACAGCACTGAATAATAAATATCGAAATATCGAAATTAGGGCACCGCGGGGGAATACCTTAAGTGCCAAAAGTTGGCTCACTGAAGCTCCATTACGTATGTTAATGAATAACCTTGACCCAGATGTTGCAGAAAACCCTCATGAATTAGTGGTTTATGGTGGTATTGGGCGCGCGGCACGGAATTGGCAATGCTATGACCAAATTGTTGAGTCCCTGAAACAACTCGAGAGCGATGAAACACTGCTGGTTCAGTCAGGTAAGCCTGTCGGTGTTTTTAAAACCCATGCAAATGCCCCACGTGTTTTAATCGCTAACTCAAATCTCGTGCCACATTGGGCCAACTGGGAACATTTCAATGAGTTGGATGCGAAAGGCCTCGCCATGTATGGCCAAATGACGGCAGGTAGCTGGATTTATATCGGCAGCCAAGGCATTGTTCAAGGAACCTATGAAACCTTTGTGGAAGCCGCTCGTCAGCACTTTAACGGTGATTTAACTGGGCGCTGGGTACTTACCGCGGGTTTAGGTGGCATGGGGGGCGCACAACCTCTAGCCGCGACACTGGCAGGTGCTTGCTCATTGAATATTGAGTGCCAACAAAGCCGTATCGATTTCCGTTTAAGAACCCATTATGTGGATGAACAAGCGGTCGATCTTGATGATGCTCTAGCGCGTCTCAAAAAATACACATCGGAAGGCAAAGCCATTTCTATCGCACTGTGTGCTAATGCCGCTGAAGTTCTTCCTGAGCTCGTCAAACGCGGTGTTAAACCGGATATGGTGACCGACCAGACAAGTGCCCATGACCCGCTAAATGGTTATTTGCCAATTGGGATGAGCTGGGAAGAGTACCGTGAACGCAGTGTTCAAGACCCGCAAGCGACTGCATTGGCTGCAAAAAAATCCATGGCGGAACACGTTAAAGCGATGCTGGCGTTCAAACAGCAAGGCATTCCAACGTTTGATTATGGGAACAATATCCGCCAAATGGCGTTGGAAATGGGCGTAGAAAATGCGTTTGATTTCCCTGGTTTTGTGCCTGCTTATATTCGCCCACTATTTTGCCGCGGTGTTGGCCCATTCCGTTGGGTCGCGTTATCAGGGGATCCTGAAGATATCTATAAAACCGATGCGAAAGTGAAAGAACTTCTACCGGATGATAAGCACTTGCATCGCTGGTTGGATATGGCGCGTGAACGTATCAGCTTTCAAGGTTTGCCAGCGCGTATCTGTTGGGTAGGGCTTGGGGACCGCGCTAAATTAGGTTTAGCATTCAATGAGATGGTCAGAAACGGTGAGGTTTCGGCTCCAATTGTTATCGGCCGCGACCACCTAGATTCAGGCTCAGTGGCCAGCCCAAATCGGGAAACAGAATCCATGAAAGATGGCTCTGATGCCGTTTCAGACTGGCCGTTACTCAATGCGTTATTAAATACAGCCAGTGGTGCAACGTGGGTGTCTTTACATCACGGTGGTGGCGTCGGTATGGGCTTCTCTCAGCACTCTGGGGTTGTGATTGTCTGTGATGGAACGGATGAAGCCGCAGAGCGTATTGCTCGAGTGCTACACAATGACCCGGCTACAGGCGTCATGCGCCACGCAGATGCAGGGTATGACATCGCGATTGCTTGTGCGCAAGAAAAAAATCTTAATTTACCAATGATTAAAACACGTTAAGGAGTGCCATTAATGACTAAGTTAACTATTCACCCAGGAAAAATGACACTCGAAGACCTGCGTATTGTTTTCCAACAAGCGGTAACAGTGACATTGGATAAACGCGCTCATGCGGCTATTGAAAAAAGTGTTGCAACGGTCAATAAAATTATTGAAGAAGATAGAACCGCTTACGGTATCAATACGGGGTTTGGTTTACTTGCCAATACCCGCATCGCGACTAAAGATTTGCAATCATTACAACGCTCTATTGTGATGTCTCATGCTGCGGGTGTTGGCGAGCCGTTAGATGATGACCTCGTGCGTTTAATCATGGTGCTCAAAATTAATAGTTTAGCTCGCGGTTTCTCTGGTATCCGTCTCGAAGTCATTAATGCTTTAATTGCATTAGTGAATGCGCAAGTTTATCCATTTATTCCTGCGAAGGGCTCTGTAGGGGCTTCTGGTGACTTAGCACCATTGGCGCATATGAGTTTAATTCTGCTAGGAGAAGGAAAGGCGCGTTATGAAGGCAAGTGGATCTCAGCGAAAAAAGCGTTAGAAAAAGCTGGGTTAGCGCCACTAAAATTGGAAGCTAAAGAGGGGCTAGCGTTATTAAACGGCACGCAAACATCCACGGCCTTTGCATTGAAAGGGTTATTTGAAGCAGAAAAATTGCTGCTATCTGGCATTGTTTGTGGTGCGCTTAGTGTTGAAGCCACATTGGGCTCCCGTAAACCGTTCGATGCACGAGTGCAAGAAGTTCGAGGGCAAAAAGGGCAAATCGATGTAGCGGCGATGTTCCGTGATATTTTATCACCGACGAGTGAATTGGCGAAGTCCCATGAAAACTGCGTGAAAGTGCAAGACCCTTATTCACTACGTTGTCAGCCACAAGTCATGGGGGCTTGTTTAACCCAAATTCGCCAAGCAGCCGAAGTGATATTAATTGAATCCAATGCGGTGTCAGATAACCCGTTAGTCTTTACCGATAATGGCGATATTATTTCGGGCGGTAACTTCCATGCCGAACCTGTTGCGATGGCAGCCGATAATATTGCACTTGCATTAGCAGAAATTGGCGCGTTATCCGAACGTCGCATTGCATTATTGATGGATACCCACATGTCGCAGTTGCCACCTTTCTTAGTGAATAACGGCGGCGTCAATTCAGGCTTTATGATAGCCCAAGTGACCGCGGCTGCATTAGCCAGTGAAAACAAAGCATTAGCACACCCTTCGAGTGTTGATAGCCTACCTACATCCGCTAACCAAGAAGACCACGTATCGATGGCGCCTGCAGCAGGTCGTCGATTATGGGAAATGGCAAAGAATGTCACAGGTATTTTAGCCATTGAATGGCTTTCTGCGTGTCAGGGAATGGATTTCCGTGAAGGTTTGACGTCGAGCGAAACCTTGGAAAAAGCACGTAAAACGTTGCGTGACCAAGTGACTTACTATGATAAAGACCGTTATTTTGCCCCTGATATTGAAGCGGCAATTGATTTAATTAACCAATATAAACTGTCTGCGCTCTTCAAGGCTGGCGCAGTCTTCCCTAACTAACATATCAAGCAAATAAAAGGTGGCCGGCAAAGTATCGGCTACCTGAAGTATTTATCTGCACGACAATAAAATAATACGAAGGATAAATCATGCAAAGCACATCACAACTTGCGCGAGGGCTTTCTGCGCGCCACATTCGATTTATGGCTTTAGGTTCTGCGATTGGTACAGGTTTATTTTATGGTTCAGCGAAAGCAATAGAAACCGCTGGGCCTGCGGTATTACTCGCCTATATTATCGGCGGCGCCGCAGTATTTATGGTTATGAGAGCGCTGGGTGAAATGGCGGTTCATCGGCCACTTGCGGGGTCGTTCTCACAGTATGCCAGCCATTATTTAGGGGCTAGAGCGGGTTTTTTTGCGGGATGGACCTATGTTTTTGAAATGCTCATCGTTTGTTTGGCGGACGTGACGGCATTTGGTGTTTATATGAAACTGTGGTTTCCAGAGGTTGCACAGTGGATTTGGGTGTTAAGCATTATTTTCTTTATTGGCGCGATAAACCTATGTCACGTGAAAACCTTCGGTGAAATGGAGTTTTGGCTGTCAATCATTAAAGTTATTGCGATTATTGCGATGATTGTCGGTGGTGCAGCCATCATGATGTTTGGTTTTGGCCAAGCAGCAGACCATGCGGTTGGGGTATCAAACTTATTTATTCACGATGGGTTTATGCCAAATGGTATTGGTGGGGTGATTGCATCCTTTGCTGTCGTGATGTTTGCTTTCGGGGGAATTGAAGTTATTGGTATTACCGCGAGTGAAGCGAAAAACCCTGAAACGACTATCCCAAGAGCGATTAATGCAGTACCAATTCGCATCTTACTGTTTTATGTCCTAACGTTATTTGTCTTGATGTGCATTTACCCGTGGAACCAAATTGGGCAGCAAGGTAGCCCATTTGTGCAAATTTTCGATAGCTTAGGTATTCAATCTGCGGCGAATATCTTAAATGTTGTAGTGATCACGGCGGCAATTTCGGCGATTAACAGCGATATCTTTGGTGCAGGGCGTATGATGTATGGCATGGCACATGAAGGGCAAGCGCCAAGAGCCTTTACCAAGCTGACAAAAAATGGTGTGCCTTGGATGACGGTATTAGTGATGGTCGCTGTGTTGTTAGTCGGTGTGGTATTGAACTATGTCATCCCTGATGATGTATTTGTGGTAATTGCGTCAATTGCGACATTTGCCACCATTTGGGTATGGTTAATGATTTTGCTGTCACAGTTTGCAATGCGTAAAAAAATGTCGCCAGAAGAAATTAGCCAATTAAAATTCCCTGTGCCTATGTGGCCTGTGGCACCTATTTTAGCCATCGCATTTATGGTATTTGTTTTTGGTGTCTTGGGGTATTTTGAATCAACACGAATTGCACTCTATGTAGGCATTGTTTGGTTAGTATTACTGACTATCGCCTACGCACTTTGGGTAAAAAAACCTGAGAAAGAGGCGGAAATCGTACTGCAAAACGAAAGCTAATATCGTTGCTTCCTTGCTGAACTTGTTATTTTCTTCACGCCCTTTAGCTAAATAAAGGGCGTTTTTACGTCAAAACATGCATTAATAAGCGCGATGAGCAGATCCCCTTGGCAAATTTTATTGCATTAATCTGCTGATTTGTCTTTCACTTCGTGGCAAACTTTAACTATTCATATATTCCCTTTCAAAATACAGGCTGGAGAACCCCTTCTTGGAAAAGATTTTCGTTGATGAAGCCGTTGCAGAACTTCATACCATTCAAGATATTTTACGTTGGACGATGAGCCGCTTTAATGCAGCCAATGTGTACTATGGTCACGGTACAGATAACCCATGGGATGAGGCACTACAATTGGTGTTACCAACACTTTACCTGCCTCTAGACCTGCCCGATGAGCTGTTAACCTCACGCCTAACACCAACAGAACGCCACCGCATTATTGAGCGTGTTTTACGCCGCATTAATGAGCGTATTCCGGTTGCATACCTGACTAATCGTTCATGGTTTTGTGGCCATGAGTTTTATGTTGATGAGCGAGTGCTTATCCCACGCTCGCCAATTGGTGAATTAATCAATAACCATTTTGTTGGTTTAGTGGCGGATGAACCACAAACTATTCTTGATTTATGTACCGGAAGTGGTTGTATTGCGATTGCTTGTGCGTATGAATTCCCTGATGCAGAAGTCGATGCGGTTGATATTTCAAGTGATGTGCTGGCGGTGGCTGAGCAAAATATTGCCAATCATGGTTTAGAACACCGGGTGATACCGATCCGCTCTGACTTATTCCGCGATATGCCAGAGGTTAAATATGACCTGATCGTGACGAACCCACCGTATGTTGATGCGGAAGATATGGATGACTTACCGGAAGAGTTTCGTGTCGAGCCTGAATTAGCGCTAGCCGCTGGAAGTGATGGGTTGAAATTGGTGCGCCGTATTTTAGCCAATGCACCGCGTTTTCTGACAGAAGAAGGCGTGTTAGTGTGCGAAGTGGGCAACAGCATGGTTCATCTGATTGAACAATATCCTGAAATTCCATTTATTTGGTTAGACTTTGAATATGGTGGTGACGGTGTGTTTATGTTAACGCGTGAACAACTTGTTGAGCACCACGCACATTTTGAGCTTTATATCGATTAATCAACAGTTGCGTGATGTTCCAAGATCATGTAATCAATAATAACGACACAACGATATAATAATTAACAACCAAAATTCTTAGTAAAACAAGAATGGCTTAGAATAGGATACTCCGATGGCAGGAAATTCAATTGGGCAACTTTTCCGCGTAACCACATTTGGTGAGTCACACGGGGTTGCATTAGGTTGCATCGTCGATGGGGTTCCCCCTGGCTTAGCACTGACAGAAGCAGATTTACAAAAAGATTTAGACCGTCGTCGTCCGGGGACATCTCGTTATACGACAGCGCGTCGGGAGCCTGACCAAGTCAAAATCTTATCTGGTGTGTTTAATGGTGTGACAACGGGCACGAGTATTGGTTTACTGATTGAAAATACCGACCAACGCTCGCAAGATTATGGCGCGATTAAAGATGTTTTTAGGCCCGGTCATGCAGACTACACTTACGAACAAAAATATGGCCAGCGAGATTACCGTGGTGGTGGTCGCTCATCAGCACGTGAAACAGCTATGCGTGTTGCGGCAGGTGCGATTGCGAAAAAGTATTTACAAGAAAAGCTTGGTGTGCAAATTCATGGTTGTTTAACGCAAATGGGGTCAGTCGCTTGTGAAATTAAAGACTGGTCAATTGTCGAAGAAAACCCGTTTTTCTGTCCTGATCCAAGCAAGTTAGAAGCACTTGACGAATTATTGCGTGGTTTAAAGAAAGAAGGTGATTCGATTGGTGCTAAAATTACCGTCATTGCAGAGCATGTGCCTGCGGGCTTAGGTGAGCCGGTATTTGACCGTTTAGATGCCGACCTCGCTCATGCGTTGATGAGTATTAACGCGGTAAAAGGCGTGGAAATTGGTGATGGTTTCGGTGTTATTGCACTGAAAGGTAGTGAAAACCGTGATGAAATTACCCGTAATGGTTTCACCTCAAACCATGCAGGCGGCATTTTAGGCGGTATTAGCAGCAGCCAGCCTATTATTGCGCATATTGCGTTAAAACCGACATCCAGTATTACCGTTTCAGGTAAAACACTAAACCGTGATGGTGAAGAAGTTGAAATGATCACCAAAGGGCGTCATGACCCTTGTGTAGGCATTCGCGCGGTACCAATTGCGGAAGCGATGATGGCGATTGTTCTAATGGACCACTATTTACGTCATCGTGGCCAATGTGCGGATGTAACGCCAGCAATGGAACCGTTTGAGTAACCGTTTTACTGTGTTTATGTAGTGACAACTGAGCGGCCTATAAGGTCGCTTTGTTGATGATGAAGGTTCGGATGAAGCCTCCTAAAAATACCTCATCTAGGTTGTGATATCACCAAACCTGATTGGCGATATATTCACATCAACATCATGATATTTCTTCTCTTTGGATAGTAAAATGGATTGGCTAACTGCCGTTGCACCTGAAGTTTATGCTTTACTCTTCTTTGTTGCGCTGTTTGCAGGGTTTATTGACTCCATCGCGGGTGGTGGTGGGCTATTAACAATCCCAGCCCTGTTATCTGTGGGAATAACTCCAGTTGAAGCTTTAGCAACCAATAAGTTGCAAGCGGTTGGCGGTTCGTTTTCTTCAACGCTCTATTTTGTCAGGCGAAAAGCCATAGATTTACGAGAACAATTGTTTCCATTCATTATGACAATGATTGGTGCCATGTTAGGTGCGATTGTTATTCAAATGATTGACACTGCGTTCTTAAAACAACTGTTGCCCATTTTGGTGATTTGTGTCGGTTTATACTTTTTATTAACGCCGTCAATTGGTGTGCAAGACCGTCAACAACGTATCAGTATGCCATTTTTCGGGGTGGCAATTGGGATGACACTGGGTTTTTATGATGGTGCATTTGGTCCCGGAACTGGTTCATTTTTGGCATTGGGTTATGTTTTGTTGCTTGGCTATAACCTTGCTAAAGCCACTGCTCATGCGAAGTTACTTAATTTCGCCTCTAATTTTGGCTCTTTAGTGTTTTTTATTATCGGGGGTCATGTTCTTTGGGCATTAGGTTTTGTTATGCTAATTGGCCAAATGGTTGGCGCTCGTTTAGGTGCGCGCTTGGTATTAACCAAAGGACAGAAACTGATCAGGCCGATGATCGTGGTGATTTCGTTGCTGATGAGTATTAAATTACTCCATGATAGCCATGGTGACGTGATTAAAGCTTGGTTCCTCTCATTATTTTAAGATGATTTAAATTATTCATGAGTACACATAATTATCAGGATCTAATCAATATCTTTGATGAATGCTTTGGTGTGACATATAACACTAGACTGGTAAAAGGGGATGATGAACCCATTTATTTACCTGCAGATGAGGAAGTGCCTTATCACCGAATAGTGTTCGCACACGGCTTTTTCACCAGTGGATTACACGAAATCTCACATTGGTGTATCGCAGGGGAAGCAAGGCGCCAGCAAGTTGATTACGGCTATTGGTATTGCCCTGATGGGCGAGATGAAAAAACACAGTGTGAGTTTGAAGTGGTGGAAATCAAACCTCAAGCGCTAGACTGGCTGTTTTGTGTTGCTGTTGGCATTCCATTTAATGTCAGCTGTGACAACTTAGAAGGGGATTTTGAGCCTGATCGCATTGCGTTTATGCGCAAAGTTCATGCCCAAGTGATGCTTTATTTAGAAAATGGTATCCCTGAGCGCCCATTACGCTTTATTAATGCGTTACAATTGTTTTACAATACGCCACCTCTTTGTGCAGAAGCTTTTCCTTACCCGGAAGATATTTTTGCCTAATGAACACACAATATAGTAAGGATTAAGCATGCTTGCGGATTTAGAAACACGCATACTAACGAAAATTGATGATATGGTTGAACACGCGAGTGATGATGAACTCTTCGCTGGCGGCTATTTGCGTGGTCACTTAACCCTTGCTGTGGCTGAGCTGGAAGAAGAAAACGAAACCAGTTCTGAAGCATTATACCAACGTGTTGAAGTCAGTATTCAAAATGCCATCAAAGCTGGTGAATTGACACCACCAGATCAAGTACTGGTATTAGATATGTGGAAAAGCTTATTAAATAACGCAATTTAATTTATTGTGTTATGCATTATCTGTTGAGTTCTGCATGAAAAGCGGGGAAACCCGCTTTTTTGTTAGCTAAATTTTGTTGTGAGTACACATTATGGCGAATGTTCGTTTAGCAACCCCCCTTGATGCTAAATCCCTTCCTACGGTGGAAGCTTCCGCAGGGCAGGCGTTCACGAGTATCGAAAAATATCAATGGCTTGCTGAAGGTGATGGGCAAACAGAGCAAGACCACCTCGGTTTTATTTCTGAGCAATTAGAGTGGGTGTCTGTGAATGATTGTGATGAACCAATTGGTTTTATCAATGCTGAAAATCACCATACTAGCCTGCATATTTGTGAAGTTTCTGTTTGCCAGCAATGGCAAGGACAGGGGCTGGGTAAGAAGCTGATTAAGCAGGTTCTTGATGCCGCTTTGGCACGCAAAATCACGGTAGTGACATTGACCACTTGCCGCGATGTGCCTTGGAATGCACCTTATTACCAACGCTTGGGTTTTAAAATTCTTGAAATTAATGAGCTAACCACCGAGTTACAGGCTATTTTACAGTCTGAGGTCGATGCAGGGTTTGCTGCTGAAGACCGCTGTGCAATGGCTATCTCATTAACTTAGTGTATTAATATTAGTGTATTAATAAGGGAGTTTAATAGGGCGACCTAATAATAATTTCCTTACCCAAAAACGGTTTGGATTGAGTTCTGCAAGGGTTTCATCATCGAGCGGGAGTACTTGCCCAAAAATTTGAGCAGCCAGCAATTCCGCACAAAGTGGTGCAGTTGATAACCCTCTTGACCCCAACGCCCCAAAAATAAATAAATTTGGGTGCACAGGAGCGAGTCCAATAGGCTGTTTGTTGGCGATTTGAGTGGGTAAATCATGATAGAGTGCCAAATGTTTTTCGAAATCAGGCACATTGCCTAATAAAGGAAAATGGTCGCGAATAACACAACGAATACCTTGGCGTGAATGTTGCTGTGAAATATCGATATCCCTAGGCCAAGTTACATCGGGTAGGTTATCAACCAGTTTCTGGCGGTTTCCTTGCTGTTCCTCTTCACTATAATCGAAGTCAAGTCGTTCACGTTGGTAGCTAGCGCCTAAGCAATGTTGTGTACCAGTGGCATCGGCTGGTGTTAAATACCCTTCAAAACACAAAACATTTTTCAGTTGTTGTAGGGTGTGATTGGTTGGAATATGGCTGACTTGCCCACGTACAGGCGAAATGGGTAAATTAACGGTTTGAGCAAATTGGCGCAGCTTGTGCCCATTAGCAATGATGACAGTTGAGTGAACACGTGTTAGCTGTTTGTGTTGTGCAGTTTCAATTAATAACTGCCAATTTTGTTCTGTTTGTTTTAATTCAACGACATTATGTTCAAAACAGAAAGTGACACCCTGCTGTTGCAAGTATTGTTGTAAACTCTCGCACAGTTGGGCAGGGCACAACCATCCTCCAGACGCGTAGTGAATACCATCATGGTTGACATCAACGCCGCAAATATCACTCAGTTGCTGACGATTTTTACCAATCGCAAAATCAGCAGGCCACTCGGTTTCTAACATTCCTGCTATTTTGTGAGCAATTTTGTCGTTATAAGCGAGTTGGCTTACGCCACACCACTGGCCTTCAAATGTGAGCCCTTGTTTTGCTAATTGGTGATAAAAGCGAGAGGCAAAGGGGAAAGCACTGACAAAAAAACGCTCAAGTGGGTCGTTATTACCGGTGAGTAAGGGGTAAATAGCCCCTTGGCGATTGCCGGAAGCGTTCTGTGCAACTTTGGCATCTTGGCAGTATAAGGTGACTTTAGCACCGCGGTTATGAAGGGCGTAGGCCACCGTTAAACTGGCAAGCCCGCCGCCAATGATAGCAACGTCAGTTGGGTTATCTGCTTTTCGTCTTGCAAACCAAGGCGTTGGGATATCAATTTCTTTTTCGGCTAATACGCCAGTTAACATTTCTCGCTTGTTGCCAAAGCCTTTGACTTTTTTAAGGGTGAAGCCAGCTTGCTGTAGGCCTCTTTTAACTGAACCTGCCACAGTAAATGTCGCAAAAGTCCCATTGAGGCGGGCTAACTTTGCCATGTTAGTGTACAGCTGTTCACTCCACATTTCGGGGTTTTTTGAGGGGGCGAAACCATCTAAAAACCATGCGTCTATCTTGTTGTTTAAGTTGTTTTTCAGTAAAGATATTTGCTCATTAACATCGCCAAACCATAAATCTAATATGATATGGCCATTTTCTAATATGATCCTCTGGTTGCCTGGTAGAGCTTGTGGCCAACTTTCACAAAGGGTTTGCGATAAGCCAGCAAGTTCAGGCCAGCAGCGATGTGCAGCGATTAAATCTGTTTTTGTTAAAGGGTATTTTTCGAAGCTGATGAAATGTAATTGCTGTAATGCTGCATTGGGGTTTTCGGCTTTAAACTGATTAAAAGATTGCCACAATGCTAGGAAATTCAAACCCGTACCAAACCCAGTTTCAGCAATGACACAGGTTGCAAAAGGGTGCGTCGCAAAGCGGCCAGGAAAATGATTCCCTTGCAAAAACACATGTCGAGCTTCTTCTAAGCCATCTTGGTTAGAAAAATAGATATCTGCAAACTGTTCAGACATGGGAGTGCCTTCGTCATTCCAACTCAGGCGTGCGGTTTGTACAGCGTTCTTTTTCACGATATGCCTACACTTTTTATATAATCCCTAAATTTTACCGCTGATATCACTGTAAGGCTACCGCAATAAAAAAGTCTTATCCGTGTCATAAAGAAAAAAATACAAATATTTACCCTGATCGGACTTGTTCAGCGTACAAGTGTAAGCTAAAGTGACATCCTGTAATCCCGCAATCATATAATTATAGTCATGAGGTAACGAATGAAGCGTGCAGTCATCACTGGTCTAGGTATTGTTTCCAGCCTTGGTAATAACCAGGAAGAAGTACTGGCTTCTCTGAAGGAAGGTCGTTCCGGGATCACTTTCTCAGAAGAATTCAAAGAGGCAGGGCTACGTAGCCATGTCTGGGGTAATGTCAAAAATTTAGACCCAAAAGACTTAATCGACCGTAAAATTTTCCGTTTTATGAGTGATTGCTCCGCCTATGCTTATTTATCGATGGAACAAGCGATTGCGGATTCAGGTTTAGCTGAAGAACAAGTTTCAAATTTACGCACAGGTATCGTTGTTGGCTCTGGTGGTGGTTCTCCACGTAACCAAGTAGCGGGTTCTGACGGTATGCGTGCTAAAGGTTTACGTGGTGTGGGCCCATATATGGTGACCCGTGCAATGGCATCGGGTATTTCTGCCTGTTTAGCGACTCCATTTAAAATCAAAGGTGTAAACTACTCAATCAGTTCTGCGTGTTCAACATCAGCGCACTGTATCGGCCATGCAGTTGAATTAATTCAATTAGGCAAACAAGATGTGGTTTTCGCGGGTGGCGGTGAAGAGCTGAGCTGGGAAATGACCTGTGAGTTTGATGCGATGGGCGCATTGTCGACTAAATACAATGAAACGCCAGACAAAGCATCAAGAACTTACGATAAAGACCGTGATGGTTTCGTTATCGCAGGTGGTGGTGGTATCGTTGTTGTCGAGGAATTAGAACATGCGTTAGCGCGTGGTGCACATATCTACGCTGAAATTGTCGGCTATGGTGCGACCTCTGACGGTGCAGACATGGTTGCCCCTTCAGGTGAAGGTGCGGTGCGTTGTATGCAAATGGCTATGCAGGGTGTTGATAAAATTGATTATATCAACACACACGGTACGTCAACACCAGTGGGTGACACCAAAGAGTTAGAAGCTATCCAAGAAGTGTTTGGTAGCCATTCTCCTGCAATTTCTGCAACGAAAGCGATGAGTGGCCACTCATTAGGTGCAGCGGGTGTACACGAAGCGATTTACAGCTTACTGATGTTAGAGCACGGCTTTATTGCACCAAGCATTAACGTCGAAAATTTAGACGAGAAAGCTGCTGGCTTGAATATCGTGACTAAACCAACGGAACAAGAGTTGGAAACCGTCATGTCTAACAGCTTTGGTTTCGGTGGAACTAACGCCACATTAGTGATGAGCAAATACAAAGCGTAATTTGTATTAGGCTAACGTATTAAATAAGCGAGAACTTCGGTTCTCGTTTTTTTTCAATAAGTTATTGTTGGAGTATCACTTTATTAAATTATAGAAGTGATTAGCATGAGATACTCAATTCAACTTCTAAGAATAAATTGAATTGAGGCGTGTTAATATGAATATCAAACATTATTTCGTAATACTAAGCAATAGCTCGACGAAGATGATTAAAGAGTATGAGAAAAATAATAGCACTGAAATTAAAGAAAAGCTATTAAAGAAATCTCTTTTAAAGGTGATGAATGTTTATAATACACGTGGTTGGAATATTAAAGAAAAAGATAAAAATAAGATAGATAAGGCAATTAATATATTAGATAATGTAATTCATAGTGAGTTTCTTAAATCTAATTTAAATAAAAATGGTATTGCTAGTTCAGTGGAAATTAAATCTCATCATCTTCTTGACCGCATTTCACTACATTATGACTCTTCATGTCGTCAGTTAGGAAGAAAAGATATAGATTCTATTTTTTTGATGGGGTAGATCGAAATAATTTAATGTCTACTAATGTTAATATTGATTTTTCTAACTCAACATTATCTGGCGCGATAATAAAATATGATGGAAATAAAGCACTAGTTAGAGCTGATTTCTCTAATGCAAATCTGAATGATGTAAAGATTAAATTGCCCATTAAATTAGGTGTTGATTATAATTTCACGGGAGCTAAATTAAATAATACAGACATTGAAATAGGTATCCCTAGTGGAAATTTAAGTGAGGTAAACTTAGTGTCTTTATTTGGTGAGGACGGTAATTATATTGACAGTAGTGCTTTCAAATCAATACTAACAATTAATGATAAAAATATAAAATTAGGGTTGTTGAATGAACTAAAGAAAGCTTATGAGTCAAATCGTAAATATTTTGAAAAGCATAGAAATGTGGAAGCTGAGTTTTTAAAGCAATATAACTATTTTAAACAAATGGTTGATTAAATAAAGCTTTACCCCAAATTCACTGGGGCAAAGTTTTACAGAGATTGTATGAACACTTAATTACGATGAGACAGTGGATTGTTTACGTTTACGAATACGCTTTATAATCGGTGGTAGAATTAGCACTAATACCGCAAGTGTTAATAAGCTTTGAGAAATCGTACTGCTCCAAAGAATATCGAAATTACCATTACTAATGGACAGTGAACGGCGTAAGTTTTGTTCTAACATTTCACCGAGTACAAACCCTAAAATTAATGGTGAAAGTGGGAAGTTCATTTTTCGTAGAATAAACCCAAATACACCTAGCCCCATCATGAGTAACAAATCAAACGTTGTACTATGAACGGCATATACACCTACAGCAGAAATGCAAGCAATAGCAGGGACTAAAAACCATAATGGAACTGTTAGCATTCGTGTGAATAGGCCAATTAATGGAATATTCATGATGAGCAGAACCACGTTAGCAATCAACAGAGCCGCAATTAACCCCCAAACAATATCAGGTTGCTCAGTAAACATCCCTGGGCCTGGGGTGATATTATAGAGCGTTAGCGCCCCCATCATTACTGCTGTGGTTCCTGAACCCGGCACACCAAGGGTTAACATTGGGATAAATGAGCCACATGCAGAGGCATTATTGGCCGCTTCTGGTGCGGCAACACCACGCACATCGCCATTACCAAAGTCGCCTTTTTCACCACTGATTTTTTTTTCAGTCATGTAGGTGATAGCACTGGCGATGGTGGCACCGGCTCCCGGTAGAACGCCAACAAAGAAACCGATAAAAGAGGAGCGTAAAGCAGGACCTGCACACGCTTTAGCTTCTTTGCGATTGAATAGCATTCGGCCTGTTTTGCGGATCAGCCCTTGGCCTGTCGCGGTACCTTCGAGCATCAATAAAATTTCGCTGACAGAGAACAAACCAATAACCACGACGATAAACTGTACGCCATCTGATAAATGTACGCTATCAAACGTAAAACGATATTCCCCAGAGTTGGCATCCACCCCCACAGTGGCAAGTGATAGACCAATTAATGCAGCCAGTAGTGATTTAATTGGGTTTTGGCTCATCATGCTACCTAAGCAGGTAATGGCAAAAACCATTAAGGCGAAATATTCGGCAGGACCAAAGGCGAGTGACCATTGAGCAAGCAAAGGAGCGAATAGAATTATCCCTACAATTGCAATCGTTGAACCAATAAATGAACTGACCGCGGAAATAGAGAGCGCAACGCCACCTTTTCCCTGTTTTGCCATAGGATAACCATCTAGCGTGGTCATGATTGCTGCGGCATCGCCGGGGACATTAAGTAAGATTGATGATATGCGTCCTCCATATTCACAGCCTAAATAAACCGTGGCGAGTAAGATTAATGCAGACTCAGCCGGTAATTTAAGCGCAAAAGCCAACGGCAGTAAAATTGCCACGCCATTGATAGGGCCGAGGCCGGGAAGCATGCCCACGATTGTTCCGATAAAACAGCCAATTAAGGCGATCAAGATATTTTGAGGAACAAGAGCGACCTCAAAACCTTGCGATAGGTACATCCAAGTTTCCATGACTTCGCTCCTTAACTTAGCAGGCTGCCAATAGGCAAGGTGACATCTAGCCATTTATCAAAGGCATAGAACAAAAAGATACCTAAGACCGGGCCCGAAATAATCGCGGCGATAGGTGTCGCACCAAATAGCAGGGCGATACTGATGGTGACTAAACTGGTTGCAATTGGAAACCCTAACCATTCAAAAGCCCATGCATAGATAACAAGTGCAATGACTAATAAAACTAGACGACGTAATACATAGGGTTTTGGCCACTCAACGGCTTCTTGCTTGCCAAATAATAAGGCAAGAGCACAAAGGGCCATTAAGGAGAGTATGACAACCGGAAAAGGGCGGGGGCCCAGTGGTTCATAGGTAAACTCACTTTGGATCCCCCAACCAATATAAATTCCGATAGCACACAGTATTAGCCAAACTATGGCAAATATGCGTTGGCTCATCGTTCGCTCCGTTATTTAGCTAAACCGAAAGCGCGGGCTTGTTCACGATACTGCTCAATTTCTTTTTTGACATAGCTATCGAGTTCTTGCCCGGTTAAGTTGTATTCAAATAAACCACGGAGTTCGCGTTGTTTTTTGAATTCGTCGGTTTGTTGTAGTTTCTGGAAGGCTTCAACCCATTGGTTATAATCGGCATCAGACACTTTTGGGCCCATATAGAAACCGCGAATGATTGGCCAGACAATGTCATACCCTTGTTCTTTTGCTGTAGGGATATCGGATAACCCATCACCAAGGCGTTTGTCTGCATAGACGGCAAGAATACGAATTTTACCTTCATTGATATATGGGGTCATTTCGCTGATATCCCCTGAAAGTACTTGAATATGGTTGCCCAGTAGCGCGGTTAAGGTTTCACCACCGCCCTCAAAAGCCACATAACGCATTTTGCGAGGGTCAATGTCTATCGCTTTTGCGAGTAAAGCGGTTTTCATCCAATCTTGGCTACCAATAGATCCTCCCGCACCAAACACGATGCTGTTAGGGTCTTTCTTGAAGGTATCCATTAAATCTTTAAGGTCTTTATAAGGGGAGTCTGCACGAACCGCAATCATGCCGTAGTCACTGCCAACGCTGGCAAGCCAACGCACGTCATTTTCGTTATAGCGGCCAAATTTACCTTGTGCAAGGTTGAGTAATGAGCCTCCTGAGAACGCGACGATGGTGCCGGGTTCTGCAGGGCGCTGAGCAACAATAGCGTTATAAGCAACCGCGCCAATACCGCCAGGCATATAGGTCACTCGCATCGGTTTTTCAATTTCTTTGGTTTCAAGAAGAGACACTTGTACTAACTTACAAGTTAAATCAAAACCACCTCCAGGTTTGGCGGGGGCAATACATTCTGTACGTTCAGGTAGGGCGTTTGCAGGGTTGATGCCAACTAAAAATATTGCTGTTGCTAAGGCCTTCAGTGTGAATTTTTTCATTCTTTTTTCCTTACTAAGACAATAATTAGAGGTAAAAATTGTTTACTTCTTGTTGTATTCGTATGACATCATTGCCCTATGAAGCTTTCATTTACCTTTCATTAACAAATATTATTATTTTTATGTGATATATATCAGATTGTTTTGTATTTTTGCTTTTTTGTTATGTTAACTTAATGTTAATTTAATCACGTTAATGGTGTTTACTGATAATAGTTGTGATGGATACAGTAAAAATGGTCACATTTGCTTTCCATTCATCCAATGGAATGCCAACGTATACTGATAAATAATTATAATGAGTATGCGGAATGAGAATTTTATTGGTTGAAGACCATGACGAATTGTCATTATGGTTACAAAAAGCGTTATCGTCATCCGGGTTTGCGGTTGATGTTGCCAGTGATGGCGCGATAGCAGACCAACTATTACAAACCGAACACTATGAATTAGTCGTGTTAGATGTATCACTTCCGAGAATGAGTGGGCTTGAGGTATTGGCACAAATGCGCAAGCGTCATCAAGAAACCCCTGTCTTGTTATTAACGGCGAATTCAGACGTAGCCGACCGAGTGCAAGGGCTAAATGCAGGGGCTGATGACTACTTGACAAAACCTTTTGATATTGCGGAATTAGAAGCACGCCTTCGCGCTTTATTACGACGTAGCCAAGGCAAAGTCAATGAGTCACAACAGTTTGGGTTACTGAGTTACCATGAGGATGGCTATTTTCTATTAGGCGAAGAGCCTCTAGGCTTAACACCAAGAGAATATGCGGTGTTAAACACCTTATTTCATCGACGAGGACGTCCTGTTTCTAAAATGCAATTATTTGAACAGGTTTTTTCGTTGTCAGATGAAGCCAATTTACAAAGTATTGAGTTATATGTTCATCGTGTAAGAAAAAAGCTTGCCGGTTCAGACGTTAACATCAATACCTTACGCGGATTGGGATACCGATTAGAGCAGTGTAGTGTATGAAATTAGTCTCTCATCCACGCTCTCTCTTTCATCAGTTGCTGCTCTTTTTCGGTATCCCGCTCATTTTGTTGGGAAGTTTTTCGGTTTATACCCACTATTACAGTGCAAAAAATGCCGCAAACTTAGCCTATGACCGAACCTTATTAGCTTCAGCACGAACCGTCGCGGAACGCTTGCAAGTCGTTGATGGTCATCTCTCTGTGAGCGTGCCTTATGTCGTGCTTGATAGTTTCGAATTAAATAATAATGACCGAATTTTTTATCAAGTGATCTCCCCTGATGGTGAAACCATCTCTGGTTATGATGATTTACCACCAATTCCCCCTTATTGGATGCGTTCACAACACTATACTGCGCTAGTTTATTTTTATGATGCGCAGTATAAGGGGCTTCCTATTCGTATTGCTGCGTTTTATCAACCGATTAACGAAGGTGGGATAACAGGAATGGTTGAAATCCGAGTGGCGGAAACGGTCTATTCACGGCAAGATCTCGCTAACCAATTGTTAATCTCTGCCCTGATGAGCCAAGGTACGGTGGTATTATTAACCTTGGCCCTTGCCTATATCCTACTGAGTAAGCTACTGGCACCGTTGAAAAAATTGTCCCATTTAATGCTAGGCCGTTCTGCTAATGATTTAACCCCATTGCCAGATTTACTGCCGTGGTCTGATTTATCACCACTCATTGATGCATTAAATCGTTATATTTCCCGCCTAAAGCGGATGGTTAGACGACAAGAGCGATTCAGTGCAGATGCTTCTCATCAACTTAAAACGCCACTAACTGTTCTCAAAACTCAAGTTTCCGTAGCGATTAATAGTACGGACGAAACCCAACGGCAACAGAGTTTGCAAGCCATTGAAAAAACGCTCGATAATACGATTATCCTGACGGATAGGCTCTTGCAGCTATCGCGATTAAAAGCTCATGAAAAAGAGGCGATTACACAGTATCGAGCCATAAATTTGGTAGAAATTGTTCATCAAGTTTGTTTTACTCGGCTGCCCCAAGCTGAAAGCCAAAATATTGATTTAGGTTATGAAGGCGCGGAAACAGCATGGATCAAAGGCGAGCCGATTTTATTAGCAGAGATGTGTGCAAATCTAATTGATAATGCCATCAAATATACACCCGAAAATGGGGTGGTCACCGTCCGTGTGGTTAGCAGTGACGACCATCTTCATTGGGTCTTGGAGGTGGAGGACTCGGGGCCTGGGATCCCTGATGCTAAAATTAACCGTTCTATGGAAGCCTTTACGCGTTTAAATAATGCGCTAGGGAAGGAAGGGGCAGGGCTTGGGTTGGCGCTCGTGAAAGATATTGCAAGCTATCATGGTTCTGAGCCTCAATTATTAAAAAGTAAATTACTCAATGGATTGTTGGTCAGAATCGCATTTAAAGCCAGCCAAGCGCCGTTATAAGAGAAACCACCTAGTAAAATAGGTGGTTTAAATAACAGTAAACTGCAACTGGTGATAATAAAAATGCGTGTTAGTCGCGTAATGGGGCAAATATAGGCGTTGATTTACTATGTAATGGTTGGTGGTTTACATTACTCGTTATCGTGTCTTGTGGAAACTCTGCGATGATTGACGATAATAGAGATTCTAGGTCTTTATCATTTCCATCGCTATCAGCGAAGTTGAGATTGATTTTATCTGATCCCTTGTTAATCGTGGTTTCAATTGACATTACTTTTGTTTTTTTGTTAATTAATTCAATAAGTAGTGGTGTGATCTCTGAAGAAATTGATTTCTTATCTTTATTTTCCGAATGGGTATAAATGTATTGAGATATCTCTTTTTCTGTCTGAGCAATTTGTTTCTCTAAAGAATGTATATCATTAATGTATTCTACTATTTCTGCATGCCCTTTTGAGTTATATAGTTTTGTTAACGACCCTAATTGGTCAGTTAAGCCTAATAATGTATACATTTTATCTTGAACCGTTTGGTAATATGTATTTTCATCAATCGTAGACGACGCTGATTTTAAGGGGATCTTTATACGAATGTTAGAAATTAAACTATTTATTTCATTTTTCAATAGCTTCTTTTCCACGGCTAGCATGTAGATATTATCTTTATTTTCACCAAAGTTATTAATGTAAGAACCTACCTTATTTGGCTGAGAAAATTGTTGTAGATGATTATTAAACTCTAAGTTAATAAATTTTTGGAGAGTTTTCGCCCTAAGTAATTCATCAGAAAACTGCGTCGCTAACTCGTCAATGCTATCATGGGTCTTTTTCTCCTGAACTAACATCCTATTTTTAATGATATAACTTGCTAAATCTTCTTTTATATTCAGTATGTTTTTTTCTAACTGAGCCCTGTGGATCAAGTATGTGGATTGGTCGTAATATAGACCCGCCTCTTTTTTTATTTCTATGTTGATACGTAATTCAATCTTATTGAATAATTTTTCTAATTTATTTTCTATATCTTGCTGGTATTCTTTTTGTCTATCAGAGTGATGTGTGAATAGTTTATCAACGGGTAATATATGATTTTCCAGTTTTTTTTGAGCGTCAATTTTAAAATTTTTTAAATTATCAGCGGATTTGGATAACTCAGTTAGTAATTTAAACTCTTTATTTTTTTGAAAATGGCTTTCAAGATAGTTACTGTCGAAACCTTTGTCTTGTTCAATGTAATTATGAACATCATCTAAGTATTCAAAATTTTTGATTTTATCAAAACTATGGTGTAAATATTGAATTTTTGCATATTGAGTATTTAGTTTTGTCGTGTGTTTTATTAATTTATTGATGGTATTATTGCTAGAGGAGTGCATTGCTCCTTCATTATTAAGTTTTTTTAGCAGTTTTTCTATGTTATTTTTACTTTCTTTAGCGTTTGCGTATAAATTATGTATATCTTCTTCTGCATAAAATGTTTTTTGCATAAGTCTAAGCTTAGACTGCATGTTTTCAGTGGTTTTATGCAGATATTTTTGGGATAAATTGTAACTATTATTTAGGTTGGTGTTAATTTGGTTAAGCTCTGAACTTATGGCGTTTAGAATAATAGGATTTTCTTGATGTGAAATTTCATTAGGAAAAATAAAATGACCGTTAATATCATTCAGTAAACTCGATAAATCAGCTCCATATCGGTCAATTAAATTGGATTTATTGAGACTCATAGACTCTGAAGTTTCTGAAATCGTATAATGGCCTTGCTTATTTGTATGTTTACTGTGTAAAAACTGTAGCGTTTCGAAATTTTTCTCTTGGTTTTCGGCTTGTTTGTGAAGTTTATACTCTATGTTTTTTAATTCATTCAATTCATCAGAACCCGTCGTCTTAAATTTATGTTTTAAATTATCAATTTTATTAAGTAAATGACGAATGTTTGTACTATTCTGCTCTGTGTTTTCTCTAACACTTTGATATGTTTTTTCTAGGTAAATGATATTTTGGGGTGGTTTTTTACTAATTGATAAAATTGTTGAATAGTCTATCTCCTTATATATATCTTGTATTTTTATACTTCCCAATGATTTATGGTCTTTATTAAATATTGAAATCATAGTAAACACTCCTTGTTAATAGATTATTTAAATCTGCAGATGTGCAGACGCAAATAAAATATAATCTAACGATAGGAGGAAGACTAATTTTTATTTAGTATGGAAATCTCATTAATATAATCAAAAATCATTAGCTAATAATTTTTTAGTTATATTATAAGTGGGTGTTATAAAAGATATTTTGCGTGGATGTAAAATGATAATTGTAGACGGATGAAGGCGCTAAAGTTAATTAGCGCCTTAGAGTCATGACTTATTGATTTAACATACTAAAGTCCCACTCTTTTAGGGCTTTGATTGAGTCATCATCTAAGTATTTAGCACCAAGTTCAAGGTAATCATGGGCTTTTTGGATATCTTCTTTACTCTTGTTACCGACCCAGCCGTTATAATACATATAAGCAAGCTTGTATTTTGCCATTGCATGGTGGGTGCCTTGTTCTAGGCTTGTAATGTCATAATATTTCGCTGCTCGGACATAATCTTTTGGTATGCCTTGGCCAAAATAGAGCATGTCACCAGCGAGGTGAGCCGTATTACTGTCATTTTGTTGCGCACCTAAATCAAAATAATAAAGTGCTTTAGGGAAGTCTTTTTCAATGCCGCGTTCGTTATCTTTACGATACAGATTGCCTAAAATATTATAAGCACGAGGATAGCCATTTTTCCCTGCTAATTCATAATAATAGATCATCTTTTGCGTATCTTCAGGCACACGTTCACCACGCGCATAGGCGACACCTAAGGAGAAGGCTGACATTTTGTCACCGGCCTCAGCTTCGACGCGCTGTTTTTCAATTTGCTCGGCAAAGCGGCCATATTTCTCATAGGCTTTTTCATCGGCAACTTGTTTCTCAATCGCTTGTTTGTCTTGGGCTGAAAGTGTATCCAGTAGCTCGATGGAACTTGGTTTTTTATCAAGTAGCAATGCATAGTAATAGGCCTGCTTGGCATCACCTTTTTCTACATAAGCCTGATAAATCGAACCAAGTGCATGAGTTGGATGGTAATTTAGCGAAATTTGGTACCATTCGATGGCTTTGTCGATATTTTGATCAACATTACAATCGCCTTTTAAATAGATGGTTCCCATCTCTTCGGAAAGGCTCTCAGGATAATGGATATAATGTTTGTCGGTATTTTTCTGGAAATTGCTTTTCTCAATCCACTCCTTCAAATATCGGCTCGCTTTATCCATGTCGACATTATCGCTGTTACTACAGTATTGGCCAGGATAATAGATTTGATAGAGTTTTTTCGTTGCCGCTAAATCACCCTTATCATAAGCCCGTTGTAAATAGGCTAAGGCTTTAGCGTTATCACTATTTACATAATAGTAATACAAGTTCACCAATGCTACGGTACGATTGTTTTCTTCACTGAGTAGCAATGCTAAATACTTTTGTTCATCTTTGGGGCGATTAAGCTCCCTTTTTGTATTTTTGATCCCATCTCGATATAAATTCACCAATGCATTGAAGGCGTTATTAGAAAGCGCCTCATCGGTTGATTTTATCCCTTCTTGAAGATATTGAATCGCTAAATCATATTCAGGAGAGTTCGTGAGAATTTTGTTATCATATAAATACGTTTCGGCTAATTGAACTTTAGAGAAAAGGTCACCTTTCGCTGTGCCATCAATATAATTTTGGCGTTTTGCTTGGTTATCTTCAGTCACGGAATCAAGAGGTTGATAAGCGGCTAAATTGCCAGCGTCGATACTTTTCTTATACCAACCTTGCGCTGCTAGGCTTCGGCCGCGTGTACTATACCAATCCCCGAGTTTAATATAAGTGGTGGTATCACCTTTTTGGGCAGGAACCACGAGGGTTTCATAGGCTTCAATATAATCATCAACCCGTTTTGGATTAGAATGTTTTCTTAGATAAACAATGGCTTCGTCCCAATCAGGTTCCATTACCCAAGCATTTTTTTCTTCATTCAGTACGCCCATATATCGCATTTCACTATAGAGCGCGATGGCGTAGTCATTGCCTTCATCACTCGCTTGTTTTAGGTATTTAGCCGCTTCTAAAAGGTCTTCTTTGACACCTTGCCCATAGAAATAAGCTCGACCCACTTTGTATTTCGCAGAAGGGCTATCATTGAGCATTTTCATGCCAATATCATAATCATCCATATATTTGATGAATTCATTGCCCCAACTTCCTGCTTTTAGGTAATACTCACGTGCTTTTTGTCGGTTAAGCTCAACAAGCTGGCTGCCTTTTAAATACTGGTGTGCCAGTTTACGGGTATAGTCTTTACTGCCAATGGCGGCTAATTGGTCGTAATAACCTAAGATTTTTGTTTTATTTGCATTGATAAATTGATCTTGTTGGTAATAATCAATAAGCTCTTCAAGCGCACTTTCTTGATTGAATTTTGCACTTTTCTCTAAATATTCAAGCCACTTTTTCTGATCGATTTTCTGCCCATAGTTACCATATTTATAAGCATTGGCGAGCGTGCGTAACGCATCTGGGTCATTCTGTTTCACTTTTTCTTGAATATTGGCAAACGAAGCTTTGGATTTTTCAATTTCTCTTTTACGTGATTTTAAGAAGCTAAAGTCAGGATCAGAAATCTGATTGTAATAGGAGAGGGCGGTGTCATAATTGGCATCTTCCCCGTAGTTACCTTCTTGGTATATTTCCCCTAATTCATATAAGCAGCGGTTGTTTTTGAGTGCAGCACATTTTTTATATTGAGAAATTAAATCTTTTGCGCTAAGCCCAGTAATTTTTTGGAAGCGAGATTTATAATATGCCTTATCATTGTGGTAAGTGACGCCATCAAGGTTCTGTGCGATATATAAATAAGCCGATGAACTACCTAATTCTCCTGCTTTTAAAATATAATCGTACAATGGTTTTATTTCAGCATCACTTAAAGAGTCAACATTCGTTAATTGAGTAAGCTTGTTTATCCCATATAAATAGGTGATATCAGCATCATTATTAATAAGCGGTTCAATTAATTTTTGAGCCTCAACATTGTTATCATATAAGGCAAGTTGCACTAATATTTTTTTTGTGTCAGCTCGGTTTAAGCCTGTTTTTAATAAAATATCTTTAGCGATTTGTAACTGGCTTGGAAGTAATTCGGCTCGTGCTTGGGATGAATGGAGCACATTGACTATCAAGTTAGCTATTTTATTGGTTTCTGTTGGGCGATATTTTAATAATGCAGCAGCATAATAAACCTGGCTATTATAATTTTGCTTGATTGATTTTTCATATAAATCAAAAGCCTGATCACTATTTTTCTCAGCATCTTCCTTTAGTAAATAGTCAGCATACAAATAAGCTAAGGAATAATTTTCGCGTTTAATCACATCCTCTTTGAGGATATCGATAATCGTTTTTTCATCGATAAGTGCTTTAATATCATAGCGATAATATATTTGAACCAATAAGCGCTCAGCGGTTGATGGGTAACCGTTTTCATTAAGGTTGTCGATGAGTAATTTAGCGGCTTTCTGCACATCCTGCTTAGTACCAAAAGCATTAATATAATAACGCGCTAATTGCATCTGAGCATCATAAGTGGGGTCAATGCGATTTGCTTTTTCTAAAGCGGTGAAGGCTTTTTCTGGCGAAAATAATGGGCTACCTTTAACACTATAAACATCACTTGCCGCCACTAACGCTTCCGCGGAGTTCGGGTACTTTTCCATTAAAATAGGGGTATATTTGGCGACAATATCACTCAGTTTTTTGTTTGGAAAATCGTAACTTGAAATTGCTCTCTGGTTGATGATAACAAGTGCGTTTAAATCACCAAGGTCTGCGGCAGCGGTGAGATATTTTTCAGCTAAAGCGTCATTTCGCTTAACATCGCTAAATGTACGGCCAGAATACACGTTATAGGCTTGATACATCGCGGGAGGGTATTGACCATCAGCGGCATCAGTTAAATCCTGAATACGGTCGGTATCAGCTTTGTAATTTAAATATAAGGCTTTAGGTTTTTTTGCGTCTACAAGGGGGCGGATATAAGCCATTGCACGGTTTTTATTTCTCCGAACACCATCGCCAGTCATGTATTTTTGGTACAACACATAGATGGCGTTCTCATCACCACGGCTTGCCCGCTCTTCTAAATTAGAAATGACCTTTTGTTTTTCTTCTTCTGTTTGTGAACCATACAATGATAAAGCTCCAGGTTCTAATTCATCCGCGTCAGAAATGTATTCTAATGCAGAGGAGAAAGAGAGGCGCTCGTACTTTTTAGCGAGTGATGGGTTCGGTGGCACACCGTTACCGCCATCCTTATAAATCGAGGCAAGCAGCATAGCGGGTAAGGGAAAATCGTTGCTGACAAGTGGCGTTAATATATCAACGGCTTTCTTACTGTCATTGTCAAAGTCATGGGCGATATAACCTAAAGCAAATTTGGCCAGTTTTGAGCCTTGGTCAGAAGCTAAAGTGAAATATTGGCGAGAAAGTTCAATATTTTGTGGAACTTCTTCGTATTTATCAGCTAAATAAATACCACCAACCATTTCTTGTGCTTCTTTTACACCGAGATCAGCCGCTTTCGTTAAAGAAGCTAACCCGTTTTCATCTGTAGAAGTGTCTTCTATCATGTGCTTATAGCGGAAAAAACCAAGGTTATATAACGCATTTTTATTGTTAGCTTCTGCTGCCTTAATTAACCAGTTTTGAGCTGCCACATCATCGACATTTGTACCAATACCGTCTTTATACATCATGGCTAATGCAAAAGCGGATTGTGAGTCTTGCTCTGCTGTTTTTTGGAACTGTTCAAATGCAGCTTGAGACTCACCTTGTTGATATAAATCATAGCCTAATTGGGAGGGAGAGGATGGGTTGGTGTTATTGATAAAATAAATGCCAGTGGCTACAGCAATTATTATCAATATGAACAACCCAACTTTAAACGGCTTAGTCATTGTTATTCCTTATTATAGTGGTTACTTGCCACGCTCCATTTAGATTTATCGCGTTATCACGGCTTATTGAGTGGAGTTACTACTCCTAAAGGGGTATTTAATTTTGTTTAAGTCTAATTGTAATTCCAGAAGATTCAATCGGATTTTCCCTTATCTGGAAAATGGTAATCCGATAAATCATATCAATGATGAGCGAATTAAAGGTGAATTGAAGGTATTTTAAATGTCACAAAGTATGAATGGTGAAGAAAATTAAGGAGAAATTGAAGAGGAAATAGAGGGGATTTCAAACATAGCCCCACAGAGTGGGGCATATGAGTGACGACATTGCATTTATTGCTTTTATAATTCTATTCTACTGGCAAGAATCCTCTTGAACCACCTTTTTTTCACGGCGGAATAATTCTGTCAGTGGAGTACGTAGTTGTTGCGCTAACATTACCCCGAGTAAGACCACTCCACCACCGATTAAATGGTAGCTTTTTAATTCTTCACCCAAGGCGAAAATGGCAATAATGGCGGTAAATACAGGGGCAAGGTTCATAAATATGGAGGTTGTATTTGCGCCGAGTTTTATAACCCCTTTGATCCATAAAGCTGGGGCGATGATAGAAGCTGCAATACCTGCAAATACCACTAAACCAATATTTTGGCTATTCAGAGAGACATCTTCAGCTAATAAGAAATTAGGGAGCAGCATGATCACGCCAAAGAAAATTTGAACGTAAAGGGCATCCCAACTCGATAACTGAATTGACCAACGCTTAGTCAGAACACCGTACAGGGCGTATGCCGCAGACGCAACCAACATCATGGCTTCCCCTTGGCCTAAGCCTTGAGAGAACAACGCACTTGGGCTTCCTTGGCTCACTAGCCACACTAATCCACATAATGAGAGGATTGAACCTAGCACAATCCCCACGGTAGGAATAACGCGTAGCACAAAGATACTAATAATGACTGTCAATAATGGGATCAACGAGTTCATAATTCCCATAAAGGTGGCACTCACGCTATGTGCGGCATAATAAGCCAAGCTTTGGTATAACATCATCCCTAAAGCGCCTAAAATGGCGAGTTGCCACCAATGTTTCATGACCATTTTAAAATTTCGAAGCACAGAACGTAATACAAAAGGGGTCATGACAAGAAATGCCAGTGCCCAACGGTAAAATGAGATTGCCGCAGGGTCAATGGCAGTTGATGCCGCTTTGTTAACAATGGCGTTAATTGACCATAATAAAACCGCGATTAGCGGAAAAAGAAGATTTTTCATTAAAACACTCTCCCATATTGAATGGGCGCTAGTATACATCTGTCCGATTTTTTATATATACTGATAACCAGACAATCGATAACGCTTTTCAGACAGGACTATGGAAAACTTAAAATCAGACATTTGGCAAATCAGTGAATGTAATATTGCAGAACCCGAATTGGTGGCTTTTCGGCACGAGCAAACGGCAGCTCTCACTGAGTATAAATCCCATTCGCACCCCTTTGGACAAATGCTGTATGTGGTTTGTGGCATCATGGAAATGGAGGTGGCAGGTCAACATTATTTAGCACCACCAGAATTTTGCATTTGGATCCCAGCTAACATCCCCCATGCTAGCTTTAATAAAGAAAGTGTCAAATTTCGGATCATAGATTTTGCACATGAATACAACCAAGTGCTCGCCCAGCGGCCTTGTGTGATTAAGCTTAGCCCTATATTTCAATCAATTATGACGGATATGTATCAACGCGGTATTGTTCAACCTGAAACCGCGCAAGACTTGCGTTTGGCGCATGTGTTGATTGACCAATTTCCATTGTCTTCCTGCCAAGACACCTATTTGCCTGTTTCAAAAGACAAATTTCTTGCCCCCATTTTATTAGAGTTACAAAGCGACCCAGCCGATAACACGACATTAGCACAATGGGCAAAACGCTATTACACATCGGAACGCACGTTATCAAGACGTTGCCAGCAGGAGCTAGGCATGTCATTTAGTGAATGGCGCCAACGCTTGCGATATCTACATGCGGTTGCAGGGCTAGAAAAAGGGAAGAGTGTACATGAAGTCGCACTGGATGTGGGATATAGCTCCGCATCCGCTTTTATTGCAATGTTCCAGCAAATATCTGGCGTGACACCAGACCGTTTTCGAGTGAAAGAATTTGCCGTAGAAGGCAACCTCTAATAGGCATCTGGCTTAAACCGTGGCAAAATATTATTCCACTTATCTATATAAATAACGACACAAAACAAAAAAGTGATTGATTAGGACAACAGCGTGAAAATTTTAGTCGATGAGAATATGCCCTATGCTCAAACTTTATTTAGTGAGCTTGGTGAGGTAAAAGCGGTACCAGGACGCCCTATACCAGAACAAGAATTAATTGATGCAGATGCACTAATGGTGCGTTCTATCACTAAGGTTAATGAATCACTACTCAATAATACCCCGGTTAAATTTGTTGGAACCGCGACTGCTGGTTTTGATCATATTGATACCGAGTGGTTATCAACGGCAAATATCGGTTTTTCATCAGCGCCGGGTTGTAATGCGATAGCGGTTGTTGAATATGTTATTTCCTCACTATTATTGCTAGCGGAACGCGATAACTTTGATTTGCGTGATAAAACAGTAGGAATTATTGGTGTTGGCAATGTCGGAGGGCGCTTAGCCGCTAGGTTATCGGCTTGGGGCGTCAAAACATTACTCTGTGATCCACCGCGAGCAGCTAAGGGGGACGACGAGCCATTTGTTTCTTTTGAAGATGTCCTCGAGCGCGCTGACGTCATTACTTTCCATACTCCGCTGAATATGTCAGGGGAATATCAAACTTTCCATTTAATGGATGAAGCGCGTTTAGCAAAATTACAGGCTGGCACCATTTTGATTAACGCAAGCCGGGGTGAGGTAGTTGATAATAAAGCACTATTATCTGTACTTAACCGCGGGAAAAAACTCAGTGTTATCTTAGATGTGTGGGAGCCAGAGCCTGATTTAGACACCGCACTTTTAGCATTAGTGGATATCGGCACGCCGCATATTGCAGGTTATACGCTAGAAGGCAAAGCGCGAGGAACCACGCAAGTTTATGAAGCTTACTGTCAGTTTCTCGGCAAATCGTCACAAGTTTGCCTTTCATCCTTACTGCCTAAGCCAGATATCAATCAATTGACTTTCAATGGTAAATTAACGCAAAACCAGCTCAAAAGGTTAGTGCATCTCGTGTATGATGTGCGCCGAGATGACGCAGCGTTAAGAGCGGTTGCAGGGGTAAAAGGCGAATTTGATAAACTGCGCAAAAATTACCAAGAACGCCGTGAATGGTCATCCCTTGAAATTATTTGTGATAATGAACAAACGGCATCGAAACTGAATGCGCTGGGTTTTAAGGCACGTTTAACCCACGCATAATAAATGTAGTTAAAATGAACATCTAATTAAATAGCCCCTAATTATTGGGGGTTGTTTGATTTTTTTTATTTTTTAGAGGAATAGCCATGACTGAAGGTTGGAATATTGCAGTATTAGGCGCAACCGGTGCTGTAGGTGAAGCTATTATTTCACTGTTACAAGAAAGAGAATTCCCAGTCGGCGAATTGTATTTACTTGCCAGCGAGCGTAGTGCAGGGGAGAGCGTACGCTTTAATGGTAAAAGTATTCAAGTTGAAAATGTGGCCGATTTTGATTGGTCACAGGCACAAATAGCTTTTTTTGCCGCCAATGAAGGTGTGAGCCGAGAATATGCCGATTTAGCAGCGCAAGAAGGGTGTATTGTCATCGATACTAGCGGTGTATTTGCCCAAGAACCGGACGTGCCATTGATTGTTCCAAATGTGAATCCGCAAGTGTTAGCTGATTATCGCAACCGTAATATTATTTCATTGGCAGATAGCTCTGTGAGTCAATTATTAACAGCGATTAAACCGCTGGTGGATGCCGCAGGGTTAGGCCGTATTACCTTGACAAACATGCTGTCGGTTTCCAGCTATGGTAAAGCCGCAGTCGACGAACTGGCCGGGCAAAGTGCGCGTTTATTAAATGGTATTCCTGCCGAAGAGGGCCGTTTTAGTAAGCAACTCGCGTTCAATATGTTGCCATTATTGGCTGACATAGAAGGCAGTGTGGTTCACGAACGTCGTTTGGTTGAGCAAGTGCGTAAGGTATTGCAAGATGATGGCTTGCCAGTGGCGGTGAGCTTTATTCAATCCCCTGTTTTTTATGGTAATGCTCAAGTCGTTCATTTAGAAACATTGCGTCCAATGAGTGCAGAAGAAGCTAACGACGAACTTGAACGTTTTGAGGATATTCAGGTCTCAGAAGAGGGTGATTATCCCACACAGGTGACAGAAGCGTCAGGTCATGACCAATTAAGCATTGGTTGTGTACGTAATGACTATGGCATACCTGAAATTTTACAGTTTTGGTCAGTGGCAGATAACGTGCGTTTCGGTGGGGCATTGATGGCAGTAGAAACAGCAGAAAAACTGGCTCAGGAGCTGTTTTACTAATGTCTGAGTCTACACAGTTGTATCGAATCGCCTTAGGTATTGAATACAACGGCAGTCGTTATTTTGGTTGGCAACGTCAGCAAGAAGTTAAAAGTGTTCAAGGCTGCTTAGAAGAAGCTTTATCAAAAATTGCTGCGGAGCCAATTAGCGTGTTTTGCGCAGGGCGTACCGATGCGGGTGTGCATGCCACAGGGCAAGTGGTGCATTTTGAAACTTCGGCCATCCGTAAAGAGGCGGCTTGGACGATGGGGACGAATACCCATTTACCTGCGGATATCGCTGTCCGCTGGTGTAAACCAGTGGCCGAGGAATTTCATGCACGCTTTAGTGCAACAGCACGCCGATATCGCTATGTGATTTTTAATCACCGTTATCGGCCTGCAATTTTGTCGAATGGCGTAACACATTTTCATTACCCGCTCGATGAAAAAAGAATGCATGAAGCGGCACAGGCGCTATTGGGTGAGCGTGATTTTACCTCATTCAGAGCAGTCCAGTGTCAGTCGAAGTCGCCATGGCGTAATGTGATGCATGTGAATGTCAGCCGCCACGGTAATTATGTGGTGGTAGACATCAAAGCCAATGCGTTTGTTCACCATATGGTAAGAAATATTGTCGGAAGTCTGTTGGAGATTGGCTGTGGCAATCAAAATATTGATTGGATGGCACATCTTCTTGAGTTAAAAGATCGCACGAAGGCAGCTGCAACCGCCAAAGCGGAAGGGTTGTATTTAGTGAGTGTCGATTACCCAGAGAAATTTGAGTTACCTCAGAATGTGATGGGGCCTCTTTTTCTGGCAGATGAACTGATGTAAAGCGAATTTTTATCTATCTCATAATTATTGCAAATAGCATGGATGCTATTATTAATGAGGATTATATGGAATTTATCACTTTTATTATCGACTTTATTTTACATATCGATGTACACCTTGCTGAACTGGTCAGAGATTATGGTACATGGGTCTATGGTATCCTGTTTCTGATCCTATTTTGTGAAACAGGGTTAGTGGTCACACCATTTTTACCTGGAGATTCGTTATTATTTGTTGCTGGCGCGATTTCGTCATTAGACAGCAATGACTTGAATGTCCATTTAATGGTCGCTTTAATGATCACCGCGGCAATTATTGGTGATGCAGTGAACTACACAATCGGGCGTATTTTTGGTGAGAAACTATTCAAAAATCCAGATTCGAAGATTTTTCGTCGTGTTTATTTAGATAAAACCCATGCTTTTTATGAAAAACATGGCGGTAAAGCGATTATACTGGCACGCTTTGTGCCGATAGTCAGAACTTTTGCGCCATTCGTTGCAGGAATGGGTAAAATGTCTTATCGTCACTTTGCGTTTTATAATGTGACGGGCGCGTTTATTTGGGTATTATTATTCACCTATGCAGGTTATTTCTTTGGTGAATTACCGTTCGTACAAAAGAATTTGAAATTACTGATAGTCGCGATTATCTTTGTTTCAATTTTGCCGGGTGTGGTTGAAATTATTCGTCATCGCCGGAACGCTGCAAAAGAAAAGCGTGCGGCAGCGCAAAAAATCGATAACCACTAAGCCGTTTAGCAAGGTGGTTTAACAAGTTTTTATCTACAGTGAGATATCATTGTGGTTTAATGGCAAAAAATTACATACTGGTGATAACCAGAGTGAATCAGACAAAAAGGTCCATTAATGAGCTGGATTGAAAAAATTTTAAAGAAAGGTAACTTGACCCAATCACATAAAGCCAATATCCCAGAAGGGGTTTGGACTAAATGCGATAGCTGTGGGCAAGTATTATATGGTGCTGAATTAGAGCGTAATTTATCCGTGTGTCCAAAATGTGACCACCATATGCGAATTCACGCACGTCAGCGTTTAGAAACCTTCCTTGATGAAAACTCAACAACGGAATTAGGTAGCGAACTTGAGCCAAAAGATATCCTTAAGTTCAAAGATTCAAAAAAATATAAAGACCGTATTGCTGCTGCGCAAAAAGAAACAGGTGAAAAAGATGCGATCATCGTGCTAAAAGGCACATTGAAAGGCATGCCTGTTGTGGCTGCAGCGTTTGAATTCGCCTTTATGGGCGGTTCAATGGCCTCTGTTGTCGGTGCGCGTTTTGTGCGTGCGGTTGAACAAGCTCTGGAAGATAACTGCCCATTGGTTTGTTTCTCTTCAAGTGGCGGTGCGCGTATGCAAGAAGCACTGTTATCATTGATGCAGATGGCAAAAACCAGTGCCGCATTAGCAAAAATGCAAGAACGTGGTTTACCTTATATTTCAGTATTGACCGACCCAACCATGGGTGGGGTATCTGCAAGTTTAGCTATGTTAGGTGATATTAACGTGGCTGAGCCGAAAGCATTAATCGGTTTTGCGGGGCCGCGTGTTATCGAACAGACGGTTCGCGAAAAATTACCACAAGGCTTCCAACGCAGTGAATTCTTACTTGAGAAAGGCGCGATTGATATGATAGTTCGCCGCCCTGAGATGCGTGACCGTTTAGCTGAAATATTGGCAATGTTAACCAATAAACCAAGCTTTAATGAGACACCTATCATCGTAGCGGAAACGGTTGAAATCGACATTAACGCCGTTGATGAACTTGATGCCCAAGAGCCAAAAAAGGATTCTGAAAAGCATAAAAAAGATGATGAGTAATCTAATCATTCCTAACGCCAAGTCTCCTTTGGAGGCTTGGCTTTCTTATCTCACCGACCTACATAGCCAAAATATTGATATGGGGTTGGAGCGAGTCGGTCAAGTTGCTAGGAAAATGAACCTAACGCAACCTGCCCCCAAAGTTATCACTGTCACTGGAACCAACGGCAAAGGAACAACCTGTCATATGCTAGAGTCCATTTTTATGGCTTCTGGGCTAAACGTTGGGGTTTACAGTTCACCACATCTTATCCGTTATACCGAGCGCGTTCGTATTCAAGGGCAAGAACTTCCCGAATCTGATTTCTGTGAGGCATTTGCCACAATTGAAGCCCAGCGTGCAGATATTTCGCTAACCTATTTTGAATATGGCACCTTGGCTGCGTTACAGTTATTTAAACAAGCTAAACTCGATATTGTGATTTTAGAAGTCGGTTTAGGCGGGCGGTTAGATGCGACAAATATCGTTGATGCTGACATTGCAGCGATCACCAGTATTGCTTTAGACCATATTGATTGGTTAGGAGCAGACCGTGAGCACATTGGTTATGAAAAAGCCGGCATTTTTCGCAAAGATCACTATGGTGTCGTTGGTGAGCCAGACATGCCAGCTTCAATTGCTCAAGTGGCTGGGCAGTTAGGTACGCCGTTATTTCGTCGTGGTGTGGATTGGCAATACAGTGAGCAAGAAAATAGTTGGTCATGGAAAAGTTCACAGCGTGAATGGCATAATTTGCCGTTACCCAATGTCCCTTTAGCGAATGCCGCGACGGCACTGGGTGTGGTAAGTTGCTTACTGGAAATTGACACTGATATTGCCCAGAAAGTGACTGAATCCGCTATTCATCAAGGTTTGAAATCGGCTCAATTACCGGGTCGATTCCAAATTATCGGTGAAAAACCGTTAATGATATTGGATGTCGCTCATAACCCACATGCAGCTGGGTACTTAGTCAGTAAATTAGCCACCTTACCGGAAACTAAAAACCGTCGCATTCGCGCGGTGGTTGGGATGCTAGGCGATAAAGATATCAAAGGGACGCTTGAGTGCTTATCACAACAAGTCACCGACTGGTACCTTGCGCCATTAACTGAGTTTAGGGGAGCCGATGTGGCCCAACTTAGTCAATATTTACCAGCAGCTAACCAGTTTGGCAGTGTAGAAAAAGCGTGGCAACAAGCTTGCATCGATGCAAACGAGCAAGATGTGATTGTGGTGTGCGGGTCATTTCATACCGTCGCTCACGTCATGATGTTATTGGAAAATCAAGAAGGATAGTGCCGGTGGCTAGTAAATTTCAGAATCGACTTGCTGGCGCCATTGTGCTCGTAGCAGTAGGTGTCATTGTGCTTCCTGCTCTGCTTGATGGCGATAAAAAATACAATGAAAATGAATTTGCGGCCATTCCTATTATCCCTAAACCGGGTGATGAAGAAGATATTGAGGCAATAGCGCCTATTGTGAGTACGACAACCACCGCTTCTTCAGAAGGGGCTTCTGAAGCCATGTTGTCAGAAGCCATTACGCAGCAGCAAAACGAACAGGTTGAAACACGGCCATCGACAACAAGCCCTGCACCGAGCGTAGTTGAACCAGTCAAGCCGGATCCTAAGCCTGAACCTAAAGTTGAACCGAAGCCACAACCGAAGCCTGAACCTAAGCCCGAGCCAAAACCTCAGCCACAGGGCAAAGCATTTGTGGTGCAAGTGATTGCATTGAACAATGCAAGTAAAGTTGAGGAGATTGTCGCTAAACTAAGGTTATCTGGTTACCAGGTGTATACGGTTCCTGCAAAACCGGTGAATAATAAACTCACACGTATTTACGTAGGGCCAGAGGCCTCAAGGCAGCGCTTAGAAGCAGCTTTACCTGAATTGAACAAGATTACGGGAACAAAAGGAATAATTCAAAGCTATAAACCTTAAAATAGAATTTCAATAATCCCTAAAAGGTAAGGGGATTTAGTAACTTACTGCGGCGATTATGATTTTTTCTTTTCGCCGCTATTTTTTTAAAATTGATAGAAAAATGGTTACGCAAACGTTTTCGTTTTCTGTTAGAATGCACTTCGCTGATGTCGTGAGTGCGAATTTTGGAATAAAATATGGTCTGGATAGATTACACAATTATCGCCATTATTGGCTTCTCGGCACTAGTTAGCTTGATCCGTGGGTTTGTACGAGAGGCGCTCTCATTGGTTACATGGGGCTGTGCTTTTTTTGTTGCGAGTACGTTTTATCCTTATTTAGCGGGCTATTTTACTCGCTTTGAGGATGTGCTGGTTAGAAATGGCATTGCTATCGCTGCTCTGTTTATTGCCACATTAATTGTTGGCGCGGTGGTGAACTATGTGATTAGCTCGTTGGTACAAAAAACCGGGTTATCAGGCACAGATCGGGTTCTGGGGATCTGCTTCGGCGCGTTGCGTGGTGTACTGATTGTTTCGGCATTGCTGTTTTTTCTCGATACATTTACACCATTACCTCAAAGTGAGGACTGGCAGCGTTCGGAACTTATTCCGCAGTTCAGTCATATAATCAGGTGGTTTTTTGACTACCTGCAAAATGCGTCAAGTTTCCTACCGGAGAACATTTCTCCGTCTGGCTGATGAGGAAAGACTAAATGTGCGGTATTGTCGGTATCGCCGGTGTTACACCGGTAAACCAATCAATTTATGATGCTCTCACGGTGCTTCAGCATCGTGGGCAAGATGCAGCAGGTATTGCCACAATTGATGGCAAAAATAATATTCGTTTACGTAAAGCGAATGGCCTTGTAAAAGACGTCTTTGAAACCCGACATATGCTCAGACTACAAGGTTGTATGGGGTTGGGTCATGTTCGTTATCCTACAGCAGGCAGTTCGAGTGCATCAGAAGCACAGCCTTTCTATGTAAACTCACCTTTTGGTATTACCCTTGCACATAATGGTAATCTGACAAACGCTCACGAACTAACGCGAAGCTTATTTGAAACTGCTCGCCGCCATGTTAACACCACCTCTGATTCTGAAATACTACTGAACGTATTAGCGCATGAGCTGGATAGGTTTGACCATTTTCCTCTCGAGCCAGACAATGTTTTCAGTGCAGTGGCAGCCATGCATAAGAAAATACGCGGTGCATATGCATGCGTGGCATTAATTATTGGGCATGGCATGTTAGCCTTCCGTGACCCTCATGGTATCCGTCCGTTAGTATTAGGGCGCCGCATTACTGAAAGCGGTGAGCATGAATATATGGTCGCTTCAGAGAGTGTCGCGCTTGATACTTTAGGCTTCGAATTTTTACGCGATGTCGCTCCGGGTGAAGCGGTATATGTGACAGAAAGAGGGCAATTATTTACACGCCAATGCTCTGATAACCCACAATTAACCCCATGTATCTTTGAATATGTCTATTTTGCTCGCCAAGACTCTTTTATTGATAAAGTGTCGGTATATAACGCAAGATTACGTATGGGACAAAAACTGGGCGCCAAAATTGCCCGTGAATGGGAAGATTTAAATATCGATGTGGTGATCCCTATCCCAGAAACATCGTGTGATATTGCGCTAGAAATTGCACATATTCTTGATAAACCCTATCGCCAAGGTTTCGTGAAAAATCGCTATGTAGGCCGTACATTTATCATGCCGGGTCAGCAAGAACGTCGTAAATCCGTGCGTCGTAAACTTAATGCGAACCGTGCGGAGTTTCGTGATAAAAACGTCTTACTCATCGATGACTCAATTGTGCGCGGAACAACATCTGAGCAAATTGTTGAGCTAGCACGCGAAGCTGGAGCAAAAAATGTTTATTTTGCCTCAGCGGCACCCGAAGTGCGTTTCCCGAACGTGTATGGTATTGATATGCCAAATGCAAATGAATTGATTGCACACGGTCGTGAAGTGGATGAAATTCGTAAGCTTATCGGTGCAGATGGCCTGATATTCCAAGATTTAAGTGATTTGGTGGATGCTGTTAAAGAAGAAAACCCGGAAATCACGGAGTTTGAATGCTCGGTATTTGATGGTATTTATGTGACAAAGGATATCGACCAAAGTTATTTAGACTACTTAGAAAACTTACGGAAAGACGATGAGTTAAAGTTGAAGGATCAGAGTGAGGTTGAGGATCTGGAAATTTACAACGAAGGCTAAATTTTCGTCATAGTGTAGGCTACAGCGTTGTTGGCTTCATTCAGCTACCCAAGTCACATACTTTTGTATGCTCCTTGGGATAGCTTCATTCGCCGCCTAGCTGTAACCGAAACTATTTAGAAAATTAGTTATAGTTTTATAACTATAACTATAACTATAACTATGATTTGAAATGAAAGGATAAGTTACAGTTATATCTGATTTTAAATACGTAAAAATCAAGTAGTCTAGAGGGACATTAACTGTCTATTTGGAATGCTATATGGTCGACTTCAATTCCCTTCCTGATGTAATTAAACCTTTCGCAGATAAAATCAAAGCCACTAAAAAGCCGCTTGTTACAATGGCCTTAACCCCAATTGAAAACACTGTGTTATGGGAGAGTCGAGTCGGTGGTATGCCATATTTGCCACTGAATGAAAAATACCCGACGAATAGTGAAGGAACTCCTTTAAAGTTGTTGGCACAAATTAATTTTGCACAAATGCCTAAACTCGAAAATTATCCAGAAAAGGGTATTTTGCAATTTTTTATTGGCGGTGATGATTTATATGGTGCCGATTTCAATGACAGACAAAACCAAGAAGATTTCAGGGTTATCTATTGGGAAGATATTATTGAAGACCAAGAGCAATTAACCCAAGATTTCTCTGAGGTTATTGCGGCACACAGCAATGATTATTATACACCGATAGACTGCCAATGCCGTATTGAATATGCGCTCGCGGAGCAGTACATCAGTATCGATGATTTCCAATTTGGTCAGAAAATTTTAGGGGTCGACAACCTCTACGATTATGAAGACCAATTTGAAGGTGAAGACTTTTACGACGAATGGGTTGAACCTTATAGTGATGCATTCGAGTCAGGCGCTCACTGCATTGGGGGTTATCCATTTTTTACCCAAAGTGACCCAAGGGAATATGAAGAAAAAATTCAACAATATGAATTACTTCTGCAAATCAATAGTGATTATGAAATTGGGATCCTTTGGGGGGATATCGGTGTGGGTAATTTCTTCATTCACCCTGATGATTTGAAAAAACGTGATTTTAGTCGAGTCGTGTATAATTGGGATTGCGGCTGATAGCCAAAAAATTCGTCATAGCTAGAGCTACAGCGTCGTTGATATCTGCCATTCTAGTGAGATTTGTATATAATACGGTGAGTTATCGTGAATAGGGCAGCGAAATGAAAAAACTGATCATTGGGTTAACCGGGGCAAGTGGGGCTATTTATGGTGTCCGCTTGCTTGAAGTGTTGAAACCTGTCAAAGAGGTAGAAACCCATTTGGTGATGAGTGCGGCTGCCCGCCAAACATTAGCATTAGAAACAGATTACAGTGTCAAAGAGGTTCAACAGCTCGCTGACCATAACTATGATAGCCGCGATATCGCAGCTGCGATCTCTTCGGGGTCGTTCCGTACTGCTGGCATGGTGATCATGCCTTGTACCATGAAGACGTTATCAGGTATTGTTCATAGTTATACAGATACGTTGGTCACTAGAGCGGCGGACGTGGTACTGAAAGAAGGTAAAAAATTACTTTTAGGTGTCCGTGAAACGCCATTGCATGTTGGGCATTTGAAATTAATGGTTCAAGCAGCAGAAATGGGAGCCGTGATCATGCCCCCAATGCCTGCGTTTTATCACCAACCTGAAACAATCCAAGATATTATTGACCAAACAGTTAACCGCATTCTTGATCAGTTTGATATCGAACTAGAACAAGACCTATTTCACCGCTGGCAGGGGGCGAAATAATATTTACTGATCAGCATGTGGAATAAGCAAGTCAGTAAGCGCTTCTTTTAATTCGATATGTTCAAATTGAAAGCCAGCCTCTTCTAATCGTTTGGGGATCGCCTGTTGGCCACCCAAGACCAGCGCTGCAGATTCACCCATAATGGTCTTAATCACAAAAGCGGGTGTTCGCACAAATGAAGGGCGATTGAGAACATCACCTAATGTGGCAGAAAATAAGTCATTATGAACTGGATAAGGTGAGGTCATATTAAAGGGGCCAGAGAGCGTTGGGGTATCTAATAGAAAACAAATCGCACGAACCATATCATTGATATGTATCCATGGCATGTATTGTTTCCCGTCACCAATTGGACCTCCCGCACCCATTTTAAAAATGGGGAGAATTTTGGCAAGTAAACCGCCATTCGCTGATAACACTAAGCCGGTGCGTAATAAACAAACACGCGTTTTTTCTGATTGTGCATTAGCGGCTAAAGCTTCCCAATGCTGTGTGAGTTGGTGAGTAAATTCATCGTGGGGCTGTTCGTCTTCTGTGACGACTGATTGGCCTTGGTTACCATAATAACCAACGGCTGAACCCGATAAAAATACGCGAGGTGGTGTTTCGCTGGCCGTAATTAATTCACTAAGCTGTTGAGTTAATTTCCAGCGGCTGTCACACAATAATTTTTTTTGTTCCTCTGTCCAGCGCTTGTCCGCGATGGGTTCGCCAGCAAGGTTAATGACAGCATCAAAGTCATTTAAGTGAGTTTGATCATTGAGCGTCGTCCAGCACTCAACAGCCTTGCAAAAATGGCTATAAACTTTTTGTGGAGAGCGGCTTAATACAGTAACCTGATGCTCTAGAGAGATCAGTTTTTGGATAAGTGGTGTTCCGATTAGCCCGGTGCCGCCTGTTATGAGTATCTTCATCGCCATCCCCGTCATATTTCAAACCGCAGCGTTGTTGCCTACGTTCTGTCACCTTAGTCACATACTTGTGTATGCTCCTAAGGATGCCATCTCTTAGCGCCTAGCTGCAATTTGAACTATTTAGGGGATACCCCCTGTCAATATACTCAAACCGCAGCGTTGTTGCCTACGTTCTGTCACCTTAGTCACAATACACCAACTTTGCGTATTAACTTTTCATTAGTGTCACAAACTACAGCGTTATGATTTAACTATAGCATTTGTGAACACAATTTGTATGATTTGCTTGGGCTACCTTAAAGAAACAGGATTTCATTATCATTGTAATAAAGAAGTGTTTTTTTATGATGGCAACCCATCACAAATTCAGCTAGGATCGTTTCTATAGTTGTGGATCAATGCAGATTAGTATTGTTTGGCACACAATAATAATCAGTCTAATGATATAAGCAGTTTTAGCTTAAAAATAAAAGGTTTACAGGATGGAACAACCAACCGAAGTCGTTGAGTGGGTCGATATTGTTGATGAAGACAATACGGTGATTGCTCAGGCAACACGTAGCCAAATGCGAGCAGAAAACCTACGCCATCGTGCAACTTACATCGTTGTCCATGATGGAATGGGAAAAATACTGGTTCAACGACGCACAGACATTAAAGATTTTCACCCCGGCTTCCTTGATGCAACAGCAGGAGGAGTCGTTACAAAAGGTGAAAACATCCTTGGTTCTGCAAAGCGCGAAGCGGAAGAAGAGCTGGGTATTGCAGGTGTTCCTTTTGCTGAACATGGCCATTTTTATTTTGAAGATGCGCATTGTCGTGTATGGGGCGGGTTGTTTAGTTGTGTAAGCCATGGCCCATTCGCTTTACAAGAGTCTGAAGTGGCTGAGGTCAGTTGGTTGACCCCGAAAGAGATCAGTGCACGCTGTGACGAATTTACGCCAGATTCACTCAAAGCGCTTTCTTTATGGTTAACGCGTAATAATGAGTTAGAAAAAACCATCACTTGTGCTGAAAACTTATAACTACTCAGACTTAAATGATTAAAGGGCTAATTTATTTAGTCCTTTTCTTTATTTTCCCTAAAATCAAATCTCTAGCAAAGTTAATTTCTGGCTAATATATAACTATTAGTTATAAAAAACTTGTATGTTAAACGATGTATTCATTTCCACACTAGATATAATGTGGCAGATCTTAACATTTATCGTTTGCGATATGATGCACTGCGTGATGTAGATATGACGCTTCGAGAGAATAAAAATGATAATGAATAAACAGAATACTTTTTTGAAACAACAACACCTTGAGAACGTAACCCACAAAGCTCGTGAGATTATGGAGCGTGAAGGGATTGAAGCATTAATCGCAACAGTGGGTGATAATTTCTATCACTTAACCGGTTTTGCGAGCTTCTTTATGTATACTTTCAGGCAAACAGGCTCTGCGATCGCGGTTATTTTTCGTGATCCGTCTATTGAATCATTGGTTATTATGAATGAATTTGAAGCGGCAAATTTGTCACTTCAAATGCCTAATGCAAAGATTAAAACATTTCCAATTTGGGTGGATGTAGACGACCCTTACAATCCTGAAAATGGCAAAGTAATGAAGGCAAGGCCAATTAATAGCCCAATAGAAACGATTTTTAATATACTTAAAGAGGCGTTGTCAGATGCAGGCGTTTATGGAAAACCGGTTGCGATTGAATTAAACCAAATTACACATACTGGAAAAGTATGGCTGGATAAGGTTATCCCTGGGCTAAATTTGGTTGACTCTTCACCGTTATTTAATGAATTACGCATGATTAAAAGTGAGTGGGAAATCGCTCACCTCAGAAAGTCTGCACAAATTACAGAAGCTGGTATTGCTGCTGCGAGTAAATTAATTAGAGTTGGCTGTACTTCAGCAGAATTAACCGCAGCTTTTAAAGCGAAAGTGATGGAATTCCCTGAAACGAACTATAGCCGCTTCAATTTAATTTCAGTTGGCAGTGATTTTTCACCCAAAATGATCCCAGATGACCAGCCAGCAAAAGAAGGTGATTTAATTAAATTTGACTGTGGTGTTGATGTAGCAGGCTATGGCGCTGATATTGCACGCACATTTGTGGTTGGTAAACCGAATGAAAAAGTCGCTGCTATTTATCAAACCATCTTAAAAGGTCATCAATATATGTTAAGCCGAGTTGCACCCGGTGTCGCATTGAGTGATGTTTTTAATGAAACAATGGCACTGATCCGTTCCTCGGGATTGCCTTATTATAACCGTGGGCACTTAGGCCATGGGGATGGCGTGTTTGTCGGGTTAGAAGAAGCCCCTTTTGTGAGTGCTGCGACGACAGAAGTCTTTCGAGCTGGGATGGTCATGAGTTTAGAAACGCCATATTACGGGATTGGTGTGGGCGGCATTATGATTGAAGATATGCTACTCATCACTGAAGATGGTGTTGAAATGCTAAGTCATCTGCCCCGTGAATTGGTCTCTTTAGGGTAATGGAATAAGGAATTTTCTATGAAGTGGTATCATTATTTAGTTATTTTCCCAATCCTAGCATTAACCGTGGGCATTTATTTCGTTAACCAAGTAGAGCCTTTTGTGATGGGCTTGCCATTTTTAATGTTTTGGATTGTGGCATGGGTGATTATTACAGCTTTAGTGATGTTACTAATCAATGTATTAGATAATAAAAATACTAAGGAAACATCATGAGTTCCTCATTAATTATCATCACTGCATTTTTCTTTTTTAGTATTTATTTAGCTATCCGCGCTAAAAAAGGAAAAACGATGGATCACGAAGGATGGTCTGTCGGTGGGCGTAGTTACGGCGCACTGCTGGTTTTCTTATTAAGTGCAGGGGAAATATATACCACATTTACCTTCCTCGGTGGGAGCGGCTGGGCTTACGGAAAAGGCCCTGCAATCCTATATACCTTAGCAGTCAATGCGTTTATGGGGATCTTTTTATATTGGGTACACCCAAGAGTATGGCGCTTCGCAAAAGATAATGATGTCAGAACGATTTCTGAGTTATTTACCAAGAAATATCAAAGCCCGGGGTTAGGGTTATTAATTAGCTTAATTTCTATTGCTGCGATGGTGCCTTTATTTGTTTTGCAGCTCAAAGGATTAGGCATTATTGTTTCTCAAGCGTCTTATGGTGCAATTCCAGCTGATATTGCCATTTGGATTGGAATTATCGCAGTGACGTTGTTTGTGATGATTTCAGGTATTCATGGCTCAGCTTGGACATCAGCTCTGAAAGATCTAATGATTTTAATTGTGGTGGTGTTTATCGGTATTTATATCCCACTTCATTATTACGGTAGCTTTGGGGAGATGTTTAAAGCGATAGATACGGCAATGCCAAGCTTTTTAACCTTCTCCGAAACAGGGCTTAATATTCCTTGGTATATTTCGACTATATTCTTATCTGTGGTTGCCTATTTCTGTTGGCCACACTATATGGCCGCAGTGTTTACCGCAAAAGATGAGAAATCTCTGAAACGTAATAGTATTCTGATCCCAGCTTACAGCTTGATTATGCTATTTGCTTTTTTTGTCGGCTATGCGTCTATATTGCAAATTCCGCATCTTGAAGGGGCCGCGGTGGATTTATCGCTGTTTGAGATATCTAAAAGCACCTTCTCACCTATTGTTGTCGGTTTTATTGGCGCTGCGGGTATGCTAACGGCATTAGTTCCAGGATCGATGTTGTTGTTAACCACCTCCAATATGCTAGCAGGCGTTGTGCAAAAAGCGATGGGTGTGAGTGAAGAAAAACGCCAGTCAGGTGTTTATGCACGCTTTATGGTGCCTGTTGTTGCGTTAGTCAGCTTGTATTTTATTTTCCACAGTAACGATACTCTCGTAGCGATTATGTTACTCGGCGTGAATATTGTTGCACAGTTTTTCCCTGCTTTATTGATGAGCTTTAAACAACAAAACCCAATGACACCAGCAGGTGCTATTTGTGGGATTTCTACGGGAGTTTTATTCCTTGCGGTAACCTATATCGAGAAAATTTCGTTAGCACAATTGTTCCCTTGGTTAGGGGAAAGTTTAAGTTTCATGAATATCGGTATTGCGGCATTTATTCTGAATATTATTGTTGCAGTGGTGGTTTCATTATTTACGCGTAAAAGATAGTCTATTAAATTACGGATGGTAATTTTATTTACCATCCGTAATGACATATTATGCGTTTGGAACAACTTCATCCGCGATAATATCAACAGCATCCTTTAAGTCTTCTAAGGTTATCACCTGTTCAGTATTACTTAATTGGTTCCCACTGTTTTTCCTAATGGCTTCATATAAAGGCAACCCAGTTTGTGAGTCAGTGACTTTCCATTCAAAATAAATATTCGTGTCAGCATCTCGGCTTCCTACTGCAAGTTGGGTTCCTGCTATCACTAACATAACAGGTAAAACTTCATAGGGTTTGAGTTCTTCAGCAGTTGCGCTAACAGAGGTAATGACACCTGTAAATTGTAATGTATTAGGCCCTGGTGTTTGGGTTAATTCAAAGTGCTTTTCTAGCTCTTTTTTGACCTGTTGATTCGTGTAATTAAGTAGAACCGTTGCGAATTTTTCATTTATTTTATTGTGTTCATTAAGCGGTTTAAATTTTATAGGGGTAAAAATAAGCTTATTTTTTTGAGTTGTATTTAGTTGGTCTGAATGCCATGCTTTGATTATATTGCCAGACGGTGTTTTAACTTCAGATAAACGGTCATAGTTACTCAAAAAATTTGATTGTTCTGTTGAGGAAGGAAGGTGACTAGAACAAGATGCTAGGAATAAAGTACCGATTATGATTATAAGATTTTTAGTTAGGTGATTCATATTATTACCATTGCTATGATGCGATACAAAAAATTAGTGCGAATGCTATCATCTGTAAATTTGATATAGTTAATAAAAAATGCGACTAATAAACTAGATGATAGTTTTTATGGTAATTAATTTGTTTATTTGTGCTTATTGGTTTCAAATATAAAAAAAGCGCTCAACTGAGCGCTTTCAGACTGCTGACAAACATATTATGTTTGGCTGCAAGTCGAATAGGTTTTGAAAATAAATTAGGAAAATCAATTTCTTGATTTTCGGCTGATAACACAAAGCGGGAAAAACCACGCTTTTATCCCGCTTTGTCAACAACCAAAAAGCGCTCAACTGAGCGCTTTTTTACATCATAGAGATGAATTATGCGTTTTCGTTTTGTACGGCTTGGATTGCAGTTAATGCAACCGTATAAACGATGTCATCAACTAATGCACCACGAGACAAGTCATTGACAGGCTTACGCATACCTTGCAGCATTGGACCAATAGACACTAAGTCAGCAGAACGTTGTACTGCTTTATAAGTGGTATTACCGGTATTCAAGTCAGGGAAGATAAATACGGTCGCTTTACCTGCAACTGGCGAATTAGGAGCTTTAGATTTAGCAACGTCAGCCATCACTGCCGCATCATATTGTAATGGGCCATCGATGATTAAGTCTGGGCGTTTCTCTTTCGCTAAACGTGTTGCTTCACGCACTTTCTCAACGTCACTACCTGCACCTGAATCACCAGTAGAATAAGAGATCATCGCAACGCGTGGGTCAATACCGAACGCTTTTGCGGAATCAGCAGATTGGATAGCGATTTCTGATAATTGCTCTGCAGTTGGATCTGGATTGATAGCGCAGTCACCATAAACAAACACTTGCTCAGGTAATAGCATAAAGAAAACAGAAGAAACTAATGAGCTGCCCGGTGCTGTTTTAATTAATTGTAGCGGTGGACGAATAGTATTTGCCGTCGTATGAACTGCACCAGAAACTAGGCCATCAACTTCGCCTTTTTCCAGCATTAATGTCCCTAATACGACGTTATCTTCTAATTGCTCGCGAGCAACAACCTCAGTCATTCCTTTGCTCTTACGTAATTCAACGAGGCGAGCAACGTACTCTTCACGTACTTTAACTGGGTCGACAATTTCAATGCCAGTGCCGAGCTCAATACCTTGCGCTGCCGCAACGCGACGAATGTCTTCTGGGTTACCTAACAGTACACAAGTTGCGATGCCGCGTTCTGCACAGATAGATGCAGCTTTAACGGTACGTGGCTCGTCGCCTTCAGGAAGAACGATACGTTTGCCAGCTTTACGCGCTAATTCAGTTAACTGATAACGGAAAGCCGGTGGTGAGAGGCGGTTAGGGCGCTCAGAGTCTGCAACCAGTGATTCGATCCAATCGCTACTAATATGACGAGCCACGTAGTTTTGAATTTTTTCAATACGTTCGTGGTCATCTGCAGGGACTTCTAAGCTAAAGCTTTGCAGATTCAGTGATGTTTGCCATGTATTGCTTTTCACCATAAACACCGGCAGGCCTGTTTCGAACGCTTGTTCACACAGTTGGCGAATAGGCGGGTCAATGTTGTAGCCACCCGTTAGTAGAACCGCACCGATTTCAACACCATTCATTGCCGCTAGTGATGCAGAAACTAACACATCAGGGCGATCTGCGGAGGTCACTAATAGTGAGCCAGGGCGGAAGTGCTCAAGCATGTGAGGGATGCTACGTGCGCAGAAAGTCACAGATTTAACGCGACGGGTTTTGATTTCACCTTCGTTAACAACTTCTGCACCTAAGTGCCTTGCCATGTCCATAGCACGAGTGGCAATTAAATCAAAGTTCCATGGAATGGATGCAAGTACAGGTAAATTCAGCGCCGAAAGTTGCTTAGTATCGAGGTTAGCCACTGTCGCTTTAGTTGAATCATCAAAGATTTCAGACAGATCAGGGCGAGTACGGCCTTGCTCATCAACAGGCGCATTCACCTTGTTAATAATAACACCGATAATATTTTTATTACGTTGGCCGCCGAATTCGTTGCGTACTAACTCTAAACGTTCTTGCATTTGCGTAATGGAGCTATTGCCTGGTGCAGTGACAAAAACAATCTCTGCGCCTAATGTTTTGGCAATTTCATAGTTTAATGATTGAGCAAATGAATATTTACGTGTTGGCACTAAACCTTCAATTAAAATCACTTCCGCATTTTTTGTGTGGTCATGATAGCGAGCGACGATTTCTTCCATTAACACATCTTTTTTGGAAGAGGTCAGTAGCGATTCAACGTATTCCATTGTTAAGGGTTCAACAATGGTAGTAATACTTGAATGAGAGCGCAGGACTTCAGTGGTTTGGTCTTTGTTGCCAGAGACGCGTGGCTGTGCGATAGGTTTGAAAACGCTTAATTGAACACCTTTTTGTTCCATTGAGCGAACGACACCTAGGCTAACGCTAGTTAAGCCAACGCTGGTGCCAGTAGGTATTAACATAATTGTACGGGACACGGGAACCTCTTTATTTCGGTTACTCTAATGACAAAACGATACCGCCAGCATGTTGCTGGCGGTAGAAGTTGCTTATGCGGTTAAACGCGCAGTATCTTGGGCGATAACCAACTCTTCATTGGTTGCGATAACCAGAGCAGGGCGGCTGTTATCGGTAGTGATTAAACCTTCTTTACCGAAGCGTGCTGCTAAGTTACGCTCATGGTCATATTCGAAACCAAGGATAGCCAGTTTCTTCAAAGTAATTTCACGAACTTGCGCTGAGTTTTCACCAATACCACCTGTGAAGATGATAGCGTCAAGACGGCCTTCCATCAGTGCACTGTATGCACCAACGTATTTAGCTAAACGATGGCAGAAAACATCCATTGCGCGAGTGGCATCTTCTTTAGTGCCGTAGTTGTCTTCAACGTAGCGGCAGTCGCTAGTTACGCCAGTTAAACCTAATAAACCAGACTCTTTGGTCAGCATTTTGTTGATTTGATCAACGCTCATGCCTAAAGAATCATGTAAATGGAAAATAATTGCAGGGTCGATATCACCACTACGAGTTCCCATTACCAGACCTTCTAATGGCGTTAAGCCCATTGACGTATCTACACATTTACCATTAACAATAGCAGTAACAGAACCACCGTTGCCTAAGTGGCAAGTGATAACGTTTAGATCATCAACAGATTTGTTGAGTTTTTTCGCGGCTTCACGGGAAACATAGTAATGGCTTGTACCGTGCGCACCATAACGGCGGATACTATGCTCTGAATATAATTCGTATGGCAATGCATACAGATAAGCTTCCTGCGGCATGGTCTGATGGAATGCGGTATCAAAGACAGCGACATTCTTGTTGATCAGATGCGGGAAAGATTTTCTTGCTTCTTCAATACCGATAAGGTGAGCAGGGTTATGTAATGGCGCGAATGGAATAGCCGCTTCGATGCCTTCAATCACTTCGTCTGTAATTAATACAGAAGAGGTGAATTTCTCACCACCATGAACAATACGGTGGCCAATGGAGGTGATTTGCTCTGATAGCTCAGGTTTTTCAGCAAGAATAGTGTTAACAATGAAATCCAATGCTTCGCTATGCGCTGCACCAGCACCTAAAGGCGCTTCTTTCTTAGCACCATCCATTTTCCACTTAATACGGGCTTCCGGGAGGTTAAAGCACTCAGCTAATCCAGATAAAAATTCATCGCCATTAGTTGGGTCGATGATGGCGAATTTCAGTGAGGAGCTACCGCAGTTTAGAACCAGTACCAGCTTACTTGACATGGAAATACCTATCGTTAATTGTTGTTGTGAAGCCTTTTAAACAACATGAAAAGACTCAGATTAAAAATATACTGCTAAAGCCTAGCGTATTTATGACCTGAAACATCATGATTGATATCATGTTAAAGGCGAAAAAGTTAAAGATCGTGAGACCTTTATGGGGTTGATAAAACAGGCGCTATTCTTTCCAGCAAAGGGTTATAAAAGTAAACCTTTGCATCTAGTGTTGAAATAACGACCAATAACCCCAATATATAACTGTTGTCTATCTTCCGTTTTGAAGATGGATAAAGCTAAAAAGTAACAAATGCAACAGCAATTCTAAATGCGGTAGATTCTACTAAAATTATTTTATATTTTATACGTTTTTTTTAAAAATAGGGGCTTTGATTGATTAAAATCATAAGTGACGTATAAAGTGGTGTTATAGCACAGGGTTACATTGCTATTAGAATAGCTGATATTTAGTAAAATGACTTAACTTAAGGTAAATGTAATGAAATAATTTCGTTATCTTAAATGTGCTATCATTTTACCATCGTGCAATCTATAAATTATTGCCTCAGTTTTTAAGAAGTCGATAGGAAACGTTTCATGAGTACATTACAAAGTACACCGCCCGGTTTTTTTAAACGCTTTAGATTAGGTAACCACTATCTGAAGACTTTTCCTATGGAGAAAAAACTGTCGCCAATCTTCCCCGAAATTCGCATTAACAAGGCTGTTCGCTTTGGTATTCGTTTTATGCCACCCATTGCAATTTTCACATTAGCATGGCAAATCGCATTAGGTGGGCAACTTGGTCCCGCCATTGCAACGGCACTGTTTGCCTGTAGTTTGCCAATGCAAGGTTTATGGTGGTTAGGAAAACGTGCTGCGACGCCTCTGCCATCGAGCTTGTTGAGCTGGTTTCACGAGATCCGTGATAAATTTACCGAAGCGGGTATTGTCATGGCACCGATTGAACAGCAACCCGATTATATGGCGTTAGCTGATTTACTAAAACGTGCGTTTAAGCAGCTGGATCGTTCCTTTTTGGAAGATATCTAAGAGATGATTTCCATTAAAAGGTAGATTTAACAATAAGTAATGCAAAAAACGTGTTTAGATCAATAAAAGCGATGTTTTCACTGTCTATGATTGATGTTGAATGCGAAGATAAGCCATACTTTTTAGTGGGAGAACCATGATGGAAATGACTAACGCACAACGCTTGATCTTATCTAATCAATATAAAATGATGACCATGCTTGACCCCGATAATGCAGAACGTTATCGCCGCTTACAAACCATTATTGAACGTGGTTTCGGTTTACAAATGCGTGAGTTAGACAGAGACTTTGGCCATTTAAGTGAAGACACCTGCCGTACTGTTATTGATATCATGGAAATGTACCATGCACTGCAAGTCTCTTATAGCAACATGGCTAATAAAGAAGACATTGATGGCCGCCGTGTGCAATTTTTGGGCTTTGATGCAGCAACAGAAGCACGTTATCTGAGCTATGTCCGTTTTATGGTCAATACAGAAGGGCGTTATACCCACTTTGACAGTGGAACGCATGGGTTTAACTCACAAACACCAATGTGGGAAAAATATAATCGTATGTTAGCGATTTGGCATGCGTGTCCAAGGCAGTATCATTTATCAGCAGTAGAGATATCCCAAATCTTCAACGCTTAGTACTCATCATTCTTCGCGCTGTAGTGTTGTTGACTACATTCGGCTACTCGGGTCACATACTTTTGTATGTTCCCCGAGATATCTTCTCTAGTCGCCTAGCTACAGCGTGAATATTTAGAGCAATCTCGTCATACTTCACTTTATCGCATAGAGACAAGGCAAATTATTTAGAGTAAATGGGATTAATAGGTATAAAATTTCAACTTCAAATTAACATTTCTTTCCTGTTTTAACTCTCTAGTGCATTCAAATCTAAGTCTTAGGCTCAATTCTTAATTATTTTTAATATTGAGGTTGCGTATATATGCCTATTTAGCGTTAACTAGTGGGCTAGAATCGATTCAACTTTTTATGTTATGCGAATTGCACAATTAAAGGGTAAAGGGGTAGATGTGAAATTAAAGGCAAAAGGGTTTCTATTTGATTTAGATGGCACATTGGCGGATTCGCTGGCAGTTGTTGAGCGTTGCTGGTGTAAATTTGGTGAGCGAATAGGGAAAAGCCCTGAAGAAATTATTAACTTTATTCATGGAAAGCCAGCATTAACCAGTTTGCGTCACTTTTTACCTGAGGCGAGTGATGAAGAAATTATGGGTTATTTTCGCTGGTTAGAAAAAATGGAAAGTGAAGATACTGAAGGCGTTATTGCTTTACCCGGCGCTATTGCTTTGCTATCGCGTTTAAATGAAATTGGCGCGCCGTGGGCGATTGTCACCTCTGGTACTGTACCAATTGCCCATGGCCGTCAACAAGCGGCAGGGTTACCAGAGCCTAAACATTGGATAACATTTGAAAAAGTGTCCAAAGGTAAGCCAGATCCAGAACCGTTTTTACTTGGGGCACAAGCACTTTCTCTTCCTACAAAATCCTGCATTGCCTTTGAAGATGCGCAGGCAGGCATCCATTCTGCATTAACAGCAGGCTGCCAAGTGGTCGCAGTCCATGCGCCAGAAGGCATGCCGCGTCGTGATGAAATTCAAGTAATTGTGAGTTCACTGGCACAAATTTCCGTTACGGGGCCTGACAATAATGGTGATTATGAACTTTTCGTGTCTAATTTGACTTAATGGTGATTTAATCAAAGAAATTCTCCGTAAAACATGCTTAACTGAATAAAATTCTTAGCAATGTTTTTTTTCGTCGAAAGGGGATATTTTGAACGGAGAATTGCTGTGGGTCTTGACCCTCCTATTAATTGCGATAGTTTTATTTACCACAAATAAGATCCGTATGGATGTGGTAGCGTTACTTGTCATTGTCGCGTTTGTATTGAGCGATACTTTAACGCTAGAACAAGCTACAGCCGGTTTTGCTGACCCTAACGTCTTGCTAATCGCTGCATTATTTGTCATCGGTGATGGCCTTGTTCGCACAGGGATAGCCTATCAAATGGGAGACTGGCTTGTTCGCGTTGCAGGAAGCAGCGAAAGCAAAATGCTGGTTTTCTTAATGCTCACCGTCGCTGGGTTAGGGGCTTTTATGAGCTCCACTGGGGTGGTAGCTATTTTTATCCCCGTCGTTTTAAGTGTCGCATCACGCATGAAAACGTCCCCTAGCCGGTTAATGATGCCATTAGGCTTCGCTGGGCTAATCAGTGGGATGATGACACTGGTGGCCACGCCACCTAATATGGTGGTGAACAGTGAATTGGTACGAGAAGGGATCAAAGGCTTTCAATTTTTCTCTATTACCCCGATTGGTATTTTAATTTTATTCGCGGGTATCGCCTACATGTGGCTGACAAGGCGCTGGCTAGGCAGTAACGAACCTGATAAACAACCAGTTAAATATCAGCGTACTTTCCGTGATTTAATTCGAGATTACAAGCTGACAGGCAGAGCTCGCCGTCTTGCTATCCGCAAAGGTTCCCCGCTTATTGGCCATACCCTTGATGAACTGCATCTTCGCTCTCGTTACGAAGCTAACGTAGTAGGGATTGAGCGTTGGCGTAAATTCCGTCGTGTGATGGTGAGCGCTACGGGGGGAACGGAGTTACGCGAGCGAGATGTCTTATTAATTGATATTTCTGTGAGTGATGACGACTTACGTCAGTTTTGTAGCGAACAACTCCTTGAACCCATGATTTTACGAGGTGATTATTTTTCAGAGCAATCACGAGACGTAGGCATGGCTGAAGTATCGATGAACCCAGATTCCGAACTATTGGGTAAATCGTTAAAGGATATTAAATTTCGTACTCGCTATGGTTTGAACGTTGTTGGTATTCGTCGTGATGGCAAGGCATTGGATGGAAAACTAGTTGATGAACCGCTTAGATTAGGGGATATTTTATTAGTCATTGGTGATTGGAAATTAATCCGGGTTTTATCGACTAAGCCACGGAACTTTATTGTCCTGAATCTAGCTGCTGAAGTCGAAGCGGTTGCCCCTGCCGCCTCTCAAGCTCCTCATGCTTTATTTTGCTTGGCACTAATGGTCGCGATGATGGTGACCAATGAAATTCCTAATTTTATTGCGGCGCTGATTGCCTGTTTATTAATGGGAAAATTTCGCTGTATCGACATGGAAAGTGCGTATAAGTCAATTCACTGGCCGAGTATCATATTAATTGTTGGGATGATGCCTTTTGCGCTCGCATTGCAAGAAACGGGCGGGATAGCACTTGCAGTTGATGCCTTGATGAAGATAGCGGGTGGGTTAGGTCCGCACGTCATGCTGCTGTGTTTATTTATCCTTTGCGCTACGATTGGTTTGTTTATTTCTAACACTGCAACAGCGGTGTTGATGGCGCCAATAGCCATTGCTGCAGCACGTCAAATGGAGGTTTCTCCGCTGCCATTTGCTATGGTTGTTGGTATTGCTGCATCAGCTGCGTTTATGACCCCTGTTTCATCACCTGTTAACACCTTGGTATTAGGGCCAGGGGGTTATAAATTTTCTGACTTTTTGAAAGTGGGTGTGCCATTCACTATTATTGTGATGTTTATTAGTATTTTGGTCGTACCGGTATTATTTCCCTTTAATTAATTCTTGTTATTTATAATCTCAAAATTACCATCAATAACGAATGAAAAGTAAATCGTTATTGATGGTTTCTATTAAAAAAACGTAAGCGTTAATATTTATTCGTTTTTTCATTTGATAAACTAAATGCTAGCTTATTTCTGACAAATTAATGTGAGGAATATCTAATATGAATAAAGAAACTGCTACACCAGAAAGATATTATTTGGGCTTGGCAACATTTGAAAATTTTTGGGGGGAAGATTTAAGTTCTGTTGTCATTGAACACTATATTAATAACCTTAGTAATAGCAGTGCGAAAAAATACCCTAGGTCACAAACGTTGTCTAATATTGCAAATAAAGCTGTTATGAAAGATATTTTTGCATTTAAATATGAGCTCGGTGTTAATGATTCATATGATTATTGGGTTGTTGAAATAACAACTAAAAGTGGCAAAAAATATCGTACAAAATCGAGTTTTTATTGTTCTATTACCTTCGAAGATAAAGGAAAAATGGTATTGGGGGTTAATGGGGACTCCAAGCGGCTGTATGTGCATTTCCCGTCATCGTCTGACTGTTCTACCGCATTTAACGAAATATAATTAATAACTGCTTATGCAGAGTAGGAATATTTATTATTCCTACTAAAAAATTAATTACTGATTTCATCAAGGGAAAGTTTAAAGCCTGGGACAAATTTTTCCATAAAATAGTTCATTTCAGGGCTTTTTCTTTCTTCTAATATTTTCTCTAGGCGTTTTTTTGCAAGTTTAAATTCACTATTACCTGCGGAAAGTTCCTCTAAACATTTCAAATAAGCACATAGTGAATCAGCTTGTTTAACCAATGAATGTTCTTCAGCAGTTTGTAAATCTTCAATAATTAGCTCACGGAAGTCATCTCGCAGTTCTTCTGGTAGCATTTCGAGTAATTTTTGCTGGGCGAACTTCTCTATTTTTTTATATTCATGAGCAATTTGCTGATTATGATATTTAATCGGAGTTGGTAAATCCCCAGTGATAACTTCGCTCGCATCATGGTACATGGCTAACATAGCTATTCGTTCTGCATTAACCTGACCACCGAATCGACGATTCTTGATGATAGCAAGAGCATGGGCAACCATAGCCACTTGCAAGCTATGTTCCGAAACGTTTTCAGTTCGGACATTACGCATTAACGGCCAACGATGGATTAACTTCATTCTAGCAAGGTGGGCGAAAAAGTAGCTCATAAGTCCTCTTTTATGGTGTCTACAAACAACAAAAATTATAACGGAAATAAAGTGACAGTGATATAAATTTATTGTTTTTTAATTGGTTACTACTCAGTGACATTATTTTAATGTTTTTTGTCAAATTAAGAGTGTCTTAATAATACCATCTAATTTAGATTATAAATTAACTGATATTTTAATTGTGTTGAATTATGTAATCAAAAAAATATAATGAATATTCAATCCATAAATAAAGAGGCAGTATGAAATATTTTCCATTTATATTATTGGGCTTTTTCCTTGTGGCAATTTATTTTATTTCCATTCTTTGATTATCAGAATAATACAGTCTATTAGTGATGGCTAGATTTATAATAAAAAAGCCTCCAGAGCTGGAGGCTTTTATTCTATATTTTACCCAATTCTATTGGCGATAACCTTCCAGGAAACGGCCAAATTTATTAATCGCCATTTCAAGGTCGTCAGCATAAGGTAATGTAACAATTCTAAAGTGGTCGGGTTCAGGCCAGTTGAATGCGGTACCCTGAACTAATAGTACTTTTTCTTGTAGTAACAGGTCTAAAATCATTTTCTGGTCGTCATAGATATTAAATCGTTTAATATCTATTTTCGGGAACATGTAAAGAGCGCCTTGCGGTTTGACACATGAAACCCCCGGTATTTGGTTGATCAATTCCCATGCACGATTACGTTGCTCATATAAGCGGCCACCCGGCTGAATGAATTCGCTAATACTTTGATAGCCGCCCAATGCAGTTTGAATAGCATGTTGCATTGGCACGTTGGCACATAGGCGCATAGAGGCTAGCATTTCTAAGCCTTCAATGTAGCTTTTAGCATGTTTTTTCGGGCCGTTTAATACCATCCAACCTTGGCGGAAGCCAGCGACGCGATACGTTTTCGATAAACCATTAAAGGTGATGGTTAATAAATCAGGGGCGAGGGCGGCAATCGAGTGATGCACAGCATCATCATAAAGAATTTTGTCGTAAATTTCATCAGCATAGATAATAAGATTGTGCTGACGAGCCAACTCGACAATTTCCATTAATAGATCTTTGCTGTAGACAGCACCGGTTGGGTTATTTGGGTTGATAACCACAATCCCACGCGTTCTTGGGGTGATCTTTTTGCGAATATCTTCAATATCAGGCATCCAACCTTGCTGCTCATCACACATGTAATGAACGGCTTTCCCACCAGAAAGGGAAACTGCAGCAGTCCATAGTGGGTAATCAGGGGCAGGGACTAACATTTCATCGCCATTATTAAGCAGTGCTTGCATCGCTTGGACGATAAGCTCAGATACACCATTACCAATGTAAACATCTTCTACCGTCATTTCGTGAATACCACGAGCTTGGTAGTGCTGGACGATAGCTTTACGTGCAGAATAGAGCCCTTTGGAATCACAATAACCTTGAGAGCTCGGCAGATTACGTAAGACATCGACTAGGATTTCATCTGGGGCTTCAAAGCCAAACGGGGCCGGGTTACCAATATTGAGTTTGAGGACTTTGTTGCCTTCTTCTTCTAGGCGCTTAGCTTCTTTTAATACGGGCCCACGAATGTCATAGCAAACATTATCGAGCTTACTGGATTTAGTTAGATTATTCATAGTTCTCTCATTACCCTAAGGGTTACATTGGTCGAGCCGGCGTTATTCCTTTACTGTACTCTTCCCTCAGAAGCTTTTGAAGATGCAAGGTTATTTTTGGTGTAAAAGGTTGGTTTACGCGTAAATGTAATGTTTGGTATCTTATTATCTTACTTAGGTTAGCTGTCTATTCCGAAAATATGGTATTAGTTGGATTATAATTTTAACATTCTTTGATGTTTTGGAGTATAAATAGTAAAAAAGCATAAAAATAGTGAAAAAGGAAAAATTGTATCAAAATGTAATATTAAGCATTGAATGGTTAAATCAGACATGTTTTTTTTGCGGTAATGGCCTTTTTTCATAATAATTAGTGTGATTTTGTTAGTAATATTGATTGTTTCGAGGTGTTTTTTTTAACGAAAAGTGCGCCTTAAATTCATAACTCATTGATATTTTTGGCTATAACCAAATAGTGAAATGAGTTTTATAATGTGCTTACATTAAAATAATTGCGATTACATTAAATATGTTACTATTTAGGCGTTTCCAAGAAAGCATGTTTTAGCTTGTTTTTTAAGAAAACATTGCCTTTTTATTAAGATTATTTGATTTTTGGAAGTATGCTATTTGTACACATGCCTTATCGTCAATGAATAATGGACAAGGTGCAAAAAAGTAAAGTAATGAGAAGTTATTACAGATCTATGGATTAGAAATGCACTCGCTTAGTAGTCGCTATAAACTCGCTGATTCTCATGGAGGAGAGCAGAAACACCAGGTAACATAAAATTATATAAGAGAATGAACGATGATAAATTCCAATCGTCCCATCATGAACCTAGATCTTGATTTGCTACGTACTTTCGTCGCTGTCGCAGATCTTAACACGTTCGCAGCTGCAGCTGCAGCCGTTTGTCGAACACAATCTGCTGTGAGCCAGCAAATGCAGCGCCTAGAGCAATTAGTCGGTCGTGAGCTTTTTGCTCGTCATGGGCGAAATAAACTGCTCACTGCGCATGGATTACAATTGCTTGGCTACGCAAGGCAAATACTTCGCGCCAATGATGATGCAACGGCATCGTTAACCTATAATGACGCGGATGGTGAATTGCGTATTGGTGCATCTGATGACACCGTCGATATCTTATTACCTTTCTTGCTTAATCGTATCGCATCTGTCTATCCAAGAATTGCCGTTGAAGTGCGTATTAAACGGGCACAGTTTATTGAGTCAATGCTCGATAACCATGAGATAGACCTTGCTTTAACAACGGCAAGAATTAGCCACCATCCCAAAACGGCTTTAAGAACTGTGCCTGTTTTGTGGCATAGTGCACCGGATTTTCAATTGCGTTCTAATGAGCCCATTCCATTAGTGGTTATGGACGAAACTAACCCATATCGTAAACTTTGTACTAGTGCTCTTGATGATGCAGGTTTGTCATGGCATGTGGCGTATGAAGCGGCTTCTTTACCTGCTGTCCGTGCAGCCGTAAATGCAGAAGTTGGGGTAACAGCAAGGCCAATGGAAATGCAAAATGCAGATTTACGCATTTTGAGTGAAGCTGATGGGTTGCCTCGTTTACCTGATATTCAGTATTGGTTGTATAAGAATGCAGATGAGCAAAAAGATTTTGTTCTGACTGTATTCGATGCGATTGAAAACAAAAAAATCCCTTATGTTGCAACTCCAGCAAGTGAATTGGTGGATATCAACGAAGAAGGTAATTAATTTAATCGATTCAACTGGTTATCTTAAGCATAATATTTAATCGATTTATTGTACTGACGGCAATTCCAATTATCTTGGGATTGCCGTTTTTTTATATCTTTTTTGTCCGTTTATTACTGAATCACTTGTTTGTGATCAATGTGTTATTGGTCATGTACAAATAAAATCAATGTGTTAATCACAGTCTAAATAACATTCGGGCTGTGGTTGTGATGGCATTCATTGGTTGAATGGCTTACGTACGCGTAGGTTAAGCTGTTTGGTGGTAGATGAAAGTGGATCGCTGCTGATGACTGAAACGATTATCTCATACCGTGGAACAAAATTTTCAATATTGGGAAATGGCATCGAGAAATTTGTTCTTGTGGGTGTTTAAATAATCCTCAGTGATATTTTTAATAGGTTATCAAATTCAAGTTTATCAATTTTTTATCAATATCCGCTCATAAAAAAAACAATTAACCACTTAATAAGTATGGTTAAATAGGAAAGACCATGAAATAATTGTGATGTAGCTGGCATAACCTGAATTTCATTGTTTAGTTAACAATTTGTTATGTTGTTAACAATATTTTTTTATTGAATAGATAAAATAGCGCTGGAATGTCAGGTAGTTACTTGAAGTCATGCGTTAAAAAGAGTTACAAAGACTTAAAGTTAAATTGAATGCTATGTAAACAAATTGAGTACTTTTTCAATAAAAGTGTGCGTTAGATCAAATAAAAAGCGCAATTTTTCATCTGTTAAGACAGGTTTTTCCTGAGATAATGGTGTAGTAAAAACGAATAATCAGTTAAACTAGTTTGCGTGTTTACTTGAGTATCATTACACTGACACGTTTTAGCAGATTATGAGTACTTTTTGTTGTTCCGTTGTTTTTGTAGTGTGAAGTTTTTGTAACAAATACGGGTTATTTTACTTAATTTAAGTAAGGTAAATTGTAATGAGAGAGGACAAACCAAACGCAGTCAACAGACTGATTTAAGTTTGGTGATATTTTAGTTTGTGATCAATTTTGGTCTTTCTTCTCGATTAACTGGGCAATTGTGGTGCAATACTGCCGTGATGTAAAAAAGAGCAGTTAACACACCATAAGTAATGAGTAAGCAACGAGTATGTCTACATCAATCCTAGCGTTAGCCCATAACTGGGCGTTTGCGATATTCCTTATCGGCACTATCGGTCTTTGTGCTTTCATGTTGGTCGCGGGTCACTTTTTAGGTAGCCGCGCCAAAGCCAGAACAAAACACGTTCCTTATGAGTCCGGTATCGACTCGGTCGGTAGTGCACGTCTCCGCATGTCCGCTAAGTTTTACTTAGTCGCCATGTTTTTCGTTATCTTCGATGTTGAAGCCATGTTCTTATTTGCATGGTCAGTTGCCATCCGCGAAGCCGGTTGGGTAGGTTTCATCGAAGCCGCGATCTTTATTTTGGTATTGTTGGCGGGACTGTTTTATCTCGTCCGCGTTGGGGCATTGGATTGGACTCCAGTCCGTTCCCGCGGAAAAGTAAAGCATCCTAGTGAAGTTATTAAAATCAGCAATCGTCATCCGCAGTAAAAAGCGAGGCATTATACAATGGATTATACGCTCACCCGCATAGATCCGAACGGTGAGAACGACCGTTACCCACTGCAAACCCAGGAAATCGTAACAGATCCACTGGAGCAGCAAGTTGAAAACAGTGTTTACATGGGGAAACTTTCTCATGCACTTCACGATGTGGTTAACTGGGGGCGCAAAAACTCTCTCTGGCCATATAACTTTGGTCTTTCATGTTGCTATGTAGAAATGGTGACTTCGTTCACGGCTGTTCATGACGTCGCCCGCTTTGGTGCAGAAGTACTGCGTGCTTCACCTCGTCAAGCCGATTTCATGGTAGTTGCAGGTACTTGTTTCACAAAAATGGCACCTGTTATTCAACGTCTGTATGACCAAATGCTTGAACCAAAATGGGTTATTTCCATGGGTTCATGTGCCAACTCTGGTGGCATGTATGACATTTATTCTGTTGTACAAGGCGTCGATAAATTTATTCCTGTGGATGTATATATCCCAGGTTGCCCACCACGCCCAGAAGCCTATATGCAGGCTCTGCTTCTATTGCAAGAATCTATCGGTAAAGAGCGTCGTCCGCTGTCTTGGGTCGTTGGAGACCAAGGGGTTTACCGTGCCAATATGCAATCAGAAAGAGAAAGAAAGCATGGTGAACGTATTGCAGTGACAAACCTGCGTACACCAGACGAAATTTAAGGCTTAAAGCCATACAGCGTAACAGAGCAATGTTGTTGCGAAATAATAAACCTGATCAAGCGTTATGGTGAAGAATGATGACAGATCAGATAGCGCAAGCGAGTAGTAACCAGCCAGGATGGCAGACACAGGATCACTTAAACGACCCTGTGCTTCTGGAACTGCGCAATCAATTTGGGCCGGATGCCTTTTCTGTTCAAGCAACTCGCACTGGCATGCCAGTGGTTTGGGTGCGTCGCGAACAGTTACTGGAAGTGGTCGATTTCCTAAAGAAATTACCAAAACCGTATGTCATGTTATTTGACTTACATGGGGTAGATGAACGTCAACGAATTCACCGTCAAGGTCTGCCAGAAGCAGATTTTAGTGTTTTCTATCATATCATCTCCATCGATCGTAACCGCGATATCATGTTAAAAGTCGCTCTTAATGAGAAAGACTTAAACGTGCCTTCTATTGTTTCACTGTTCCCGAATGCGAATTGGCATGAGCGTGAAGTGTGGGACATGTTCGGTATAACGTTCCAAGGTCACCCGAATCTACGCCGCCTTTTAATGTCACCAAGCTGGGAAGGCCACCCACTGCGTAAGGATTACCCTGCGCGTGCGACCGAGTTCGACCCTTTTGTGCTGACTAAGCAGAAACAAGATCTGGAAATGGAAGCTTTGACTTTCAAACCAGAAGAGTGGGGCATGGCACGCGGAAATGAAAACGAAGATTTCATGTTCCTGAACTTGGGGCCAAACCACCCATCCTCACACGGTGCGTTCCGTATCGTACTGCAATTGGATGGCGAAGAAATTATCGACTGCGTACCTGATATCGGCTACCACCACCGTGGCGCTGAAAAAATGGGTGAACGCCAGTCATGGCACAGTTACATTCCTTACACCGACCGTATCGAGTACCTCGGTGGTTGTGTGAATGAAATGCCATATGTGTTAGCCGTTGAAAAATTGGCAGGCATTGAAGTGCCAGATCGCGTCAAAACGATCCGTGTCATGTTGTCTGAGTTATTCCGTATCAACAGCCACTTACTGTACATCAGTACCTATATCCAAGACGTTGGTGCGATGACCCCAGTCTTCTTTGCGTTTACTGACCGTCAAAAAGTCTACAACGTCATTGAAGCGATTACCGGTTTCCGTATGCACCCTGCATGGTTCCGTATCGGTGGTGTCGCTCACGACTTACCACGTGGCTGGGAAAAACTGCTGCGTGAATTATTAGACTGGCTGCCAAAACGTTTAGAGTCTTATGTCACTTCCGCACTGAAGAACTCCATCTTAAAAGGCCGTTCTATTGGTACCGCAATGTACTCAAAAGAAGAGGCGTTGGCATGGGGTGTGACAGGGGCTGGATTACGTGCAACAGGCGTTGATTTTGACGTGCGTAAATGGCGTCCATATTCAGGCTATGAAAACTTCGAATTTGATATCCCTATCGCGCATAACGGTGACTGTTATGACCGTGTGATGATCAAAGTGGAAGAGATGCGTCAGAGTATCCGTATTCTTGAGCAATGCTATAAGAATATGCCAGAAGGTCCTTTCAAAGCTGACCATCCACTGACAACTCCGCCACCAAAAGAGCGTACGTTGCAGCACATCGAAACCCTGATCAACCACTTCTTACAAGTGTCTTGGGGGCCGGTGATGCCAGCAAATGAGTCATTCCAGATGGTTGAAGCGACGAAGGGGATCAACAGCTACTACTTAACCAGTGATGGCAGCACAATGAGCTACCGCACGCGTATTCGTACGCCGAGCTACGCTCACTTGCAGCAAATTCCTGCGGTTATCAGAGGCAGCTTAGTTTCAGACTTAATCGTCTATCTGGGTAGTATCGATTTTGTAATGTCGGATGTGGATCGCTAACCATGCATAATGAACATAACGAAAATGAGAAGCACAACGAGCTCAATGTCGTGAACGTGTTTGAACCGCAAGTCAATCATGGCTTTGTCTTAACCGAGAAAGAGCGCGAAGAGATTGAAGGTGAGAAACACCATTACGAAGACGCACGTGCTGCCTCAATTGAAGCACTGAAAATTGTGCAAAAAAACCGCGGTTGGGTTGAAGATGGTGCGATCCATGCTATCGCTGACGTCTTAGGTATCCCAGCTAGTGATGTTGAAGGGGTGGCGACATTCTATAGCCAAATCTTCCGCCAACCAGTGGGTCGCCACATTATTCGCTATTGCGACAGTGTTGTTTGCCATATTACAGGTTATCAGGGCTTAGAAGCTGAAATCATTAAACAGCTTAATATTCGCCCGGGCCAAACAACAGCTGATGGCCGTTTTACATTGCTGCCGACCTGTTGCTTAGGTAACTGTGACAAGGGTCCAACGATGATGATCGATGATGACACTCACAGCTACGTGCAGCCTGAAAATATTCAAAAATTACTGGAGCAGTATCCATGACAAATTCTGTTAATCCAGTGATCCGTACTGCTGAAACTCATCCCCTAACATGGCGTTTGCGTGATGACAATCAGCCTGTTTGGTTAGATGAGTATCGCAGTAAAAACGGATACAAAGGTCTTGAGCGTGCGCTCAAAGGCATGGCACCGGATGAAGTTGTGAATCTCGTGAAAGACGCTGGCCTGAAAGGGCGAGGCGGTGCGGGCTTCTCAACGGGTCTGAAATGGAGCCTGATGCCAAAAGACGAAAACATGAAACTGCGTTACTTTTTATGTAATGCGGATGAAATGGAACCGGGCACTTATAAAGACCGTCTATTGATGGAACAACTTCCTCACTTGTTAGTTGAGGGGATGATCACGGGCGCTTATGCACTAAAAGCTTACCGTGGTTATATCTTCTTACGGGGTGAATACGTTGAAGCCGCGCAAAACCTGCGTCGTGCCATCGAAGAAGCTAAAGCGGCAGGTCTATTAGGCAAAAATATCCTCGGTTCAGGTTTCGATTTTGAACTATTTGTCCACACCGGCGCTGGGCGTTATATCTGCGGTGAAGAAACCGCACTGATTAACTCTTTAGAAGGCCGCCGTGCTAACCCGCGTTCTAAGCCACCATTCCCTGCCACATCAGGTGCTTGGGGTAAACCAACTTGCGTTAATAACGTTGAAACCATCTGTAACGTGCCTGCCATTTTAGAGCACGGAGACCAATGGTATATCGATTTAAGCGCAGGTAAGAGTAAAGATGCGGGTACTAAACTGATGGGGTTCTCTGGCCGTGTGAAAAACCCGGGTCTGTGGGAACTGCCATTTGGTACGACGGCACGTGAAGTGCTGGAAGATTACGCAGGTGGTATGCGTGATGGACTAAAATTAAAAGCATGGCAGCCGGGTGGCGCAGGGACAGACTTCCTGACCAACGACCATCTCGACTTACCGATGGATTTCGAAAATATTGCCAAAGCGGGAAGCCGTCTTGGTACTGCATTGGCGATGGCGGTTGATCATGAGATCAACATGGTTTCGTTAGTGCGTAACCTAGAAACCTTCTTTGCCCGTGAATCCTGTGGTTGGTGTACACCGTGCCGCGATGGTTTGCCATGGAGTGTGAAAATTTTACAAGCGCTGGAAAAAGGTGAAGGGCAGCCGGGGGATATTGAAACCCTAGAGCAACTTTGCCGTTTCTTAGGGCCGGGTAAAACTTTCTGCGCTCACGCACCGGGTGCGGTCGAACCGCTACAAAGTGCCATCAAATATTTCCGTGATGAATTCGAAGCGGGTATTTCGCAAAAAGATCTGCGTAACATTGTGCAGATTGCGGGTATCCAGCCCAACCTGCTGAAGCAGCGCTGGTAATTATTTAGCGATTGAGCAACCGCTAAAGAGATTTTTCACGAAGAACGTATTTTTGATTAACGCCTGCTTTATGCGGGCCTTTGGGAAGCATGCTGACTATGGCTACAATATATGTAGACGGCAAAGAATATGACGTAAACGGGTCTGAAAACCTGTTACAAGCCTGTCTTTCTCTCGGGCTAGATATTCCTTATTTTTGCTGGCATCCGGCGCTGGGAAGCGTTGGCGCTTGCCGCCAGTGTGCGGTTAAGCAGTATCAGAACGCAGATGACACTCGCGGTCGCCTAGTAATGTCTTGTATGACACCCGCAACGGAAGGGACTTACATCTCAATTGATGATGAAGAAGCCAAACAATTCCGTGAAAGTGTCGTGGAATGGCTGATGACCAACCACCCTCATGACTGCCCAGTCTGTGAGGAAGGTGGGAACTGTCACCTACAAGATATGACGGTAATGACCGGTCATAATATGCGTAAATATCGTTTTACGAAACGTACTCACATTAACCAAGACCTCGGTCCATTTATTAGTCATGAGATGAACCGTTGTATCGCGTGTTATCGTTGTGTTCGTTACTACAAAGATTACGCAGATGGCACCGATTTAGGGGTTTATGGCGCACATAACTATGTGTATTTCGGTCGTACTGAAGACGGTACGCTGGAAAGCGAGTTCTCCGGTAACTTAGTTGAAGTTTGCCCTACTGGGGTATTCACCGACAAAACTCACTCTGAGCGCTATAACCGTAAATGGGATATGCAATTTGCACCGGGTATCTGCCAGCAGTGCAGTATCGGTTGTAATACTAGCCCCGGTGAGCGTTATGGTGAAATCCGCCGCATCGAAAACCGTTATAACGGCTCGGTAAACCACTATTTCCTGTGTGACCGTGGTCGCTTTGGTTATGGTTACGTCAACCGTAAAGACCGTCCTCGCCAAGCCGTACTCAATAAAAATGGCGTTAAGAACGTGATTTCGGCTATCGAAGCGATGCAAAGCGGTGCGCAAATTATCAATCAATCGAAAAAAGTGATTGGTATCGGCTCGCCGCGTGCTAGCGTTGAAAGCAACTATGCATTGCGCGCTTTAGTCGGTGCAGAAAACTTCTACTCAGGTATCTCTGCGGGTGAGCAAAGTCGCTTAGCGCTGATGCAAAACATTTTGCAAAATGGTGGTATCTATACCCCAACATTGCGTGAAGTGGAAGGCTATGATGCGGTACTGGTACTGGGTGAAGATTTAACTCAGACAGGCGCACGTATGGCGTTATCTGTTCGTCAAGCTGTGAAAGGTAAAGCGCGTGAAATGGCCGCAGCGCAGAAAGTCGCTGACTGGCAAATCGCCGCTATCCAAAACATTGGCCAACACGCGAAATATCCGCTGTTTATTACCAATGTTGATGATACTCGCTTAGACGATGTGGCCGCCTTTAATTACCGTGCTCCAGTCGCTGACCAAGCGCGTTTTGGTTTTGCTATCGCCAATATGATTAATGGCGAAGCCCCTGCGGTGAATGATTTACCGGCAGACTTAAAAGCCAAAGTGGAAACCATTGCTCAGGCCTTAGTGGGTGCGAAAAAACCATTAATTATCAGTGGTAGCCATAGTGCCAGCGAGGCAATGATCCAAGCGGCCGCTAACGTGGCATTTGCACTGAAAGCGAAAGGCGCGAATGTTGGGTTATCTTACTTAGCGTCTCATGCAAATAGTTTCGGTCTGGCAATGATGAACGCACAGCCACTAGACAGCGCTTTAGCTCGCATTGAAGCGAAAGAAGCGGATGTGGCTGTTGTCATCGAAAACGACTTGTACCGTCACAGCAGCGTGGATGCGGTCAATAGCGCACTCGCAAAATTGAGCCACTTGATTGTTGCAGACCATCAGCAAACGGACATCATGGATAAAGCAACATTAGTTCTGCCTGCAGCGAGTTTTGCTGAAGCAGACGGCACGTTGATTAACCAAGAAGGTCGTGCACAACGTTTCTTCCAAGTCTTCGACCCAACGTATTACGACAAAGCTATCGTGATGAACGAAAGCTGGCGCTGGATGCATTCACTGCAAACTGAAGCGCAAGAGCGTGATGCAGATTGGTCTCAACTGGATCACGTTATCGCTGATTGTGTTGCCGCAATGCCACAATTCTCAGGTATGGTTGATGCGGCTCCGAAAGCGTCTTTCCGTATTCGTGGTCAAAAACTGGCGCGTGAACCACATCGTTACAGTGGTCGTACAGCGATGCTAGCAAATCAATCTGTCCATGAGCCTCGTCAACCGCAAGATATTGACTCTCCATTTGCTTTCTCAATGGAAGGGAACAACAGCCCAACCGCGCCGCGCCAGCAAATTCCATTTGCATGGGCACCGGGTTGGAACTCACCGCAAGCCTGGAACAAATTCCAAGCCGAAGTGGGGGGACACCTGTTATTTGGTGACCCGGGTATCCGTTTGTTCAATTCAACAGAAGGTAAATTGGCTTACTTCACTGAAATTCCAGCGGCTTATCAAGCCAGCGAAGCTCAGTGGGTTGTCGCACCTTATTACCACCTGTTCGGTAGTGATGAAATGTCACAGCGTTCAGAAGTGATCCAAGAGCGTATGCCAGAGCCATATATCATGCTGAACACGCAAGATGCTGCGTCACTTGGATTGGTAGCAGGAACAAAAGCTGAATTTAGCCATGCAGGTCAAGCGTTTAACTTGACTGTTCGTCTCAGCAATCACTTATCTACAGGTCAAATTGGCTTACCGTTAGGCATGCCAGGTATCGCACCTTCAATGGCTGGCGTGTCAGTCAATAATCTGCGGAGGGGAGCATGATGGATTGGATTTCTCCTGAAGTGATGGAAGTGTTAATTTCCATCCTTAAATCTGTCGTCATTTTATTGGTTGTTGTGACTTGTGGGGCCTACATGAGTCTGGGAGAGCGCCGTATTCTCGGTCTATTCCAGAACCGTTATGGTCCAAACCGCGTTGGTCCGTTTGGGATGGGCCAGTTAATCGCCGACATGTTCAAAATGCTGTTTAAAGAAGACTGGATCCCACAGTTCGCGGACAAGAAAATCTTTACGCTTGCGCCAGTGATTGCGTTTTGTTCACTGTTCTTAGCATTTGCTATCGTCCCTGTTAGCCCAACATGGCACGTTGCAGACCTGAATATTGGGATTTTATTCTTCCTGATGATGGCGGGTCTCGCGGTCTATGCGGTGTTATTTGCGGGTTGGTCAAGTAATAACAAATACTCATTATTAGGTGCGATGCGTGCGTCAGCACAAACCGTGAGTTACGAAGTGTTCTTAGGCCTTTCTTTAATGGGCGTGGTTGCACAAGCAGGTTCATTCAACCTGATTGATATTGTGAACTCCCAAGAAGGCATGTGGAACATCATTCCTCAGTTCTTTGGTTTTGTGACTTTTGCGATAGCGGGCGTTGCGGTATGTCACCGTCATCCGTTTGACCAACCAGAAGCAGAACAAGAGATTGCGGATGGTTACCACGTTGAATACTCAGGCATGAAGTTCGGTCTGTTCTTCGTCGGTGAGTATATCGGTATCGTAACGGTTTCTGCCCTGATTGTGACGCTGTTCTTTGGTGGCTGGCATGGTCCATTCCTGCCGTCATTCTTGTGGTTTGCTATCAAAACTGGCTTCTTCATGATGATGTTTATCTTGATCCGTGCCTCTTTACCGCGTCCACGTTATGACCAAGTGATGTCTTTCGGTTGGAAAATTTGCCTGCCGTTGACACTGCTTAATCTGCTGGGTACTGCAGCAGTGATTTTATACAACGCTCAGTAAGGGGTGATTGAACCATGACATTGAAAGAGTTATTGGTCGGTTTCGCCACCCAAGTACGTAGTATTTGGATGGTCGGCCTACATGCGTTCGATAAACGCGAAACGCAAATGTATCCAGAAGAGCCGGTTTATCTGCCACCCCGTTACCGTGGGCGTATCGTGCTAACGCGCGACCCTGACGGTGAAGAGCGTTGTGTTGCATGTAACTTGTGTGCGGTTGCTTGCCCAGTGGGGTGTATTTCACTGCAAAAAGCCGAGCACGAAGATGGCCGCTGGTACCCTGAATTTTTCCGCGTTAACTTTTCGCGCTGTATTTTCTGTGGTCTGTGTGAAGAGGCTTGCCCAACGACGGCAATCCAATTAACACCTGATTTTGAAATGGCCGATTGGAGACGTCAGGATCTGGTTTACGAGAAAAATGACCTGTTAATTTCAGGCCCAGGTAAATATCCTGATTATAACTTTTACCGTAAATCGGGTATGGCGATTGCAGGTAAAGACAAAGGTGAAGCGGATAACGAAGCGAAACCTATCAACGTCAAAGACCTGTTGCCATAAGGAGCGATATTCATGGAATTTACATTTTATATCGCCGGTCTAGTTGCCATTTTAGCAACTTTAAGGGTGATAACGAATACAAATCCGGTGCATGCACTGTTGTATCTGGTTGTTTCTCTGCTGGCTCTGTCAATGGTGTTTTTCTCCCTCGGTGCGTATTTTGCTGGGGCATTGGAAATCATCGTGTATGCAGGTGCCATTATGGTCCTGTTCGTGTTCGTCGTGATGATGCTCAACTTGGGGCGTTCTGTTCAAGAACAAGAGCGCGCTTGGTTGACACCGAAAAACTGGATTGGCCCTGCGGCGTTATCCGCAGTTTTATTGGCTATCTTAGTTTACGGCATCACCTCGTTGTCATATCAAAATGGCATTGAGGGCACCATCATTGGGGCGAAAGAAGTGGGTATTAGCTTGTTCGGGCCGTATGTTCTGGCTGTCGAATTGGCGTCATTGCTACTACTAGCGGGTTTAGTCGTCGCATTCCACGTTGGACGTGACCGTAAAGAAAACGGTGCTGATCTTGTGAGCATCGCGAAGGCGGAGGAGCAAAAATGATACCTCTAGAGCATGGTCTGATTTTAGCGGCAATTCTATTTGTGATGGGGCTTAGCTGCCTTGTTATCCGCCGCAACTTGCTTTTCATGTTGATCGGACTGGAAATCATGATTAACTCAACTGCACTGGCATTTGTGGTTGCAGGGAGTTTTTGGGGGCAACCAGACGGCCAGATTATGTATATCTTGGCAATCGCGCTGGCTGCAGCGGAGGCGAGTATTGGATTGGCGTTGTTACTGCAACTCCATCGTCATCGTCAGAACCTGAATATTGATAAAGTCAGTGAGATGCGCGGATGAACCTACTCTATTTAACCATTCTGTTGCCTTTACTGGGGTCGGTACTGTTAGCCTTCTCCCGTGGACGCTGGTCAGAAAACGTTTCGGCCATTATTGGTGCGGGGTCGGTCGGCTTAGCGGCCATCGTCGCATTCTATGCTGGCAATGAATTTTTAGCTCAAGACGCAGGTAGCGTATTCATCCAGCCACTTTGGACTTGGATGTCTGTCGGTACCTTTAATATCCCATTCACCCTAATGTTAGATGGTTTATCTCTGACCATGTTAGGTGTGGTAACGGGTGTGGGCTTCCTTATTCACGTATACGCTTCTTGGTATATGCGTGGCGAGGAAGGTTACTCACGTTTCTTCGCTTACACTAACCTGTTTATCGCGAGCATGGTGGTTTTAGTTCTCGCTGATAACATGATGCTGATGTATCTCGGCTGGGAAGGGGTAGGGCTGTGCAGTTATCTGTTGATTGGTTTCTATTATACCAATCCAGAAAACGGTAAAGCCGCCATGAAAGCGTTCTTTGTCACGCGTATCGGTGACGTGTTCCTCGCCATTGGTATGTTTATCCTGTGGAATGAGCTCGGTACATTGAATTTCAGCGAAATGGCGGTGTTAGCACCTCAGAAATTTGCTGAAGGTTCAAGTGCGATCAATTGGGCAACCTTGATGTTATTAGGTGGCGCAGTCGGTAAATCAGCACAATTACCATTGCAAACGTGGTTGGCAGATGCGATGGCAGGCCCTACACCTGTTTCAGCATTGATCCACGCCGCAACCATGGTAACGGCCGGTGTGTACTTAGTGGCTCGTACCCACGTTCTGTTCTTATTAGCGCCAGAAGTTTTACATTTAGTTGGCGTTGTGGGCGCGGTGACATTGGTACTGGCTGGGTTTGCTGCACTGGTTCAAACGGATATCAAACGTGTACTTGCATACTCCACCATGAGCCAAATCGGTTATATGTTCTTGGCTCTGGGTGTGCAAGCTTGGGATGCTGCGATTTTCCACCTGATGACGCATGCTTTCTTTAAAGCGCTGTTATTCCTGTCAGCAGGTTCGGTCATCTTGGCATGCCACCACGAGCAAAATATCTTCAAAATGGGTGGGTTGCGTAAGCAAATTCCATTTATCTACGCTGTGATGTTGATTGGCGGAAGCGCACTGGCAGCATTGCCACTGTTTACTGCTGGTTTCTACAGTAAAGATGCCATTTTGTGGGGTGCGCAGCTTGATGGACAAACTGTATTGTTGTGGGCCGGTATCCTCGGTGCATTAATGACCGCAATTTATACCTTCCGTATGATTTTCATCGTGTTCCACGGTGAAGCAAAAATCAAAGCGCATAAGGTTAAAGGCATCACTCACACATTACCACTGGGTATTTTGGCTATCCTTGCAACGTTTGTTGGTGCATTAATCCACCAACCACTCGAAGGGGTATTCCCTGCGGAAGCGGCTGGCAGTGAAGACGGTAAAGTCTTACTCGAAGCGATTTCTGGCGGGTTTGCTATCGCTGGTCTATTAATTGCGGTATTCCTCTACCTGTTTAGACGTTCAATAGTCGATGCTATCGCGAAAACTGCAGTGGGTCGTTTCTTCAGCGCATGGTGGTACCAAGCGTGGGGCTTCGATTGGCTGTATGACGTAGTCTTTGTAAAACCGTTTAAAGGTATTGCATGGCTACTGGAAAGCGATCCGATTAACTCTCTGATGAATATCCCTGCACATCTTTCACGTTGGGCAAATAAAGGGCTTGCAGTGAGTGAAAACGGCCAAATCCGTTGGTATGTTGCCTCGTTGGGGCTGGGTGCAGTGCTGATTCTTGCTCTGCTGCTTTTGGTTTAATTAAGGGACACATTGCGCCATGCTATTACCCTGGCTAATACTCATTCCCTTCATCGGAGGCCTGCTAAGCTGGCAGGCTGACCGGTTCAGTCATCGCGCACCGCGTTGGATTGCACTGGCGACGATGGGAATAACATTGATACTTTCCGTGCAATTGTGGTTACAAGGGAACTACTCGCTTGTTAATCCACAAGGTATTCCACAGTGGCAATCTGTTTTCTTTATGCCGTGGATCCCGTCACTGGGAATTGACTTTCATTTAGCAATTGACGGTTTATCACTGCTGATGGTCGTATTAACGGCTATCATGGGGGCTTTTTCGATTCTGAGCTCTTGGAGTGAAAACCAAAAGAACCAAGGTGCGTACCACTTTAACCTGCTGTGGATTATCACAGGGGTGATGGGGATTTTTACCGCGGTTGACCTGTTCTTATTCTTCTTCTTCTGGGAGATGATGCTGATCCCAATGTACTTCCTGATTGCCAATTGGGGACACAAAGGGTCAGAAAACAGACAACATATCAAAGCTGCGACTAAGTTCTTCATTTATACGCAAGCGAGTGGTTTGATCATGCTGGTCTCCATCATTGGATTGGCACTAGCAAACTTCAATACTTCAGGTGTATTAACATTCGACTATAACCAACTGCTGGGAGCAGAGCTCTCTAGCAACGTTGCGTTTATGTTGATGTTAGGCTTCTTTATCGCCTTTGCCGTTAAAATGCCTCTGGTTCCATTCCATGGTTGGATGGCAGATACTCAAGAACAATCGCCAACAGCGGGTTCTGTAGATATCTCCGGTATCATGTTAAAAACCGCAGCATACGGTCTGTTACGCTTTACTTTGCCTCTATTCCCAGAAGCCTCTATCCAGTTCACGCCAGTGGCGATGACGCTGGGTGTGATCAGTATCTTCTATGGTGCATGGTTGGCGTTCAAACAAACGGATATCAAACGTCTGGCGGCGTACAGTAGCTTATCCCACATGGGGTTTGTGACAGTCGCTATTTACGCGGGTTCAACCTTGGCTTACCAAGGTGCGGTGATCCAAATGATCACCAACGGTTTATCTGGTGCGGCACTGATTATCATTAGTGGCCAACTGTATGAACGTACGCAAACTCGTGATATGCGCATGATGGGTGGATTGTGGAAACGCATTAAATGGTTACCAGGAATGTCCCTGTTCTTTGCTGCGGCAACGCTAGGAATGCCAGGTACAGGTAACTTCATTGGTGAGTTTATGATCCTGTTTGGCAGCTTCAGCCAATTCACGTTAGTGACTTGCATTATGGTTTTTGGTGTGGTGTTTGCGTCTATCTACTCACTGTGGATGATGCAACAGACTTACTACGGCACACCAAAATCAGAAAAAGAAATGAAAGGGTTAACGGCGCGTGAGTTTGGTGTGCTGCTGGCTCTGGCTGCTTTACTGGTTATTATTGGCTTCTATCCGCAACCGATTTTAGATACATCAATTGGTTCGATGGAAACATTGCATAACCTGTATTCTGCTTCACTTACAACATTAGGGCTGTAATTCGCCATGACAATAACTCCTCAAGAACTGATCGCAATACTGCCACTGATGATCGTCGGGTTGACGGCGGTGGTTGTGATGCTGTCCATTGCGTGGCGACGCGATCACCTTACCAGTGCCGCGCTGACAGTATCTGGCTTTATTATTGCGTTGCTTTCACTCATTTGGGTAGCCGACGGCTACCTAATGGATGTGACTTCGCTTATCCGTGTTGATGGCTTTGCGCTGTTCTATAGTGCATTAGTCCTGATTGCAGGTATCGGAACGACTATCTTTGCTTATCACTGGTTAGAAGGTTTTGGTGATAATAGAGATGAGTTCCACTTACTCGTTGCTATCGCAGTGGCGGGTGGGGTGCTGTTATCTATGTCAAATCATATGGCGTCAATGTTTATCGGTATTGAGCTGATTTCATTGCCATTGTTTGGCTTAGTTGCCTATACCTTTGAGCGCAGTCGCACATTAGAAGCTGGGATCAAGTACATGCTGTTATCTGCAGCAGCGTCTTCATTCCTGTTATTCGGAATTGCATTACTGTATGCAGAATCGGGTAGCTTAAGCTTTGCTGCGGTTGGTCAAAGCCTTTCTGATAGCCAGATCCACGCACCATTGGTGATGATTGGCTTCGGTATGCTCATTGTAGGCTTTGGTTTTAAACTGTCACTGTTTCCATTCCAACTGTGGACACCAGACGTTTACCAAGGCGCTCCTGCGCCAGTGTCAGCCTTCTTAGCAACGGGCAGTAAAATCGCTATCTTTGCCGTATTAGTGCGTATCTTTCTGGAAGCACCAATCACCAATAGCAATACATTGTCGATTGTCATTTCAGTAATTGCGATAGCCTCTATTCTGTTTGGTAACTTACTGGCTATCACGCAAAAAAGTGCAAAACGCTTGCTGGGTTACTCATCCATCTCGCATATGGGATATTTATTGGTTGCTCTGGTTGCGCTTCGTATCGATCCAGTCGCTTCACAAGTCACTATCGCAATCTACTTAGTGGGTTACTTGTTTGCAAGCCTAGGGGCATTTGGTGTTGTGAGTATCGTTTCAAGCCCTTACCGTGGTGATGACCAAGATGATTTCAGTGCATTCCGTGGTCTGTTCTGGCATAAACCTGTTCTCGCAACGGTAATGACGGTGATGATGCTGTCACTGGCGGGTATTCCAATTACATTAGGATTTATTGGTAAATTCTATGTGATTGCATCCGCGGTGAACGCAGAGTTATGGTGGTTAACAGGTGCTGTCGTTGTCGGTAGTGCAATTGGTTTATATTACTACCTGCGCTTTATGGCTAGCCTATATAGTCGTGATGCGGAACATGCAGAACGTTATACAGGCCCTGAAAAAGCAACGTTAGGAACGGTTGTTGCTGTTATATGCGCCATTGCAGTTATCGTCTTTGGGGTATGGCCACAACCCCTTATTGATATGACATCAACAGCGCTTGCTGTGCTTAATTAGTAGGCAGAAAATTTCCTATTGTTGATAAACCGGTTACTTCAGAGTAGCCGGTTTTTTTTAGTCAGGTAACTGGCGTTGATATTGATACTCCATGTCGTCTAGGAATGACATGAGTACCTGGCTTGCCATATTGATCTCTTGAATATTCAATGTTTTTTCAGACGATTTTTCATTAATGAAATGACACCATTCCGACCAATAATCTTTAATTAAACCTATCTGAGTAATAATTGACAGCTTATGTGAGCCTATGATTGTTATTTGGTCAGCTAATAACATGAGTTGAGCTAGTTTAAATATTGTTTTATCAATGTGATTAACCTCTTCTTTTAATTCTAAAATTTGGTTTCCTAAATCTAATCTGACCTCGACAAGCTGCGCAAACTCTAAACCATCATCAATGACTGATAATAAATTTTTAATAAAGGCAATGGCTGATTTTAATATTTGTTTTTTATTTGTTGGCATATCAATTGAGTCAATTAACTCATCATTTAACAAATGTTTTTTTAAGAAATCAGTGATTTTAGATTTTAAGATGATATCTTCTGCTGCGGTAATAACGGAGTGCTGCTGATTGATTTCATTTATTTTTAGCATTTTGCTATTTTTGGATGTGACTAGGAGCTCTTTTTGCTCTGCGTATTGCTGTAGTTTATGTTGATTGCTTTCTTCCACGTGAATGAGAGACAGAGAGTCTGTGGTATAACTGAATTTAGTAATTATTCTTTCTAGCTCTAATTTAAAATCGATTAAATCCTCAATAAAACTCGTGACTAAAATTCCGTCAGGTGTATTTGTGTTTTCACTATTTAATTCACTTTTTAGAATGTAATTTAATTTTATTTTTAGCTTCGGTATCGAGTTTCTGATTGTTTCATTTATATTGAAACTCTTACTTGCAATTTTTTGTATTTTTCCGTGTATGATAAAGTCATAATGTATTATATTTTTATTGAATGCGGAGATTTCATTTGACATATGCCTTAACTGATAAATATCAATGGAGGGCAATATCGGTAAATCAAGCTTATCTTGCATATGAGTACCTTTTATTGAGGGGGAGTGTTATTTGGTTGAATTTGGTCAAATAACGTTATTAAATGTGTAGAATATTCTTGAATGGTATACCAAGATGTAATAATTCGTTTGAAATAAGTAATGAATTTAATAAGTTTATCAGCATTGTTGATATGTTTAAAAATCTCGATTGATTGGGTTATTTCGGTTAAGAGGACAAGCCACATATAATCTAAATGGTCAACGGCTAGCCGTGCATCTTTAAATAAACCATCGATTTTATGGAGGTTTATTTGAATATCAAAGATAACTTTTTTGATGATTTCTTCTTTGTTAATTTGGTCGTTAATTAATTTTATTTCTGCTAATGTCTCATTCTTTCTTGCTCGGATTTTTTCAGCTATCGAGCCAAAAATACTGCCCGTAATAATGAGACCGATGACACCACCCGCTAAGCCTGTGAAACTTAGTTTCACAAAGTGTGAATACTCTAGGTCGAGTTGCTTTAGCTCCTGTTTTTTCATTTTAAGTGATTCTTGTAAATGGGCATCTGTATTTTCACTATTAGTAGGCTCAAGTTGCTTATATAATCCTTTAATGTTAAACAATAAAGATTCAACGTGTTGATAATTAGATAGATACCCTCCTGTAATATGTACTCTAAAATCTGAAATGATATTCTTAATATTACTTGTCTTAAGCGATTGGTCCTTAATGTCATCTTTAATTAATTGCAATATATTAGTTAGCTCAGTCGCTATTTGTTGGTCAACACTTTGATAAAATATTTCATCTAGCTCACTTTCATCAATATCATTCAAACTGTCTGAGACTCTTTTTAATATAGGCATATGGTTAATATATTCAATAATTTGCCTACCTGTCTGTATAATGTTTCGACTAGCCAGAGATAGGTTGACAGACTGTTCTTTAACATGTTGCTCGACATTATCCCAGGTATTGGCATGGTCACGAATATTGATAATAGTATTAATTAATTCGTCTGTATCTATTGGTAAAGTGGTTGATGATGTAATACCAAACCATTTTAGAATATCATCTTTTTTCCAAGGCAAAGAAAGAGAGAAGTAAACATGGCGATGTATGCTAATTAAATCGTCTAATGTAAAAATACCGACTTCGCGGGTTGAAAGAGCATCTTGATTAGTTAATAAAGCTAAGGTTGTATGGCCTATATGCTCTTTTTCAATAATTCTGTCGTAATTTTCTTTTGTATTCATTTTAAAATCCATGTTGATTAAGTTAAGGATTGAACACTAATTTGTATTAGCACTATTGTATGGTTAAGCTACCTATTTATTGTAAATGAAAATATAAATCTCATATTTGTTAACCTACTAGAAATTGGCTGAAAGTTTTATACTAAAAAATGAAAAGCAGAGCTAAAAAATAGCATTTTGAACAAGCTAATATATGTTGAAAATATTATTTAGCGTTATATGTATTTAGAAATAATCTATAGCGGTACTAAATTAAATAATCCATAACAATATGATGATAATTAAAATTTACGGTAATTTTACTTTTTGAGGCTAAATAAATATGTAATGGAATATGGGTTTGCAGCTTAAATATAATTATGTTTCAAAATGGAATTTTTATTGGATGAAAATGAAGCAATTTCGAGGGAGAGGAAAGAAGAAAGGGGGATAAAATCACATTTTCCATTAATTAAATGAATAGAATGACATCTAATATATATAATAAGCTATACTATCAACAACCTGAAGCCTCTATTCATGTAAGCAGGTTTGTCTTGAGGTAATTTCTCTTGGTTATCGTTATTTGTGTCATAAGCGATAATTATAGTGATGTACTGAAAGTAACCTGTTTATTGCAGATAATCTGCTTTTAGTACTGAACGGGTGATATAGCATTTACTGTTAGTCATCAATGTATTAAAAAATGGTTTTGCGCTATATAATAACGCGTAGTAAATTTGTGTGATGTAGCAGTGGGAATCTAAAGTGAACTATAAAAAAATTGATCAACTGATAACTGAAATTTTGGACCATTTGTCTACATTGACACTAAAAACCAAAGCGTATACTCGTTTTGTCTGGCAGTTAGATGCGCAAACCGCTTTCCCTGGTCTTACATGGCTGTCGGTGCAAGAAAGCTACCCACAATTTTACTGGTATCAACGGACAGGAGCCGAAGAATGCAGTGCTCTTGGGATGGTGAAGTCCTTTGATTCGATAGATACAGCACAAGCTTTTTTATCACAATATCCTGATATGCCAGAGATGCGTCTATGGGGGCTTAATGGTTGGAATGCAGTTGGAGATGGCATCCCTGAAGAGATAAAACGCCAAGCAACTTTTTGTTTTTTGCCTCGCATTGAAATTCATCGGTTACGTTCGACGATTAGCGTTAGTGTCAATATAGAAGGTGAAGAAGATAGGTTAAATGCTATCCATTTTTTACAGCAATTAAAATCCGCTTCTCAAGTGACATTGACTCTGGACGCCGATATTACTGCACAGGAACATATTCCTACGCATGATGAATGGTGCCGTTTATTAAATTGCGCTATTGATGACATGAAGTCAGGAAAAATGGAAAAAGTGGTTATGGCAAGGGAAACAAAACTGACTCTGTCTAAGCCAATTGCGGTTGCTGAGTTTTTAGCACAAAGTCAGCAGGTGAATCACCATTGTTACCATTTTATGATGGCCTTCAGCGCGCATTCAGGTTTTATTTCGTCAACACCCGAACGTTTATACTTACGTCAAGACGAACAACTGAACTCAGAGGCCTTAGCGGGAACCGTCGCTAATGACCCTGATGATGTGGTCGCAGCGGAGTACGCTAAATGGTTGATGGAAGATAAAAAGAACCAACATGAAAACTTAGTGGTTGTTGATGATATTTGCCAACAATTACAAGGCGCAGTGACGGGGGTTGATGTATCGTCAGCAAAAGTGATCCGCTTGAGAAAAATTCAACACCTTTACCGTTCAATTGTTGCGACATTAGTTAGCCCTTCTGATAGCGATTGTTTGCAGCGTCTCCAACCCACAGCAGCGGTCTGCGGTTTGCCACGAAAGGTTGCACGGCAATTTTTAGCAAAAAATGAACCGTTCGCTCGCGGTTGGTATGCCGGAACAGGCGGGTTTATTAGCTTAGATAAAAGTGAATTCGCGGTCTCTCTACGTTGTGCACAGATAGAGGGTGCCCATGTCTCATTATATTCAGGCGCTGGCATTGTCAGTGGTTCAGACCCAGAGCAAGAGTGGATAGAAATTGAGAATAAAGCCGCTGGGCTAAAGTCTTTATTTGGAAATAACGAAAAACCATAAAATAAAAATGGTTATTTTCTTTTTATTTCAATTAGTTCACCAAAAATTGTTCTGAGATCAAGAAATTTATTTCAGCCAGTCTAAACTAATTGATAACTAATAATTTGCTGAGCATATTATGTCGAATTCTGCTTTTAATCTCCGTTGGGCTGAAGTGATTATCGAAGCGCTATCTCGCCACGGAATGAAACATATCTGTATTGCGCCCGGCTCGCGCTCGACACCGTTGACCCTTGCCGCTATTAGCCATGGGAAATTGCATTGTCATACCCATTTTGATGAGCGTGGTTTAGGGCATTTAGCTCTAGGTTTAGCAAAGGCCAGTCGTGAGCCTGTTGGGGTCATAGTGACCTCTGGTACGGCAGTCGCGAACCTTTATCCCTCATTGATTGAAGCGGGTTTAACCGGTGAGAAGGTTATTTTTCTTACAGCAGATAGACCCCCTGAATTAATTGATTGCGGTGCTAATCAAGCTATTCGACAAGCACATATTTTTGCTTCCCATCCAGCTCAATCATTAATGTTGCCAAGACCGACACAAGATATTTCAGCGAAGTGGTTGGTAACCGCGATTGATAATGGCATGAATCAACTACACCATGGCGCATTTCATATTAACTGCCCATTTGCTGAACCATTGTATGGTGATATGGATGGGGAATATGAGTGGCAAAAAACGCTGGGTGAATGGTGGAATTCTAATCATCCTTGGTTAAGTGAACCGCTGACGAATACGGTGGCATTAGTTGCTGATTGGTATTTCTGGCGTCAGAAAAAAGGCGTTGTGATTGCGGGTAGGATGAGTGCAAGTGAAGGAGAGTTCGTCGCTAAATGGGCTCAAGAGCTCGGATGGCCAGTACTCGGTGATGTGCTGTCACAAACCGGACAACCTTTTCCATGTGCAGACTTATGGCTGCAACATCCAGAAACCCAGTCTATTTTAGAAGACGCAGAATTAGTCGTCCAGTTTGGTTCAAGCTTAACGGGAAAGCGGCTTCTACAATGGCAAGCCAACTGTGAGCCACAAGAGTATTGGATTATCGACTCAATACCTCAGCGACTAGACCCAGCCAATCATATGGGTAGAAAGCTAACTTGCTCAATTAAAGGTTGGCTAGATAACCATCCTGCGCAGCCGAGAAGTTTGTGGTGTGAATCGCTGCTGACTTTAGCGCAAAAAACCCAAAATCACGTGCACCAACAGTTACATGACCAGTTTTCAGAAGCCGCGGTGGCACACCAATTACCTGAACTACTGCCTCTTCGAGGCCAACTGTTTGTTGGTAATAGCTTAATTGTCCGCTTGGTGGATGCGTTGGCACAACTTCCATTGGGTTATCCGGTGTATAGCAACCGGGGCGCGAGTGGTATTGATGGTTTGATTTCTACCATGGCGGGAGTTCAGCGGGCAACCGCACGGCCAACATTGGCTATCGTTGGGGATATTTCTGCACTCTACGATTTGAATAGTTTGGCGCTATTGAGAGAACCTTCAGCGCCAACAGTGCTTATCGTTGTGAATAATAATGGTGGGCAGATTTTTTCTATGCTACCCACACCAGACGAAGCAAGACAAAATTATTACTGTATGCCGCAAAATGTCAGTTTCGAGCCAGCGGCGAAAATGTTTGGCTTACAATATTGTGCTCCGACAGACTGGGGAACACTAAAAGAAACCGTACAACAATTTTGGCATCGTCCACAGGGCACCTTGCTGGTGGAATTACAGGTGCCAAGTGATGAAGGTGCGCGTACTTTAAAACAACTATTGAATGAAGTTGTGGAACTGTAATGTTATCTGCACAGATTCATCATTCTGCTTCATCCGCTCCTTGGATAATCTACTTACATGGTTTGTTAGGCAGTGCGGATGATTGGCTACCGGTGATTGAGCAAACATGCGCTTTTCCATCGTTAGCTGTCGATTTACCCGGTCATGGGGGTTCTCATTCAGAACCCTGCCTAGGTTTTTCACATTTTGATCAACAACTCAGCGCACTTTTACAGTATCATCAAATTAATGAATACTACTTGGTTGGTTATTCACTAGGCGCTCGGCTGGCGATGCATTTTGCTTGCTACTATCAACCTAACGGACTATTAGGTTTAGTGATTGAAGGTGGGAATGTGGGGTTAGTCAATGAAAAAGAACGAATTGCTCGAGCTGCTAATGATGCGGCTTGGGCGCAGCGTTTTCGTTCAGAGCCGATTGAAGAAGTGTTAGATGACTGGTATCAACAAACTGTATTTGCTGATTTGTCGGTGACCCAGCGCCAACGTTTAATTCAATTACGTCGACAAAATAACCCGCAAAGTATTGCTGCTATGCTAGAAAATACATCATTAGCAAAGCAACCTTTTTTAGCGGATAAATTGCGCAAATTGACCTGTCCTTATCGCTATTTTTGTGGCGAAAAAGACCAAAAGTTTCGAAGCGTTTCGCAACAATATGCTTTGCCGTTAACGCTGATTGAAAATGCAGGGCATAATGCACATCGGGAAAACCCTATGGGCTTTGCCACTGCACTACACCATTTTTTATCACACTGTGGTTAAAGGAATCTGATAATGATTTATCCAAGCGAAGAAAAATTATACGCACCAATTGAATGGCAAGATTGCTCTACAGGGTTTGAAGATATTCGCTATCATAAGTCTCCTGAAGGGATAGCTAAAATTACGATTAACCGTCCAGAAGTGCGCAATGCTTTTCGTCCACAAACCGTGAAAGAAATGATCCAAGCACTCTCCGACGCACGTTATGATGACCATATTGGAACCATTATCCTAACCGGTGAAGGTGAAAAAGCATTTTGTGCAGGCGGTGACCAAAAAATTCGTGGTGACTACGGCGGGTATCGTGATGAAAGCGGCACGCACCACTTAAACGTATTAGATTTCCAACGCCAAATTCGTACTTGTCCAAAACCTGTTGTCGCGATGGTCGCTGGTTTTTCTATCGGTGGTGGCCATGTGTTACATATGATGTGTGACCTTACGATAGCGGCAGATAACGCAATTTTTGGTCAAACGGGCCCAAAAGTCGGTTCATTTGATGGCGGCTGGGGCGCATCTTATATGGCTCGTATTGTTGGGCAGAAAAAGGCACGTGAAATCTGGTTTTTATGCCGTCAATACAATGCACAAGAAGCATTAGATATGGGCTTGGTTAACACGGTTGTCCCATATGCAGATCTTGAAAAAGAAACGGTGCGCTGGTGCCGTGAAATGCTAGAAAATAGCCCGATGGCACTGCGTTGCTTAAAAGCAGCGTTAAATGCGGACTGTGATGGACAAGCAGGTCTGCAAGAGTTGGCTGGTAATGCCACTATGTTGTTCTATATGACAGACGAAGGGCAAGAAGGCCGTAACGCCTTTAATGAAAAACGTGCGCCTGATTTCTCTAAATATAAGCGTAACCCATAATGCGTAAAGCCAAGATTTATTCGTTCAGCCTGCCGATGGAGGCAGGCGTTATCCTTCGTTATCAGCGGTTAAAAACGCGTGATGGGCTTTTGGTCTGTTTACAAGATGGGGATAACGAAGGTTGGGGAGAAATTTCGCCTCTACCTGAATTCAGCCGTGAAACATTAGAAGAGGCCACTGCCGAAACTATTGTACGACTGAATGAATGGGTGAAAGAAGGCAAAATTTCTAATAGTTTATTACCCTCAGTGGCTTTTGGCTGTAGTTGTGCTATCGCGGAGCTAACCGGGGAGCTTCCTGAACAAGCGGACTACCGCAAAGCGCCTTTATGTAGTGGTGATCCTGACGATTTAATCCTAAGCCTTGATGCAATGGAAGGTGAGAAAGTGGCTAAGGTTAAAGTCGGTTTATATGAAGCTGTTCGTGATGGAATGGTGGTTAACTTGTTGCTCGAGGCCGTTCCAGAACTGAAATTGCGTCTGGATGCAAATCGCAGTTGGACTCGAGCAAAAGCCGACGGTTTTGCAAAATATGTTAACCCTGACTACCGTGACCGAATCGCTTTTTTGGAAGAGCCGTGTAAAACCCGTGAAGAGTCACTGCAATTTGCAGCAGAAACTGGCATTAGCATTGCTTGGGATGAAAGTGTACGTGAAGAAGGCTTTATGGTAGAGGCACAAGAGGGGGTGTCTGCGATTGTGATTAAACCGACCCTGACAGGCAGTTTGTCTTATTGCCGCTATTTGGCGGAAGAGGCCCATCGCTTAGGGTTACAAGCAGTGATCAGCTCATCCATTGAAAGTAGCTTTGGTTTAACACAACTTGCTCGTATAGCACACTGGTTAACCCCAAATACCATTCCTGGTTTAGACACTGTATCGCTTATTCAATCTCAATTGGTACGGCCTTGGCCACAATGTGATATTCCGCTTCAGCAGTTAGATGATTTAACGCTTGTATGGCAGAACTAGATGACTTTAAAGATTGGCCTTGGCAGCATTGGGCCAATCTTCATCCTAACTCAATTGCCTTAGTGACCGACTCCGAACGCCTAACTTGGGAAAGTGTCAGCCAACAAATTACTGACCTCAGTACTTACTTTTCAATGAAAGGTGTAGAGCAGGGGCAGTGTATCGTTCTGCGTGGGAAAAATTCAGTTGAGTTATTACTGAGTCAGCTAGCTCTTATTGCGTGTGGTGCTCGTGTTTTACCGTTAAACCCCCGTCTCCCTGAACGGTTGTTAGCAGAATTATTGCCTCATCTGAATGTTAGTGCGGTCATCGATTTTACTGATGAATCAAATTCATTAGCAAATTATCGTAATTTAGATTATCAACTCTATTATCATTTTATTGGTGATGAAGAGGTTGCTCCGGCTGTTTTTCAAGAGGCTATTCAGCAGCCTGCCACATTGATTTTAACATCGGGGTCGACAGGCTTACCTAAAGCCGCTGTTCACAGTGTCGCTGCGCACTTAAATAGTGCAGCAGGTGTTGTTAATTTGATGAATTACCAGCAAGGAGATTGTTGGTTACTATCGCTGCCGTTATTTCATGTATCTGGGCAAGGTATTGTTTGGCGCTGGCTTCTTAAGGGTGGCTCACTTGCGGTCAAAAATCTTCCTTTGGCTCAAGCATTACATGAAGTTACTCATGCCTCTTTGGTACCGACCCAGTTATGGCGGTTATTAAATGATAAACGGGTGGCGGAGCTTACGCTAAAAGCTGTTTTATTGGGGGGAGCCAGTATTCCTTCAACGTTAACGGATCTTGCTCAACAACACGGTATTGCTTGTTGGAGCGGCTATGGCATGACAGAAATGGCTTCTACAGTTTGTGCTAAACGCGCAGATGGCAAGAAAGGTGTGGGTTTACCCTTAAAAGGTAAGCAAATTCGTATCTTGGATGATGAAATTCAGATCCAATCAAATAGTCAAGCGCTGGGGTATTGGTTTGATGGGAATATCAAACCTTTAAATTGTATTGATGGCTGGTTCAAAACGAATGATAAAGGGGTATTTATTGATGGTGAATATCAAATCATTGGTCGTCTAGACAATTTATTTATCAGTGGTGGGGAATGTGTTCAACCCGAAGATATCGAGTCAGTAATCAATTCATACCCTGATGTAAGCCAAAGTTTTATTATACCCATTGAGGATGTGCAGTTTGGGCAACGTCCTGTCGCGGTTGTTGAAGTAAGTAAGTCAGTGGATTTGAATCAGCTGGCGGATTGGTTAAAAGATAAACTCGCTCCATACCAATATCCTATAGCATTTTATTATTTAGACCCCGAACTGAAAGCGGGGGGAATAAAAGTCTCTAGGCAACAAGTGAAAAAGTGGTTGTTAGCGAAAATAAAAGTATAGGACAAAATAGTGGCGGGGTTACCCCCACCACTTAATGAATTACACTATTTTAGTGCTTTCAACGCTTTTTCAACACCCGCGCCATATTCAGGATGAACTTGTTTAAATAACTCGATTTGGCGCACTTGCGTGGCTTCTGTCGCGTCAATGAGTTCACCTGCAATACGTTTAAACATACGTTGGTGTTCTGCATCATCTAATAACTCATATAATGCACGTGGTTGGCTGAAATAGTCTTGGTCTTCACGGTGATCCCAATGGTCAGCTGCACCTTCAATAGATAATGGCGGTTCGCTAAAGTCAGGCTGTTCTTGGAATAGGCCTGCTTCATTTGGCTCATAGGTTACGTGGTTGCCACTATTACCGTCAACGCGCATTGCACCATCGCGGTGGTAATTATGGAATGGGCAACGTGGGGCATTCACTGGGATTTGATGATGGTTGACACCAAGGCGATAACGATGGGCATCCCCATATGAGAACAGGCGACCTTGTAACATTCTATCCGGTGAGAAACCAATACCCGGAACGACGTTAGCAGGGCTAAAAGCTGCTTGTTCTACATCTGCAAAATAGTTATCTGGATTACGATTAAGTTCAAAATAACCGACATCAATTAATGGATAATCTTTATGTGGCCAAACTTTAGTTAAGTCAAAAGGGTTATAAGGAACTTGAGAGGCTTCTTTCTCTGGCATAATTTGTACTTGCAAATTCCAGCGTGGGAAATCCCCTTTTTCAATTGATTCAAACAGATCGCGCTGTGAACTTTCTCTGTCTTTACCAACTAATTGCTCAGCTTGTTCATCAGACAAATTCTCAATGCCTTGTTGGCAACGGAAATGGAATTTGACCCAGAAACGTTCATTATTACTGTTAATGAAACTGTATGTATGACTACCAAATCCATGCATATGACGATAACTTTGTGGAATACCACGGTCACTCGCATCAATGGTTAATTGGTGTAAAGATTCAGGTAACTGAGAGAAAAAGGCCCATTTATGTTCCATTGTACGCAGGTTAGAGCGAGGGTCACGCTTCACTACGTGGTTTAAATCAGGGAATTTTAATGGGTCGCGGAAATAGAATACAGGGGTGTTGTTACCCACCATATCCCAGTTACCTTCTTCAGTATAAAATTTTAATGCGAAACCACGAATGTCACGCTCTGCGTCGGCAGCACCACGTTCACCTGCAACGGTAGAGAAGCGAGCAAACATTTCTGTTTTTTTGCCCACCTCAGAGAAAATTTTTGCACGAGTATAGCGGCTAATATCATGGGTTACGGTAAACGTACCGAAAGCACCAGAACCTTTTGCATGCATGCGTCTTTCAGGGATCACTTCACGGTCAAAATGGGCAAGCTTTTCTAAAAACCAAACATCCTGTAATAACATTGGGCCACGTTTACCTGCTGTCATCACATTATTATTATTGGCGACCGGGGCGCCTGAGGCGGTAGTAAGGCCTTTCTTTTTCATCACAATGCTCCTTTGTTTGGATTAAATGACTACACAAACCTAACTAATAAGTTAATATTTTGTAAAAAATAAAAAACACTACTACAATAAACTTGTAATTCAGTATAGTTATTATGGAATTGATTATCTAATTAATATAACCAATTACTGTGATTACAAGTAGAAAAATGCGTATTTATCGCACTTTTTTGCACTAAATTTTTTGATACGTGAAATTTTGTAATGAATAAAGTGGGCTTTTATCGAGGCTATAGCGTAAATCTAGGTAAGAATGGCTGAAAATAAGGTGAGATTCGCGTAATATTCATAGGTAATAATATCAAGAGGATAAAATAATGCGCAAATTATTATTATTGGCAGCAGCGATGTCACCATTATTCGTAGGTACTGCACATGCAGTTTCAGTCAGTGCACAAGCAGGTGAACATTTTACTGAGCTGTCTGCGGGGTTAGGTAACCAAAATGCAGGGTTAGCATTTAATGGTTCTTGGGCTCGTAGTGACCATGATGGACAAACGGGAAGTATTGGTGCCACATTTGGCTTACCTGTAGGGCCTTTCTCTGCATTCGTTGGTGGTAAGGGGTTATATTTATCTCCCGATCATAATAGTAGCGGTGCTGCATTAGCTGTTGGTGGTGGGTTAAATTGGCAGGCACTGCCTTCACTGAATATTTACGGTGAAGCTTACGGTGCTCCAGAACAACTGACTTCTGGCAGCAAATCGTATGTCGAAGCTAAAGCTGGTGCGCGCTATACGGTATTCAAGCCTTTATCTATTGATGCAGGATATCGCTTGATTGAAATGAAAGGGACGCATGGTAAGAGTAGCGATAAACTTGCCGATGGCTGGTATGTTGGTGCAGGGCTATCTTTCTAAGTTGTTGTGATATATCTACAGTTCCTAGTCGTTGCATGGCTAGGAGCTGGCTGTGATGCCTTTAGTCCAACAGAAAATAACTCAAAGAGGTATCCACCAGAAACTAACCTTGTTTAGTATTATTTAAAGACATGAGTATTTCGCGGCTTAGTCCAGTGCATTCAACGATAATATCCAAACTAATACCATTCTTAAGAAGGTGGCGTGCCATTGTTATTTGGGCTTCTTGGCGACCTTCCACTCTGCCTTCTTGGCGGCCTTTGTTCTGTAAACGCAGTGCGATATTCATAATAGCTCCCTTATGTTTTTCTGTTTTTTCGCTCAATGCCTGAATGATATGTTCGAAATTAGCAGAATCTAAAGCAATGAACAGATAATTGATAATAGTAATGATGTCATTATCGCTATTATAGTGTTTATTGAGTGCTTGCGCCAAGAGCGGGAGTACCTGTTGAAATTCATCCCGTAAGTGCTTATGTTTCATTGCTAATTCCATTACTGCAATCTTTCGATGATTAACTAATTCATTATCATCTATGATAGTTATATCGACTAAAGGAAATGGTTGAGTGTAAAGATTATTAGCGATATCAGGGAAAGGGAAACAGTCAGTCCAAAGTTGGGTATAAGGATAAGGCGAACGACCGCCATGGTAGAAAAGGATAGGGACGACAAGGGGCAATTTCTTATTTCCTTGTTCCATATGCTGATTCATGGCTAAAAAAGCATAATGCATCAGACGCCATGCCATCAGTCTATCGGGCGTTGATTGGTGTTCAACTAAAAGGTAAAGGTATCCTTTTCCTTGCGTTGTTTCTACTGAATATAGCACATCTGATAATCGCGAGCGGAGTTGCTCATCAATAAATGAGGAATTTGTAAGTGATAACGTATTGAAGTCACACAATGATTTTATTTGTGCAGGCAAATAGATATCAAAAAAATCTCGTGCATTTTCGATATTCGTCATGATGCCTTTAAAAGCCGCATCATGAATGTTGGATACTTGTTTTTTCTTCACCTAATTCACCTCATGAAGACCGCAATATGGCGAAGATACGGTAAAATGATTAGGTTGTCTGTTCGGAATTATTTTCTGACAAGTGTCGAAATAACAGAACGAAGTTTTTTAAATGTAATGAATAATAGATTAAATTTAGATAATTAATTTAGTTTTCAAGGGGGGAAGCCCCCAATCTTGATAAATCAATGCTTGGGGACTGGTCGTATACTTAATATGGCAGATATTTAGCCAACGTTTGGTAAAAAACCGGCAACAATCGAAAATTGGATAGCAATTACAGCGATACCACATACCAACACGAGGGCTAAAATAGGTGTACCGCCTTTAACTTGATACCCACCTTGAGTTTCTAATTTGCGAACACGGAATGTTAGTAGTGCAGGAATAATCAGCGCTAAGACCGAGAGTGCAACAGCGGCATACGTTAATGCTTGTACGAAACTACTGAAAAATAGGGCGGCCAATAATGGCGGAACAAAAGTCAGCAAGCTGGTTTGTACACGACCAATAAAATGATTGCTCCGTTTGAATAAATCAGCGAGGTAATCAAATAAACCCAATGCAACGCCTAAGAAGGATGTGGCTAACGCTAAATCCATAAACAAGCTAACGGCAATATTGACTCGAGGCGTAGCGACAACATCGCGAATGGCTGTGAGTAACCCATTAAGGCCTGATTCCTGAGCTAGGATCCCGATAAAAGTCTGTGATGGAATAGAACCTAATGTTGCGATTTGCCATAGAATATAAGCGACTAAAGGAATTGCACTTCCGGTAATGAAAATCATGCGTAACTTGCGCACATCCCCATTCATATAGTTAACTAAACTAGGCACGCTGCCATGGAAACCAAAAGAAGTAAAAATAACGGGAACGGCAGCAAGGATAAGGGCTTTTTCAATTGGCATAGTGCTTAAATTCACGGCTTCAGCATGCGGCATCATCACAACTAACATGATCACCAAAAAAATTGTTTTGGCCGTGAATAAAATTCGGTTAATAAAATCGACTGAATGCGTACCAATACAGACAATTGCACCACCAATAATGGTAAATGCAATAATGGCAGTATCGGTTGAAATTTTAATTCCCCACCATGAAGATAGGCTATCTGAAATTAATACGCCCGCTCCACCGATATAAGCAGTTGTTAGCGCGTACATTAATAGCAGCATACTCAGTCCGGTTACTATCTGTCCAACAGGCCCAAGATATTTCTTAGCAACAGAACCTAAACCCATATTCGCAGGGTTATGTTGATACACCTCGACTAATAGTAATGAGGTATAACTCATTAACATCCATAATCCAACAAGCAAGCAGACGATGCTTGTGAAACCGACTCCTGCAGCGGCAAGTGGCATTGCCAACATCCCTGCACCTATTGTTGTCCCTGCAACGATTAACACACTGCCAAGCGTACGATTCTTCACAAGTTCCTCTAATTGAATTTGAATAATTAACAAGTGATGCAGATTATGCGATCGCAAGTTCGCTGTCAAATGTAAATTACAGGAGGTGTAATCTTTTATTTACACCGCTAATCATGTAGGTAGGAAATGAAAGACAATAGCAGCGTTAATAAAGTAAAGAAAAAATGATGATTTAAAGTGACTAAAGGTAAATTTATATGGGGTAAGTTGTTAAAAACAGTGTGGTAATTGATTGATTTTTATGAAAGTGGTAGGTAACTGGGTAGTATGTCAGTTACTTAATATAAATTATGTGATGAGGTCAAAATAAAAGCATAAAAAATAAAAGTAAATTGATTTTGAAGTTATCATAAATCAAATTAATGCTTGAAAATCATCCCGATAATATATGTAAACATATATATAAAGGATGGAACTATGGACTTTATGATTCAACTCGCCATTATCCTTGTTTGCTTATTCTATGGGGCAAAAAAAGGGGGAATGGCACTCGGGCTATTAGGTGGTGTTGGCCTAGTTATCTTAGTTTTTGGCTTTGGTTTACCGCCTGGAAAACCGCCTGTTGATGTTATGCTTGTTATCATTGCTGTTGTTGCCGCATCAGCAACGTTGCAAGCGTCAGGCGGTTTGGATGTCATGCTACAAATTGCAGAACGACTACTGCGGAAAAACCCTAAGTACATTTCTATTGTGGCACCTTTTGTGACATGTATCTTAACCATTTTGTGTGGTACAGGGCATGTGGTGTATACAATTTTACCTATCATTTACGATGCAGCGATTAAAAATAATATTCGCCCTGAAAGGCCAATGGCTGCGAGTAGTATTGGCGCACAAATGGGGATTATCGCCAGTCCAGTTTCAGTGGCCGTTGTTTCATTAGTAGCAATGCTAAATGGTGTGACAATCAATGGCCAGTCACTTGAATTCCTTGATTTATTGGCAATTACTATCCCATCGACATTAATTGGTATTTTAGCGATTGGTATTTTTAGTTGGTTTAGAGGTAAAGATCTCGATAAAGACCCTGTATTCCAAGAGTTTATTTCAGTGCCTGAAAACCATGATTACGTCTATGGTGACAGTGTGACACTGTTGAATACCAAATTACCGAAAATTAACTGGGTTGCGATGTGGATTTTTTTAGCCTCTATCGCAGTTGTTGCATTACTTGGTGCATTCTCAGAGCTAAGACCTCTAGTTAATGGTAAGCCGTTATCTATGGTTTTAGTCATTCAGATGTTTATGTTATTAGCTGGTGCGCTAATAATCATTATCTGTAAGACCAACCCAGGGCAAATTTCAAAGAACGAAGTATTCCGTTCAGGGATGATAGCGATTGTCGCAGTGTATGGTATTGCGTGGATGGCAGAAACCATGTTCGGTGCTCACATGGATGAAATTAAAGGAACGTTAGGTTCTTTAGTAAAAGATTTCCCTTGGGCTTATGCCGTCATCTTATTATTAGTCTCTAAGTTTGTTAATTCACAGGCAGCCGCATTGGCCGCTGTCGTCCCCATTGCGTTAGGGATTGGTGTTGACCCTGCTTATATTATCGCTTCCGCACCTGCGTGTTATGGGTATTACATTTTACCAACTTACCCAAGTGACCTTGCGGCAATTCAGTTTGACCGTTCAGGTACTACACGAATTGGTAAGTTTGTTATTAACCACAGCTTCATTCTTCCTGGATTAATCGGGGTGGGTGTATCCTGTGTGTTTGGCTGGATATTTGCAGCGATGTACGGTTATTTATAAGGTTTAACCCTCGGTTTATCACAACGATTGTAAGACAGTTTTATCGGTAGTCTTACAATCGTTCATCATAAGACCTATTACCTTGTAATAGCGTTAGTGGCCACAATGATTGCCATGTTTTATCAATAAATGTCTTATAAAAGCATACTAAATAAGTACGCTAAATTCACAGTGAGTTCAGGGTTCAATATATCGCTTAAATAGCCTATACAATAAGAAAGTTATATTACGATTGGAACTACCATTGTGCTCGCTATTATTTCGTATCTGTTTGATTACTTGAATGATTAATTTTAACCAATACTCATTCATGACTATGAGCTAATCTCAGATTAAGACTAACTATTATTCGTTGTAATTAACTTAAACTATAAAAATAACGTAAGTAAACTTTTTGGGATAAACATGAAAAAATTTGCATATATGTTGCTGTTTACATCTGCTTGGGCATTTGCTAATACTGACGATTCAAGCACAATTAAAAGTAGCGTAAAATCAATAACATCTTCAATAACAAGCTCAAGTAAAGATGCGTTGTCAGGGTTAAAAGAAGGGATTGACGAGGGGAGGACATCTGGAAGTAGTGTTGATGGCGCAATTATAATTTACGATATAGAAAACCTAAATAAATATATTGATGTAAAGGTATTAACATCTGAAAAAGTGGCGGACAACGAGTATTTATTAACACTATCCGTTAAAAATAAGTCTGACTCAGCGGTTCGTTTAACAAACCTTGAAGATAAAAATAACCTTTATATCTTAGATAAAGATGGCTTTACATCCTATTTATCGGGCAAGCAAGAGGATATCAGTGTTCCCAAAAATGCAGCATCCAAGGTTAGGCTTAAATTTTTAGAGGTTGAAGATGAGCCTTCTATTTTAAGGCTTTATGATCTGGATATAAAAATACCAGCAATAAAATAATGTCTATGCATATTGTCGATTTTTCTATTATTAAAGTGACTTAGCCGCATTGTGGGGCTAAGTCAGATGCTTTGAAGTCAGGTTTTATACTTTTTGTTGCAGGGATTTGTTGCAGGGATCTTGAATTCCATCATTCATTAAGTTAATGATTAACCAATTTCAATATCAGAAAGCGGGTGGCAACAACAAGGCAGGATCTCTCCATCTTGCACAAATGCAATCGGCTTTTGCTTGTAGCCCACTTTCCCTTGCAATAATGTCACACGGCATGAACCACAGTAGCCTTCTCGGCATTGGTACTCTACAGGAATACGGCTGTCTTCTAAGGCTTCCAGCAAACACGAATGAACTTCGGTATGGTAGGGGACTTGAACACCCTGCGTTAACCGCAGGGTGATTTTATGGCTTGCCATGCTTATAGTTCAAAGCCGCTCAAATCGTCGGTATCGACTTGAGAGTCAATTTGCCCGACTAAATAAGAACTGACTTCAACCTCTTGAGGTGCAACTTGTACGTTATCAGACACCAACCATGCGTTGATCCATGGAATTGGGTTTGAACGTGCTTCAAATGGCAATTTTAGACCGACTGCTTGCATGCGGATATTCGTAATATATTCAACATATTGGCATAGAATATCTTTATTTAAACCAATCATCGAGCCTTCGCTGAATAGGTAGTCAGCCCACTCTTTTTCTTGCTCTGCTGCTTGAACGAACAAGTCATAACATTCTTGCTCGCACTCTGCTGCGATTTCGGCCATTTCTGGGTCATCTTGCCCTGAGCGTAACAGGTTCAACATGTGTTGCGTACCCGTTAAGTGCAACGCTTCATCACGTGCAATCAGTTTGATGATTTTTGCGTTTCCTTCCATCAGTTCGCGTTCAGCAAACGCAAACGAACAGGCAAAACTAACATAGAAACGAATGGCTTCAAGCGCATTAACGCTCATTAGGCACAGGTACAGTTGCTTCTTCAATTGACGTAGAGAAACAGTGACTTGTTTGCCATTGCAAGTATGTGTGCCTTCACCAAACATATGGTAGTAATTGGTCATTTCGATAAGATCATCGTAAAAGCCCGAAATATCTTTAGCACGTTTTAAAATTTCTTCATTTTCAACAATATCGTCAAAAATAATAGCAGGGTCATTCACGATATTACGAATAATATGTGTATACGAACGTGAGTGTATAGTTTCAGAAAACGCCCACGTTTCAACCCAAGTTTCCAGTTCAGGAATCGAAATCAGTGGCAATAACGCCACGTTAGGGCTGCGGCCCTGAATAGAATCCAGCAGCGTTTGGTATTTCAGATTACTGATAAAAATATGTTTTTCGTGATCTGGCAGCGCATTGTAGTCAATACGGTCGCGCGACACGTCAACTTCTTCAGGGCGCCAGAAAAACGACAATTGTTTTTCAATCAGCTTTTCAAAAATAGGGTACTTTTGCTGATCATAGCGCGCCACGTTAACGGGTTGGCCGAAAAACATCGGCTCCAACATTTGGTCATTCTTTTTCTGTGAAAACGTTGTATATGTATGTGACATAACAATTCCTATTAAATTTTACACGCGCCGCCTTCGCAATCGGAATCCGCTGACTCAACAACTTCTTCCAGATCGCCTTGAACATCTTCCGCCCCATCGCGGGTGTTATGGTAGTAAAGTGTTTTCACACCAAACTTATAGGCGAGCAATAAATCTTTTAGCAATTGGTTCATTGGTACTTTGCCGTTCTCAAAACGAGTCGGGTCATAGTTTGTGTTAGCAGAAATCGACTGGTCGATAAATTTCTGCATGATACCAACGAGTTGTAAATAGCCACTATTTGAAGGCATTTGCCATAGCAGCTCATAAGCGCCTTTCAGACTTTCGTAATCAGGCACTACTTGGCGCAAGATACCATCTTTAGAGGCTTTAATACTGATATAACCACGTGGTGGTTCAATACCATTGGTTGCGTTAGAAATCTGTGATGATGTTTCTGAAGGCATCAATGCAGACAGCGTCGAGTTACGCAGACCGTGTTGTTTAATTTCTTGGCGTAATGCTTCCCAATCATAATGCAACGGCTCATTCGTTAACTTATCGAGCTCTTTTTTATAGGTATCGATAGGTAAAACGCCTTGTGCATAGGTTGTTTCGTTAAACCATGGGCACGCACCTTGCTCTTTCGCTAACTCATTCGAGGCTTTCAATAGATAATATTGAATAGCTTCAAATGTTTTGTGCGTTAAGTTATTCGCGCTACCATCTGAATAACGAACACCGTGCTTCGCGAGATAATAAGCGTAGTTAATCACGCCAATACCGAGTGTACGACGTCCCATTGAGCCTTGTTTAGCTGCAATGATTGGGTAATCTTGGTAATCAAGCAGCGCATCGAGTGCACGAACAGCTAATATTGCCAGCTCTTCTAATTCATCGAGGCTATCAATCGCACCTAAGTTAAACGCTGATAACGTACACAGTGCAATTTCACCGTTTTCGTCATTAATGTTATTTAATGGTTTGGTTGGCAGCGCAATTTCTAAACATAAATTAGACTGACGAACAGGGGCAACCTGTGGGTCAAATGGGCTATGTGTATTACAGTGGTCAACGTTTTGAATATAAATACGGCCTGTAGACGCACGCTCTTGCATCATTAATGAAAATAGCTCAACCGCTTTAACACTTGATTTGCGAATATTTTCATCTTTTTCGTATTTCACATATAAACGTTCAAATTCGTCTTGATCTGCGAAAAAGGCGTCATAAAGACCTGGAACGTCGGATGGGCTGAATAATGTAATGTCTTGGTTTTTAATCAAACGTTCGTACATTAACTTGTTTAGTTGCACACCATAATCCATATGGCGAACACGGTTACCTTCAACCCCACGGTTATTTTTCAGTACCAATAAGCTTTCAACTTCAAGGTGCCAAATCGGGTAGAACAAGGTTGCTGCACCACCACGAACACCACCTTGCGAACAAGACTTAACCGCAGTTTGGAAGTGCTTATAGAACGGAATACAGCCAGTATGGAACGCTTCACCGCCACGAATTGGGCTGCCTAATGCACGAATGCGACCCGCATTTACCCCAATCCCTGCACGTTGTGAGACATATTTCACAATTGCGCTTGAAGTTGCATTGATAGAATCTAAGCTGTCGCCACACTCAATCAGTACACAGGAACTGAATTGACGTGTAGGGGTACGTACCCCCGCCATAATAGGCGTAGGTAATGAAATTTTGAATGTTGAAACTGCGTCATAGAAACGGCGAATATAATCAAGACGCGTCTCTCTTGGGTAGTGTGAAAACAGGCAAGCAGCGACTAAAATGTATAAAAACTGTGCGCTTTCATAGATTTCACCGGTAACGCGGTTTTGAACTAAATATTTCCCTTCAAGCTGTTTTACCGCAGCATAGGAAAAATTCATATCACGCCAATGGTCTATAAAGCTATCCATTTGCTCGAACTCTGCTTCAGAGTAGTCTTCCAGCAAATGCTTGTCATATTTCCCCATTTCAACGAGGTGTTTAACATGCTTATATAATGTAGGCGGCTCAAACTGACCATAGGCTTTCTTGCGTAAGTTAAAAATAGCAAGACGAGCAGCGAGGTATTGGTAATCAGGTGTATCACCCGTAATTAAATCGGCTGCTGCTTTGATCATCGTTTCGTGAATGTCAGAAGTTCTGATCCCATCATAAAACTGAATCTGTGAACGTAACTCCACTTGAGAAACGGATACGTTACTTAGGCCTTCGGCAGCCCAGGTGATTACCTTGTGGATTTTATCGAGATCAATGCGTTCTTTATGTCCATCACGCTTTGTGACTAACAGACTCTGGTTCATGAGCAAGTACACCTTGGTTGAACTACAAATAGTTTAAAATAAACATAAAAAAGCTCATGGTGTAATGCCATGAGACTAGTTGTGTTATGTTTTGTTGTACCACTATATGTAGTAGTTTGTTTAGAATACCATAACAAGATAATGTTAATATGTGATTTTATCAAGTGAACAAATTAGCGAGTTCTTGTGGATAACTGGTTGGATAAGAAAAATGATCATGTCGGTAAGCTGCATGGTAAAAGGCATTAATAAAAAAAACGCTTCCGACATGAGGATTAAAATAAATTTTGTAAAATGCGATCGTTTGCTGCTTTCTTAAACGTACTGCTTGTGATTTATTCTTTTCACGACTAGGTGATTATTCACTGACTGTATGCAACATATAATTTACATCAACATTTGGCCCAAGCCAGAACTTATCCGTTAATGGGTTATAGTGTAACCCTATGATATGTTTATCTTTCAATGGTGTTCCATCAATCCAGCTAATCAATTCAGAAGGGCGAATAAATTTATTCGCATCATGGGTGCCTTTTGGAACCATTTTCATCACATATTCAGCAGCAACCACTGCCATCAACCATGCCTTTTTGTTGCGATTAATGGTAGAAAAAATAACATGCCCGCCAGGTTTCACTAATTTAGCGCAAGCTCTAACGACAGATTGAGGATCAGGAACATGTTCAAGCATCTCCATGCAGGTCACAACATCATAGGCTTGTGGGTGCTTGTCTGCGTGTTGTTCAACGGTTTCTTGTACATATTCAACCGGAATGCCGGACTCAAGAGAATGCAAGCGAGCAACCATTAATGGATCTGCCCCCATATCAAGGCCAGTCACTTCCGCGCCTTCGCGCGCCATACTTTCGGACAAAATGCCACCACCACAGCCAACATCAAGAATTTTTTTACCAAAAACGCCGTCTACACGCTGCATAATATAACCTAAGCGTAATGGGTTGATGCGGTGTAGTGGGGCGAACTCCCCTTCTAAGTCCCACCAACGTGAAGCAATGGACTCAAATTTTTCAATTTCTTGCTTATCGACGTTGAGGTAAGTTGGGGTTTGGGTGTCATTCATACAAAGAAGCTCCTATTTTTAACCTATAACCCGAAGGCCTATTAACGATAGTGATATTTAAACTATGTTAAGTCGGGGGGAAATAGTGGCCCGATAAGAATTGATGGCTAAAATATAAACAATAATGTAATTATTGCCGTGATTAATTGATAAACCGTCAAGTTTCGGACACATAAACTTAATTTTCCGCTATTATACATAGCTTGGAAGACAAATACCCGTCTCTTATTTTTATTAAATTGGCGAATTGTGGTATAGTTCTACTCTTTGAATCCGAAGTTATGAGGGACAGTGGTTCCATGAGCGAGATTGCCAGAGAAATCACACCAGTTAATATCGAAGAAGAGCTTAAAAGTTCGTATTTGGATTATGCAATGTCCGTTATTGTCGGCCGTGCACTTCCAGATGTTCGAGATGGACTGAAGCCAGTACACCGCAGAGTATTGTATGCGATGAATGTATTGGGAAATGATTGGAATAAACCCTATAAAAAATCTGCCCGTATTGTTGGGGACGTCATCGGTAAATACCATCCACATGGTGATATCGCTGTTTACGAGACAATCGTTCGTCTTGCTCAGCCTTTCTCAATGCGTTACATGCTGGTTGATGGTCAGGGAAACTTCGGTTCTGTTGACGGAGACTCCGCAGCGGCAATGCGTTATACGGAAATCCGTATGGCGAAAATTGCCCATGAACTACTTGCTGACCTTGAAAAAGAAACCGTTGATTTCGTTCCTAACTATGACGGAACAGAGCACATTCCTGAAGTTATGCCAACGAAAATCCCAAACCTTTTGGTTAATGGGTCGTCAGGTATTGCTGTTGGGATGGCAACCAATATCCCACCTCACAATTTAGGGGAGGTGATTAATGGTTGTCTTGCCTATATAGAAGACGAAGACATCAGCATTGATGGTTTAATGGAACACATTCCAGGGCCTGATTTCCCAACCGCAGCTATTATTAATGGCCGTCGTGGGATTATTGATGCGTATCGCACAGGGCGTGGCAAGGTCTATATCCGTGCAAGCGCTGAAGTGGAAGTCGATGAGAAAAATGGTCGCGAAACCATTATTGTCAGCGAAATTCCTTATCAAGTGAATAAAGCTCGCTTGATTGAAAAAATTGCTGAGTTAGTTAAAGACAAGCGTGTTGAAGGTATCAGTGCACTGCGTGACGAGTCTGATAAAGACGGTATGCGTATTGTTATTGAAATCAAACGCGATGCGGTGGGTGAAGTTGTACTGAACAACTTATATTCCCTGACCCAATTGCAAGTTTCTTTTGGTATCAATATGGTAGCTCTACACCAAGGGCAGCCGAAAATACTGAATTTAAAAGATATCATTGCTGCTTTTGTGCGTCACCGCCGTGAAGTCGTCACTCGTCGTACGATTTTCGAATTACGCAAAGCGCGTGATCGTGCTCATATCCTTGAAGCACTGGCAATTGCTCTTGCCAATATTGACCCAATTATTGAACTGATCCGTAAAGCACCAACGCCAGCAGAAGCGAAAGCAGGGTTGATTGCACGTTCTTGGGATCTGGGCAATGTCGCTGCAATGTTAGAGCGTGCGGGTGATGATGCCGCTCGTCCTGAGTGGTTAGAGCCCCAGTTTGGTGTTCATGAAGGGCAATATTTCCTGACTGAGCAACAAGCTCAAGCTATTTTGGATTTACGTCTCCAAAAATTAACGGGTCTTGAGCATGAAAAATTACTGGAAGAGTACCGTGAGCTTCTAGTACAAATTGAAGCATTACTGTTTATTTTGCGTAGTCCTGAACGTTTGATGGAAGTGATCCGCGAAGAATTAGAAATTATTCGCGATACTTATAACGACCCTCGTCGTACAGAAATTACTGAAAATACTGCAGATATCAATATTGAAGACTTGATCAACCAAGAAGATGTGGTGGTGACATTATCGCATCAAGGTTATGTGAAATATCAGCCTCTGTCTGATTACGAAGCACAGCGCCGTGGTGGTAAAGGTAAATCTGCAGCACGAACTAAAGACGAAGACTTTATTGACCGCCTTTTGGTGGCCAATACGCATGACACCATTTTGTGCTTCTCAAGCCGTGGCCGCTTGTATTGGATGAAAGTTTACCAATTACCAGAGGCTAGCCGTGGTGCTCGTGGTCGCCCAATCGTTAACTTATTGCCACTTGAACAAGATGAGCGAATTACAGCTATCTTGCCAGTGCGTGAGTACGAAGAGGGTTACAATGTCTTTATGGCAACTGCGAGTGGTACCGTTAAGAAAACACCTTTACAAGAATTCAGCCGTCCAAGAAGCGCAGGTATCATCGCGGTTAATTTGAATGACGGTGATGAGCTGATTGGTGTTGATTTAACTGATGGTTCAAACGAAGTTATGCTGTTTTCAGCTCAAGGTAAAGTTGTGCGCTTCGCTGAAGATGCCGTTCGTCCAATGGGACGTACCGCTACAGGGGTGCGTGGTATTAAATTAATGGATAACGACAAAGTCGTTTCTTTGATTATTCCACGTGGTGAAGGGCATATCTTAACGGTGACAGAAAACGGATACGGTAAACGTACTGAAGAAGCTGAGTACCCAACTAAGTCTCGTGCAACTCAAGGGGTTATCTCCATTAAAGTGAGTGAGCGAAACGGGCATGTAATTGGCGCCATTCAGGTTGATGAAACTGACCAAATCATGATGATCACAGACGCAGGGACATTAGTGCGTACACGGGTGTCTGAAGTGAGCGTCGTTGGCCGTAATACTCAAGGTGTTACCTTGATTAGAACTGCTGAAGATGAAAAAGTTGTTGGTTTGCAGCGCGTTGCTGAAACGGATGATGATGAAAACATTGATGATGAAAATGCAAATGAAAACACTGAAGAAAATGGTGTTGATGATGCAAGTATCGACGATCAAGAGTAATCACGACGTTTAATTTAATGAACGGGCAGCATAATTAGCTGCCCGTTTTAGTTTCTAGCCTAAATGTCTTTGTTTTATTACTTTTCATGTTTGTCGCTTTTTTATCATATAATCGAGTATAATTAGCAGTCATAGTATCGAATGTACAGGAAAGCGCTTGAGATATTTACCCTCGTTTAAAACATCACTTAGACTTTCTCGGGATTTATTTCGTATCCTCGGCTTGATGTTGTGGGGCATGGGCGTTTTTATCACTCTATTTTTCCTTTACTCGCAGTTTAATGAATACAAATCTGATATCCGTCAACAGTTCTATTCCGGGCATGAAAATATACAAGCGTATATTCAACAAACGGGAGCGACGCTGAATTCGATTCAATCGATGACTGAGCTATATAGAGTAAAGTTGCAAGAATCGACAGATGAAAATAATCTTCCAAGTAAGTTTCTGGAATTACCGAACGCATCTAATTACTCTTTCTATAAATTAACATCGAATACAGATTGTGATTATTTTAGGGATAGAGCGGAAAATTATTTGCAGGCTTTTGAGCAATTAAATTATTTTTGGAAAGATAGTATTGCTGCCCCTCAAGCTTTAAATCATGTCTTTTTAGTTGGTTCGAAAAGTTATTGTCTGGTGGATTATCCTATTCGATCTACCATATCGGATATCGAAATACTAAAAAAAGTCAGCTACGAAAGCGTACGGACTTACCAAGGCTTAAGGCTACAAGGCAAAGAGCGTAAATTATTTACCATTATGCATGGCGTACAGCCAGATTATGGGCAGCTTTACTTAATTCAGGCAATCAAGCACGACAATATGCTGCCTGCATTTATTGGGTTAGAGCGTACAATTAATTTGAATCAATTTAACATACGCCGAAATAAAGCTATCGAAATATTGATAATTAACGATTATAACCAACCTGTTTTATATTCTCCTATAGATATCAATCCTAAAGGCTCAGCGCTGCTCAATATTTCTGAGTCTTCATTTTTTGGTTTTAACTCAGATTATTCAAAATTAATTTTCAAAAAACGGTTAGCACCTTCTCAAATTACCGTCATTTTTTCAATTGCGACGTCTGAAATATTAGCGAGTTTAGAAAATGCTATCTTTTACGGTATTGTCCTAAATATTTTTACAGGGGGATTGATTTTCTTTTTAATTTGGTTACTTGAACGGAAAATGCTTGAACCTGCAGAAAACACCGCGATACGGCTCGAGGAACATGAGCAATTCAACCATAAAATTGTAGCATCAGCACCTGTTGGTATCATTATTTTAAGATTGACTGATGGCGGTAATATTCTCAGTAATGAATTGGCCCATGACTATTTTCGGTTATTAAATGATGATGATAAACAGCGAATATTGACAATCATCCGCCAGAAAACGAGCAATTATATCGATGTAGTGACAACCAACGGCACACACTTGCAAATTAGCTTTGTAAACTCACGATATCAAAATGAAGATGTCGCTATTTGTGTATTAATTGACATCAGCATTCGTGTGCAAATGGAAAAATCACTGCAAGATGTAGCCGATGCAGCTGAACAAGCTAACCATGCTAAATCAATGTTTTTGGCGACTGTTAGCCATGAATTAAGAACACCATTATATGGAATTATTGGTAATATAGAGTTACTACAACGTTATGAATTATCAGAGAAAGCAACACGCTTAGTTTCAACTATGGATAATTCATCATCGCTTTTATTACAGATTATTAGTGATATTTTAGACTTTTCAAAAATTGAATCTAAACAATTGAAAATAGAAAGCAAATTGTTTCATTGTCGAGAAGTTTTTGCGTTTGTATTAGCGAACTACTTGCCATTAGTGACTAAGAAAAAAATATCATTATATTCCTATATTGAACCCAGCATCCCAGATCTCATTTTGAATGATCCAGTTCGTTTACAACAAGTGATTTCTAATATTGTAAATAATAGTATTAAGTTTACGGAATCAGGTTTTGTGTTGCTTTATGTTTGGAAAGATGAAAACTATTTAAAGATAGAAATCCGTGATTCAGGGATTGGAATGACCCAGGCAGTGGTTATGCAGTTATTTGATCCATTTTTTCAAGTTTATGGGCAAAATAATTTGGGTCATAAAGGAACAGGCCTAGGTTTAGCTATTTGTGAAAAACTGGTTAACCTCATGGATGGTGATATTGAAGTAACTTCACAGATTGGACTTGGTAGCTCATTTACTATTCGTATTCCTTTATATGGGCAAGAATATACAAAGAAAAATATTCCAGAATATCGTGCACATTATCGCATTGCTATTTCGTGTCGAAATGAATTTTTAATGAATTTTCTTTTGCGTCTGTTAGGTCATGAGCAATTTTCAGTTGTTAGCCATAGCACAATAGATAAAACACAAAGATATGATTTGCTAATAACCGATTATGAGCATGTTGAGGAGATAGCCTACGAACATCATATTCAGCTATCAAGTGGTTATGCAGGCGAGCTTCATGAAGTAAAACAGAATCAATGGATTTATAATACATATCAATTAGATAAATTACCCATGTTAATTGATAAAGCCATCATGAAAACAAGTGAACAATCACAAAAAAATAGTATGGCAAATCAACCATTAGTCGTTGACCATTCGTTAGGTGAATGTCATGTATTGATTGTTGATGATCATCCAATTAACCGAGTATTATTGAGTGAGCAATTAGCGACAATCGGCTTTACTACTGGCACGGCGATAGACGGGCTAGATGCATTGAAATATTTAGATAATCATCATGTTGATATTATTTTAACAGATGTAAATATGCCAAATATGGATGGTTACCAGCTGGCCAAAGAACTGCGACGTTTAGCGTTCAACTTACCGATTATCGCATTAACCGCTAATGCAATGGCAGAAGAAAAGCAACGTTGTATTAATGCAGGGATGAATGATTGTTTATCAAAACCGACAACAATTGCAATTTTACGTGAGACCTTGACTCGCTATTGTTAAGTGTAGCTAAAAAATAGATACAAAAATAAAAACCCATAGTTGGGTTTTTATTGGTGTAGTTTTGTAGTCGAAATGAAATTACTCTGAAGGCGAGTTATCAATGCTGACGGAAGAAAGGTAATTCAGTAGCGCTATATCATTTTCAACGCCTAATTTCAGCATGGCTGATTTTTTCTGGCTACTTATTGTTTTTATACTGCGGTTAAGTTTTTTCGCAATTTCAGTGACCAGAAAACCTTCAGCAAACAAACGTAGCACTTCACTTTCTTTTGGTGATAAACGTTTGTCGCCATAGCCGCTTGCATTGACTTTTTCCAGCAGCTTGCTCACGCTTTCGGGTGTGAATTTTTTACCTTTTTGTAAAGCCGCTAACGCTTTAGGTAAATCAGCAGGTGCACCTTGTTTGAGCACAATCCCTTCAATATCCAGCTCTAAAATTGCGCTAAGAATGGCCGGGTTATTGTTCATTGTGAGAACAATGATTGATAGGTCAGGATAATGCCGTTTGATGTATTTGATTAAAGTAATACCATCACCATATTTATCACCTGGCATTGATAAATCAGTAACTAGCACATCCGCATTTAAACGCGCTAAGTTATTAATCAAAGAAGTTGAGTCCTCAAATTCCCCTACGATATTCACCCATTCAATTTGTTCAAGTGATTTCCTGATGCCGAAAAGAACGATAGGGTGATCATCGGCAACAATGACATTTAGGTTATTCATATTATTGGTTACCTTCTGGCATTAGTTTTTTGACTGAATTATCCAGCATGCTAATGCAATTTTTTATTTCCAATCCGTTTTCATCTGCTATGTAACGCTCCAAATCTTCACAAAGCTTATGAAGATAAGTAAATTCGAGCATAGCAAAAACTCCTTTTAAACGATGTGCAGTGTTTTTCAATTCGGTCAAATCCTCAACACTTTCACTATTATACAGTTTATTAATATCTATCGGTACTGTTGTGATGAACAAATCTCGATATCCACTATTTGCTAGCGCTAATTGATAACTTAAAATTGCATTTTCTATTGATTCATTCGAGGTCTGTGAAAGCACTTGAGTATCAACATGGTGTGAAATCAAATTATCAGAATGGCCATGTTCATCGTCTGCGTTTTCGATCAGTAATGAGATAGCATCAATTAATTCATCAGCAAAATTATAGTTAGCTTCGATGTAATGAGGTTGTAATTGATTGATTCCAGATAGGAAACCATTTACTTTAACAATGTTTTCAAAACATTCCTCATTATTATCAGTTATTAAGAGATCCCAGTTGGTATGAGGGGAGCTCTCACTTAAATCCAAATATTCCGCGCCATAATTTGTTAATGTGCTCCTCACAATCCGTGAAATATCAGCATTATGTATATTTAAACGAATACAAATATCCTCCAATAATGCAGGGTACTCTTTGGCAAGCATCTCTTTGGCTGCTGGAAGCGTAACTTCATAATGAGTACCGATTGCATCACTTGAGCGAATAGAAAAAACACCATTCATTTTTTTTACCAGTAACTTACATAAATAAAACGTTATACCTGAACGTGTAAAGTTAGAGGCGTTCAAAATTTGCCCAGTAAAGGGGCTTTGCAAATTACTCAGTTCTTGGTTACTTACTCCAGTTCCACTGTCTTTAATATTTAATAAGATTGTATTTTTACTGGGGTTATAAGATAGCGTGAATGAAATTTTTCCAAAAGAGGTTGTTGCAATAGAATAATCCCAAATTAGTTGCATTAATTGCTTTAAATAATCAGGATTTGCCACGATAAGCGAATCTGGATTAACGTTATTATGAAAATAAAGCGCTAACCCTTTGTTATTACACTGGGATAGATTTTGCTTCAAAAATTGGCTAACCAGGTTACTGATAGAAACATTCTCAGTTTTTATAGGTTCAGCTTGGGATTCTAGCTGATTTAATAAGCTAATATTTTTAAACCAACGATTGATATAGAAAAGCTGACTTTCAATTTTTAAAATAAACTCACGGTTATTTATATTAGCCGTTTCGGATAATTTAGTTAGTTGCTTATCCACTTTAATAAGTGAAGGTAATATTTCACTGCACATATTCTCAAATACGACTTTACGCATGTGAATATTTTTTTTGTATTCGCGATTGGCTAATTCTTGGCGTTTTTGGGTCAACGCCTCTTTATCTTTGTCCATAATAATAAAGAGGGCAGTGTTAGATTTTGACATGTTATCGACAAGTATAACTTCATATACAATATTCTCGATAGAAACTTGAATCACATCATGGTTTTCAATCGCCATTTCTTTAATGTGAACAAGGTCCATAGAAGGTAATAATTGGTTAGCAATGTCATTGCTCAGGATCTTTTTGTTGGTGTTAAAGTCATAAACTAAAATACCGTATGAAATATGACTGATAATATCGCTAGTCAGTGAGGCATTAAAACTCAGCTCTTGCAACATATTGGTATTTGGTGAAATAAGGCGCTTACGAATAAAGAGCATGATCAGTAAAGCGAATAAGATCATAATAAGCATGCCTGTCATTAGCCATAAGTTATAACTAACCACATTAAAAATAATACTTTTTAATGAAACATGGTAATAAAGCTGATATCCAGTCCCATCAATAGGATGGGAGAAAATGAGGTTGGTTCCAGACCAAGTTGAATGAGATTCATTGCTGCCCGTGCTTGAAGGGCGTGCATTAATTGTAAAAAAATTCCCATTTAAACTTGGTGGAATAAGTGAATTAATAGAAATATCAAAGGATATGACACTAGTTAACTGCCCCGGCGAATTGAACATTAGCCGATAAGTATAGTAAAAAAGGTTATCGGGGGAGTATTTTTGAATATTTGAAATTATTTCCCGTCGGTCTAACAATGTTGATTGAGTCAACATATCAGCACGCTTTTCTTCAGCCGTTAATGTGAGATAACTTTCTTTAAAACGGAGCTCAGGTTTAAGGATTGAATGGGTGGTCACTAAGACTAAGGTATTGTCTAAGCCATTGAGATAATACATGGAGTTATATTCATTACGGGCTCCCCACACAATCTCCATATAATTTGCAAGTTTAGACGCTAAAGCATTATTACTTTGCTTATTATTACCAAATACAATGGCATCAATGGATTGGTTTGCACTACTTAGCCAAAAAATATCATGGCGGATCCCAGTCACTGCGAGGTTATCGGTGGGGGGCACTGAAGATTTGTCATTGGCAATTTTGTAGATATGGCTCGCTTGATAACGATAATCTTCGATTTGATACGCTAACCGACTTGCCATGCTGTTCAAGCTAGTTTGACGGCTTTGAACCAATGCTTGATAGTAATTAAAGAGTGATAAAAAAAGCATCACAATTAGCAACAGAATAAATGCTGCGAAAATACGAAAAAGCGTGTTTGGTTTTAATAATGATTGTTTGTACATACTGTAGCAAGTCGTCCCATCGGCAATAGTATTATTAGGTTAAAAATCATACGCCTAGAGAAAGGATAGACACCGATTTTGCACAGATACTACCATTTTTATTGGAAAATAGAGAACAATTGAGTGAAGATTAGCCAAACGAAGTAAAAAAATCAATTTTTTTACTTTCAGGGGTAGACAAGTTGGTGGGATTCCTCCATAATCGCGCCCCATGGAGAGATGGCCGAGCGGTCGAAGGCAGCGGTCTTGAAAACCGCCGATGGGTAACCATCCTAGAGTTCGAATCTCTATCTCTCCGCCATATTAGCCGGCTTAGCTCAGTTGGTAGAGCAACTGACTTGTAATCAGTAGGTCACCAGTTCGACTCCGGTAGCCGGCACCAAATAAGAACCCGTTACATTTAATAGATGTAGCGGGTTTTTTCTTTGTATTTATGTACATAATGACAATGCCTTAAGCAGTGGTTGTGCCATATTGGTGTCATCGTGTGAAATTAGCTCGTCGACCTTCATGGCATGTTCAGTGAGGCGATTCGCTGCTGCATGAACAAATACAAAGCGCTGGTGTTTTCCTATTTGGAGTTTCAATACCATGCATGTGGTATTATTTAGGGCAACACCTATCGCTTTTTCTCCTTTTGCATTTTCAGGGGCGATCCAGGCTACTTTCCTTCCTTAACTATTGGCTGGCACAATGAACTCAATAGCAAAGAGCAAGCTTGACAAGAAGGTCATTCGAAAAATCAAAGCAGTTAGAACCGCACTTTAATGTATAGCACTGCTATATAAACCAAATACCCTGCAATGCACATTGCAGCTACAGATATCAATGCAATAAGGCTTTTCATATACACCAAAAAATTGTGATTGTGCATCAATAGACATTTTGATTTTGAAATGATTCTTATAGCAAGAAAGCAATATGGGAAATTGAACAGCAACGACAGGCGAATAATGGATAGTAGGTTGATGAGTAGAAAGTAGCTTCACGGCTACTTCTTAATCCCTAACTCAATTTTCCTTTCCATCGTTGATTATGGCGGTCACTTGAATTGACTGCTAATAAACATAGCTACTAAATTGACAAAACTAGCAAAATAATCCGTAAAATGACAAAAATACACATTAATAATGAGATTAATTAAGCCATATATGTGATAATTTTGACCATTCATAACTGTTTAGGTGATTACGTTTTTAGCTTAACTGGCATATAGTTCTGATTAAAGGTAAATAAAGTTACAGAGCTATTCATTCATTGGCTACACTGAAAATTAAATATTACTTAACTGCTTGGAAAAGGTTATCCGACTGTTATCTACTCAAATGGAAGATACATTGTAAGGGTATTCAGATAGTTGTGGGCGAAAGCCCATCTTGTTGTAGTAATCATGTTGAATTTAAAAGACTAAATATTGTCTAAAATAGCGTGCATTCTGCAAAGGCGAAGTATTGGGAGATATAATGTACGCCAAAAACCCATTTTCACTGAAATTGGTCCATCCGAAGTACTTAGTAACATGGGTGGGGGTTTTTATCTTATTTTTATTGGTTCAATTACCTTATAAATGGCAAATGTGGCTTGGTGCTTTTCTAGGCAGTAATTCACGGTATTTTATTAAGAGAAGAGTGTCGATAATTAAGCGAAATTTAGAGTTGTGTTTTCCGAATAAAAACAAAAATGAAATAGATACTCTGGTAAATGACAACCTAAAATCTTTAGGCATCGCATTATTTGAAACGGGGATCGCCTGGTTCTGGAGTGATAAAAAAGTAAAAAAATTATTTCAAGTAAAAGGAATGTCTAATTATTTAGATGCTATTGGGAAAAATAAAGGTGTAATTATCGTTGGAGTCCATTTTATGTCACTTGAGCTAGGTGGTCGGATTATGGGCCTTTGTTTCCCTGTTAATGCGATGTATCGACCTCATAATAATAAAGCGATGGAATATATTCAGACAAAGGGGCGGTGCCGTTCTGGCAAAGGAATGATTGATCGTAAAAATTTAAAATTTATGGTTCAAGAATTGAAAAGTGGCAAGTCCATCTGGTTTGCACCTGACCAAGATTTTGGAAGAAAAGGCACGATATTTGCGCCATTTTTTTCTGTCAAAAATAGCTCTACATCAAAGGGGACATCAATACTTGCTCAATTATCTAAATCACCGACGCTCACAGTAACATTATTGAGAAATAAGAGTGGGGTTAACTATGATTTAGTATTGGGCAAAGAAATACTAGGATATCCAAGCTCTGATGAATTACAGGATGCAACAATGATTAACGCTGTTTTAGAGGCCGAAATAATGAAAGCCCCTGAGCAGTATCTTTGGGCTCATCGACGGTTTAAAACCCGGCCTGAAGGTGAAGTGTCACTTTATCGCTAGTTTTATCTTTAGTGTCAGATGCCATAGAGGGTTGAAAAGTAACTTGTAAGCTTTCTATTGATAACCATTTTTATCTTATAGTGTTTTCTAACTCATAATATAAAACGAGATAAACATATATTTATCTCGTTTTATCAAAGAATTATGTTGTTTTTAGTATAAGGCTTTTCGTTATAACCAGCTGTGTAGCATAAAATATGATAATGAAAATATAAAAATTACCATTAGGTGTTGGAGCACCTTTAAAAACAAAAGAAATCTTCTTATTTGATTCATTGTTTCCTGCTTGGCTAATAAAAACGGCTAATTAAACAGTCTTATATAGTGTAGTAACACTAACTATAAAATACCAAATTCCATTAAAAAAATTAAAAAAATGTGAAATAAATTACACTTAATAAGTAAAATTAACTAAGTTAATGAGTGGTTAATAAATAATAAAATATCTGGTCATTTATTAAGTAAAATACGTAAAAATAGAATAGCCTTCAATAACGATGTTAGTGGAAGGCTATTCTAATATAGAGTTACGTTAGAATAAACTAAAAGCTTTTTTCATATTCACGAGCTTTTTTATCGTCATAGTTATGTTCCCATTTGGCAATAACAAGAGCGGCTAGGGCGTTACCTACAACGTTAAGTGCGGTACGTGCCATATCTAGAATACGGTCTACACCTGCGATGAATGCAAGCCCTTCTAGTGGGATACCTACACTTCCTAGTGTGGCAAGAAGAACAACAAATGAAACGCCAGGGACACCCGCAATACCTTTAGACGTGATCATGAGCGTAAATACTAGGATAAGTTCTTGCCCAATAGAGAGCTCGATACCATAGAGTTGGGCAATAAAAATAGCGGCAATACTTTGGTATAATGTTGAGCCATCTAAGTTAAATGAATAACCTATTGGAATAACAAAGCTTGTTACTGATTTAGGCGCTCCATATTTCTCCATTTTATCCATAATACGAGGAAGTACGGTTTCAGAACTGGCTGTTGAATAAGCGAGTAATAACTCATCTTTCAATATTTTCATTAAAGTAAAAATATTTATTCGGCAATAACGGGCGACTAATCCTAATACTACTACTGCAAAAAATAGAATTGCACAATGGACGAGTATAACAAGTTTCAACAGAGGCACTAAGGATGAGAAACCAAAGTTAGCGACGGTAACAGATATTAATGCGAAAACCCCGATTGGAGCATACATCATAATCATGTTCGTTACACGGAACATGGTTTCAGAGAAAGTCTGTAATACATTGAGTAGAGGCTGTTTTTTCTCAGAAGGTAAAGAAGAAAGCCCCAAACCAAATAACACAGCAAAAAAGATGACTGGCAGCATGTCACCACTTGCCATAGCAGCAAAAATATTACTTGGCACTAAAGTTAGGATCGTATTAATGATCCCTGAAGGGTGGCTTTCAACTTCTTGAGTGGTTTTTTCATATTGTGAAATATCGACTTGTGTTAATTGCGACATGTCGATACCAACACCTGGTTGGAATATATTGGCAAAAGAAATACCGACGATAATGGCAATTGTAGTAATAATTTCAAAATAAAGGATAGTTTTGAAACCAAGAGAACCGAGTTGTTTGGTATTACCAACCCCTGCGATCCCAACAATTAACGTTGATATAACGATAGGAACAACAATCATTTTGATTAACTGAATAAATATTTTACCCGCCGGGGAAAGAATATTTAAAATCAACCAATCTTTGTACTCTGAATTATCATGTAAAAGCGCTCCAGCAATAACACCTAAAATAAGAGCAAGTAATATTTGCCATCCTAGGCCAAATTTAAACGGTTTTTTTTTAGTCACTTGGTTTAATGTCATAATTAAATCTCATTTATATTAATAATTTTTATGTATGTGTTTTTATTATCATAAATTTTATATCGAATATTCGGTAAAACTACAACTAATAACTCGATTAATTTGAGTAATTTCAATGAGTGATCTATATAAATGTGTTTATTTTGTTAATAAATAAGGTAATTATGGTTATTTATGTAAAATAAATGGTGGGAGTGTGAATGAATAAGTGATTTTTAATTGCAAGGTGTTTCTAAAAGTAAATCTGATAAATATTCCAAAATTGTTAATGGTATTGTTTTTGCACTGTTTGTTTTTTGCAAACAAAACTAGATTGAGCGAAAAATAGACTGCAACTCTTTATTTTTATCGAATATACGACTGAATGTGATTTTATATTTAAATTGTTAGATTTAATTAGTTAATTAAAGTTTAACTTAGATATAGCTAGATGAATGGATGATATTGAAATATTAAAGGATTTCTATAAATGGCTTCTCACTCAAATTTATATAATGAAATTAGTTAGAAGTGGGTGAGTTAAATAATGAAAAAGAAAACGTCAAGCAACTCAAACGGCAGATTGTTTCCGTTTAAATGCTGCGAGCAGTGTGCGTTCAGAGAGATCTAAGTAACCACGTAACATATTGGCTGCATCTATATTTTTGCCTGAATCTAATAAATTAAGAATAGAATGGTTTTTATCAATATAGGGGGCATATAAAATTTTAGGGTCATTGAGGTGACCAAAGGCCAGTCGTAACTCAGCAGACACATTACGGTATAATTTAATTAGGCGTTCGCTGTCAGATAGTTCGACAATGGCAGTGTGAAATTTCATATTTGCAGTGCCTACACCCACCCAGTTCTCTGTCTTTTCATGTTCTCTAGCTTCTTGAACTGCATCTTTCATTTTTTGAACTGATGGATGCATGGCATATGCATGAGTTAGTGCATCGCACTCAATAAGTCGGCGAACTTGATAAATATCGATAATGGCAGCCATATCTGGTACTGAGACAAATACGCCCTTATTTGGAGCATAAGTTAATAAACCTTCCTGCGTGAGTACACGAAATACTTCCCGTAATGTATTTCGAGAAATATCGAGTTCTTCACTTAATGCCGCTTCAGATAAGCGTTGACCTGGTGTGATCTCCCCAATTGTTATCTTATGACGTATAACTTCTGCAATAGAAACAGATAAAGTTTGGGCAACAGGTTGTTTTTTCATAATAAAGGATAATTTTAGTCTCAGAGGCAATGAGCCGTTATATTCACATATTCAAATTATAGCAGCAAGTTTCATTTCTCTTTACCACATTCCCCCTGTATTTGCACAAGAATAGTGAAATTAGAATTTATTGCACCAATTTGGTGCGATTTGCTTGGTAAGTGATATGGCTTGTGAGTCAAAATTGTTAAAAAAGTGATCTCGTCTTGATTTTTAAACGAACAATTACGATTTTTATTGATTGTTTATTCATCATTCAATACTAATTGTTCAACAATTTATTAAAAATGAATTAACAATACGGCTAACAAGTAGAACAATGGCACGATAATTGCCTTAGTGACTGTGACATCAACAACTAGATCAACAACCACATCAATAATTAAAACAATAACTATTAGAGGAGTATGCATATGGCAGCTCATGAAAGTGCACCAACTACTGCTGAATATGTGAAAAGTCGTCGTTCATCACTGATAAGCGCAATTTTTCTAATGGCAACTTCAGCCATTGGGCCTGGGTTTATCACACAAACTGCGACTTTTACCGTGACATTAGGGGCTGCTTTTGCCTTCGGAATTTTAGCGTCTATTGTGATTGACTTCATTGTTCAGCAAAACATATGGCGAGTTGTTACCCTGACTAAAATGCACTCATCAGAAATTGCGAATGCCACAATTCCTGGGAGTGGTTATTTATTAGCGGTATTAGTTATTTTCGGCGGACTAATTTTTAATATTGGTAATATTGCAGGCGCAGGGTTAGGGCTCAATGCCTTAGTCGGCTTAGACCCCAAATGGGGGGGCTTGATTAGCGCATTATTAGCAATTTATATATTTTCCTCCCGTAAGGCCAGTACGTTTATTGACCGGTTGATTATTGGATTAGGCGTAGTGATGATCGGCTTAACTTTATTTGTCGCTATCGCATCAAACCCACCTGTTGGGGAAGCATTACGTCAAAGCGTATTACCTGACACAGTTGATTTTGCCATGATAACCACCATTGTTGGGGGCACTGTCGGGGGATATATCTGTTATGCAGGTGCTCACCGTTTATTGGATAAAGGCGCTGTTGGTATTGAAAACATTAAAGTTGTCTCTAGCGCAGCCACAAAAGGTATCCTAGTTGTTGGGCTGATGCGTTATATTTTGTTTTTGGCTATCTTAGGTGTAGTCGCAAGTGGTGTGACTATTGATATTTCTGGTCATGCGGCCAACCCAGCATCTCAAGCATTTCAGGCTGCCGCAGGTAACTTTGGTTTACGTATCTTTGGTTTAATTCTATGGGCTGCGGCACTCACCAGTGTAATTGGTGCGGCTTATACCTCAATGAGCTTCTTAACGGCATTTAAGTCTTCTATCACAGAAAGGCAACGTAATGTCGCAACTATCATATTTATCGCAGTTTCTCTGGTTGTCTATTTATTCATGGGAACAGCCCCTGCGGCATTATTGGTTTTTGCTGGTGGTTTCAATGGGCTAATTTTACCTATTGGTTTAACTTTATTTGTTTATATCGGTTGGAAACGCTCAGATTTAATGTCGGGCTATCATTATCCGCGTTGGCTATTATGGTCTGGTGTCGTGACCTGTGCACTCACTTGGTATATGGGGGCAATGTCTGTCGGTACAATTTTTAATTATCTGAAATAACTCAAGGAGTGATCATGAAAAAGCAGATTGATTTAAACAGTGACCTTGGGGAAAGTTTTGGACAATGGGAAATGGGCAATGATACCGACATTCTGCCTGTTGTTAGCAGTGCGAATATTGCTTGTGGTTTCCATGCGGGTTCACCAGAAGGGATATTAAAAACCCTTAAAGCCGCAAAAGAAAATGGGGTTGCTGTTGGTGCTCATGTGGGATATCCCGATTTAGTGGGTTTTGGTCGACGTAATATGGATATTGCATCGAATGAATTAACCGCAGACGTGATTTACCAAATTGGTGCATTACAAGGGCTAGCAACCGCAGCAGGGACACAAGTTTTATATGTTAAACCTCATGGCGCATTGTATAACACGATTGCTCATGATAAACGCCAAGCAATGGCTGTGATTGATGCGATATTAGCGATTGATAAGCGATTGATATTAGTGGCGTTAGCAGGGTCACCATTAATTGGGTGGGCTAGAGAATGTGGCTTAAATGTGGTCGCAGAAGCTTTTGCTGATAGAGCTTATAACAGCGATGGCACATTAGTGTCCCGAAAATTAGCCGGTTCAGTATTACATGACCCACAGATAGTTGCAGACCGTATGTTGCAGTTGGTCATGGAAGGCGGTGTGATGTCGATTGATGGAAAATTTACACCTGTTGACGCTGGGTCGATTTGTGTTCATGGGGATAGCCCTGGCGCCCTTGAAATGGCGAAACAGGTGCGAGCCGTATTAGAAAAACAAGGTATTGAAATTTATGGTTTTTCCCACAAAGGAGGCCGTGAATGACACAGCTAATGAAAGCATCACTGCAGGCCATCGAAGCTGCTCGTCTTGCACGGCAAGCTATCCGCGAAGGATATGACAAACCAACAGCAGGCCTTGCCCCGGGTATGACTCAAGCCAACATGATTGCGTTGCCACGTGACTGGGCATTTGACTTCTTATTATATGCTCAGCGTAACCCAAAGAGCTGCCCTGTTTTAGACGTATGTGAAGCAGGGAGCTGGCAAACTGTCCTAGCTGAAGGTGCCGATTTACGCACGGATATCCCACGTTACCGTGTGTGGGAAAAAGGACAATTAATTGATGAAATTACGGATGCGACAGCAATCTATCAACAACATCCTGATTTAGTCACTTTTTTAATTGGTTGCAGTTTTACATTCGAAACGCCAATGATTGAAGCCGGTATTGATATACGGCATATCACGGATAAATCGAATGTTCCGATGTATAAGACCAATCGCCTTTGTCGCCCAGCAGGGCGTTTACAAGGCGAATTAGTAGTTTCAATGCGACCAATACCTGCAAATCGCGTGGCTGATGCAGTGAGTATCACGGGTAGGTTCCCTGCCGTGCATGGCACACCTGTTCATATTGGCGCACCAGAACAATTAGGTATTACGGATATTATGCAACCTGACTTCGGTGATGCGGTTCGCATTGAAGAGGGCGAAATTCCCGTTTTTTGGGCTTGTGGTGTCACACCTCAAGCTGCAGTAATGAAATCAGGGGTTCCATTCGCATTAAGCCATGCACCCGGTTACATGTTTATTACAGATGTACCTGATGCCGCATATCACATATAGAGGTGCCAATTGAGATTTTTACCCGTCAATTTAAGTGCCTTTATGGTGGAGTTGGAAAGTCTTGAACAAACAATGGCATTGACTGATTCCTTAACAGAAATGCCAATTTATGGGATTGACGAAATAACGCCAGCAGCGAGGACAATTTTAATTCACTATAACCCGATCAAGACAAATGTGAATGATTTGGTTGAAAAGATATCACTTAGAGATGTGTCGGCGGTCGTCGGCAAGGCTAGTAAATTGGTTACTATCCCTGTTCACTACAATGGCGAGGATTTACCCGATGTTGCAGCGCATTTAGGGATATCCACTGCGGAAGTAATACGTCGTCATACAGAAAATGAATTTCAGGTTGCATTTAGCGGTTTTGCCCCAGGTTTTGGTTACATGGTTTCGAAAGAAGCTAAGCTGAACGTCCCAAGACGTCAATCGCCAAGAGTACGCATCCCTGCGGGGTCGGTTGCCTTAGCTGGAGAGTTTAGCAGCGTTTACCCACAAGCTAGCCCAGGGGGATGGCAGCTAATTGGTGTGACTGAACTATTAATGTGGGATATCAATCGACCTGAACCTGCACTCGTTCAAGCAGGCATGCGGGTCAACTTTGTCGATGCCGCGAAAAGCCAAATTAGCTATAGCATGCCAGCGAAAGTAAGTATTGAAAAAAATGCTAAGAATGTCAGTGCTGATTTAACAGTTTTAGCGACGGGGTTACAGGTTTTATTTCAAGATTTAGGGCGTATAGGCCAATCGGCATTGGGGATCTCTGAATCAGGCGGTATGGATAAATCGGCATTACGTAGTGCAAACCGTATTGTGGGGAATAAATCAGATTCTGCCGTTTTAGAGATAACGCAAGGTGGGTTTAAGGCTCAAGTTCACAAAGACCTCATTGTTGCAGTGACTGGAGCGCCTTGTACTATTGACGTTATCACAGCAGAAGACCAGCAATATCAAGTTGACACTTATCAACCGATTCATTTAGCAAAGGGCGACACCATCAAACTGAGCCGCCCGAGCAAAGGAGTTCGTAGTTATTTCGCTGTCCGAGGTGGTTTCAATATAGAGCCTATTTTATCGAGCTGCTCGTTTGATACATTAGCGCAAGTTGGTCCAGCCCCAATCACGGCGGGCCAAACACTCACGGTTAACAGCAATTCATCTCCATTAGCCGTTTCATTATATGAGGCGCCTGCTTTTGATTACCCAACAGAAAACGATGTGGTGGTTTTGGATGTTGTATTAGGACCCCGAGCGGATTGGTTTACAAAACAAGCTGTTGAGCAACTAACGAGCCAATTATGGCAAGTAACAGCGTCATCAAACCGAATAGGTTTGCGGCTATTTAGTGAAAAACCGTTAGAGCGCGAACAATTACAGGAGCTACCGAGCGAAGGAACTTGCATTGGCGCTATTCAAGTCCCCGCAAATGGCCAGCCGGTTTTGTTTCTCAATGATCACCCTTTAACAGGCGGCTATCCCGTTATTGGCGCGGTATGTGAATATCATTTGGATTTAGCAGGGCAAATTCCTGTGAATGCCAAAATACGTTTTAATCCACTCGGTGAATTTAAAGTACTACAAGGGAGCCATTGTGCTTATGAAAATGAATAACAACAAAAAACATAAAGTATTGATTGCTAATCGAGGCGAAATTGCAGTTCGTATTATCCGTGCATGTCGTGATTATGGTTTCCAGTCTGTTGCGGTTTATGCGGACAGCGATATTGACGCTCTCCACGTCACAATGGCTGATGAAGCCTACGGGCTTGGGGGAAACTCGCCAGCAGAAAGTTATTTAAATATTGAAAAGTTGATTAGTATCGCTCAGCAGTCAGGTTCAACCATGGTGCATCCAGGGTATGGTTTTTTATCTGAACGGGCTGAGTTTGCGCGTGCAGTTGAAGCCGCAGGGTTAATCTGGATTGGGCCGAGCGCAAATAGCATTGATATACTAGGGGATAAGGTTCAAGCTCGCCATATTGCAATGCAAGTCGGTGCACCGCTAGTGGTTGGCACAAAAGATCCTGTGAATAGTGCACAGGAAGTCCTTGAATTTGCTCATCAACACGGCTTACCTATTGCTATTAAAGCGGCATTTGGTGGTGGTGGCCGAGGGCTAAAAGTAGCTTGGCAACTCCATGAAGTTGAAGAACTTTATCACTCAGCAGTACGCGAAGCGACCGCTGCATTTGGCCGGGGTGAATGTTTTATTGAACAATTTTTACATAACCCTCGGCACATTGAAGCCCAAGTTATTGCGGATACGCATGGTAACGTGCTGGTGGTGGGGACTCGTGACTGCTCACTACAACGGCGTAATCAAAAACTGGTTGAAGAGTCGCCAGCCCCTTTTTTATCTCAGAGTCAACAGCAGCAAATCATTCAAGCTTCAACGGATATTTGCCGCAAAGCGGGCTATGTGGGAGCCGGAACCGTTGAGTTTTTGCTAAGCCAAGATGGCACGTTGTCATTTCTAGAAGTGAATACGCGCTTACAAGTTGAGCACCCAGTCACAGAGGAAACCGCAGGTATTGACTTAGTGATTGAGCAATTGCGAATTGCAGAAGGTTTACCTTTAAGTATTAATGAGATGCCGACTCCTCGGGGGCATGCATTTGAATTTCGTATTAATGCAGAAGATGCTGGAAACGGTTTTTTACCGACACCTGGCACTATTACGGTTTTTGATGCACCAACGGGGCCGGGGGTTCGTGTCGATAGTGGTGTAACAGCGGGAACAACAATACCGGGTACCTTTGATTCGTTAATGGCGAAATTAATTGTCGTGGGTAGTACACGAGAGCAAGCCATTTTGCGTGCACGTCGTGCTTTGGCTGAATTTAATATTGAAGGCGTTGCATCCGTATTACCATTCCACCGAGCGGTAATGGAACAAGCTGATTTTTGTGATAATTTTAGCGTACATACGCGTTGGATAGAGACCGAATTTAATGTGGAAATTCCACCTGCAAAACGGCAAATTCCACTATCGCCTGCTGAAATGACACGCACTTTTATTGAAATCGATGGAAAGCGTTGCGAATTGGGTTTACCTACACAACTGTTTTCTGGCTTTTCAGTCAATAGTTCAGCTGCAACCCATTCAGCTCCTCAAATAATTCATAACCCAGATGCGGTCAATGCACCTATCTCTGGGCTATTATTTAACTGGCTGATCCCTCACGGAAATAATGTTTCTGAAGGGGATATAATCGGTGTCATGGAGGCGATGAAAATGGAAGTTCAAATTGTTGCACACCGAGCAGGAACGTTGAAACACTGTGCGATTAAAGGGGATTTTGTTGAAGCAGAGAGCCCAATAGCTGAAATTGTTTAGTTTGGTTGGCTTAAGTTTGAGCTAAAGGAATTAGCTCAAACTAACGAGAAAGTCGTTCAGGCAATGTTCTTAGAGGAAGATGAGGCGCAGGAATGGCATGTTTTTCTTCAGCGGTCATTTCATTGCTATCGCGGTAGACTTCACCACATAGAAAATAGAGATTTGGCCGTTTTGATTCTAGGTAGTCTTTTCGGCTAATACATTGTTCTTGTGTGAAAATAGTTTCAGTCACAGGTAACGCATCACATGAATCTGAGCCACAAGGACTCACCCATAATGCCCACCCAATGAGTACCATATGTCCTGCCATTTACATTGCCTTCCTTAATAAGAACCAATATGAACCGCTGAAAAGTGATGACTGTAAGTAGCTCTCTAATTCACACACATTATAAGTTAAATTCTAACATTGAGTTAACCAAATGTATGTATTTAGACATAATGAATTCTCTTATTCACACTAAAAAGCAAATCTTTTTGAATTAAAAAGTTGCGAATTATTATAAGTAGAAATTAAATGATTTAATAATAAATAACGCTGTATATTATTAAAATAACCCTGTCGATATCGAGTGTTTTTTGGTGTCAGATCGCAAAAAAATAAAATAATTATCTACAAATAACCGATGTTAGAGCTCAAGCCTGTCAATTAAGACTATTTTTAACTAGGATTATGACAACCTCTAATAAGAAAACTGATAGGAATAAATCATGACTTCCATGGAAGAAGTACTTTCATTTTGGTTTGAGGAATCGACACCAAAACAATGGTTTGAAAAAAATGCTAAATTTGATTTGACGATAGCACAACGATTTGCTCATGTTTGTGAACGCGCAGCTAAGGGTGAATTAGCGTATTGGCGGGCATCTATTCGAGGCCGTTTAGCGGAAATTATTGTTCTAGACCAGTTTTCACGTAACCTATGGCGTGATACGCCAAAGTCTTTTGCTCAAGATGGGATGGCTTTAGCACTAGCGCAAGAGGCGATTAAGCAACATGATTATAACCTCCTGACGTTATCACAGCGCAAGTTTGTTTTAATGCCATTTATGCATTCTGAATCCAGTTTTATTCATTTACAGGCCGTTGAACTCTTTCGCATGCTGGGTGATGACAGCACATTAGATTATGAAATGCGACATAAAGCGATTATTGACAAATTTGGTCGCTATCCGCACCGTAATGAAATTTTAGGTCGGCCATCTACACAAGAAGAAATTGCATTTTTACAAGAGCCAAATTCTTCTTTTTAGGTTAAAACCAAATGAGCCCATATCTTACTTAATAAGCTCATTTGGTTTCGCTTTTCATTTAACGAAATAACTCAGCATGGATTGGCGATAATGCTAATTCTAACTGTAGTGATTTGAGGTAAATTTCAGTGATCTGCGCAAGGTTAGGGTAAAAGGCTGTCTCAGTTTTACTTTCCTGCACCAGTTCTAAATAACGATATGCCCAAGGTAATAAATGTTGTTCAAATAGCGTTATAATGGCGCTGTCGTCCTCTTGTTCCGCTAAAGCAGAAACAGCCATCATCATTAAGCCAAATTGGTCTTCAGGCTCACGAAGTCCGGTGTCAGTCACTAACCCTTTGGTTTGCAAAAAATGGCGATAAGCCGCTGTTGATTCTCCCATAACAGAATTGTCATGTTCCAGATATACAGACCCCCATGGAGGCGCTGGCATACTACCTTGTCCTTCGAATAAGATAGAATAATCATACGAGATATCATCAGGTTGTGTTTGTGACAACGAAGTACAAATCGCCTGAATTTGCTCTGGATTTTCCCATGAGTGTAACTGTGGGATTTCACCCAAAACAGGGTAGACGTTTCGTAACGTGTCCGATTGCGGAGGGTAGTAGAAAAACGCACCAAGGATGCGGATCATTGTCGTATCAATCATATTATTTTATCCGTCTTATTTCGCGTTAAAGCATGACATCATTATCTGATTTCCTGTCACTGTATCGATGCAGGATGATGTGGGATTACTAAACAAAGAACCCCAAACGGGGTTCTTTAATAATAAATTATAACATAGTAAGAACAATGCCTTACATGGTTATCTGCCACAAGTTATAGAATGCGATACGGCCTGCAAGTTCAGCTAATAAAACAGCTGCCGCACACGTTGCTAATGTTGCTCTTGGTACGCGTTGCTTTAACGTCATACCAACAAATGCAGCTAAAGCAATGGCTAAGACGACAACTTGGAAGCCCCAGAAGCCTGTTTGCTCACCGCTAAGAGCGGGGCCGGTTTCGGCTAAAAACGCTTGGTAACCAGCACGGCTTGCAAAAATAGCGAAAGTACCAATTAAGAACGAAGCAATACCTAAGCCACGCGCACCAATTGCAATCGCGAGCGCACCGCCACCGACTAACATCGTCATCCACATTTGCAGTGTGGTATAACCGGTATCCCAGTTAGCAATAGTGGCGATGTTGTACACTTGAGGTATTGACCAAACAAATGCAAGCCCTGACACTACTGCGGCAATATTTGCCAGTTCACGCAATAACGTATGCTTGAAAAATAGAGTGAAAAATAACGTTGCCGCAGCGCATCCAACAAATACGCCACTTAAGAACGCTTCATTACTCATTGGCGAACGGCCTACACCCAGTAGCATATTGAAGAAGCGTAGTGGTTGACCAACGTGTAACCCACCGATACCCAAACCAATTATCATAATAATAAAGGCAACGATATTGGCAGTTTTTAGCTGTTTATCGTCAATAGACCCCATTTTACGGCTGATATAAGCGAGTAAAAAAAGCCCAGCAGCTGACTGTCCTAAGACGGTGAAAAAAACGAGTGGTAATTCATGCATCTTACACCTCCGCAGGGTTTTTTAATTCGCCACTTTTATCGCCAAATGGCTTCGCATCTTTATGTGGTTTGATGACAATATTTGGGTTTGTCAGGCTTGGGTCTGGCATTGGCGCAATACCACACTCTGTCCCGTGTAACTCACGAAGAACATTAATATCATCAAAATCTAAAGCACGCTGCGGGCAAGATTCAACACAAACTGGTTTCATTCCTTTTGCGACGCGTTCATAACAGCCGTCACATTTAGTCATGAGTTTTTTCTTCTCATCAAACTGTGGTGCGCCATATGGGCAACGTAGTTCACAGTAACGGCAACCCACACAAATAGATTGGTCAACTACGACTAAACCATCCTCTTCACGTTTGTGCATTGCACCGGTTGGGCAACCTGCGACACAAGTCGGGTTTGAGCAATGGTTACATGAAATCGAAAGATAGTAATTAAAGACGTTTTGCTGCCAAATACCATCTTGCTTCTGCCAACTTCCGCCACCAAACTCGTAGACACGACGGAATTTTGGACCTAAATCTAAATCTTTTTCATCCTTACAACTGACTTGACACGTTTTACAGCCAGTGCATTTTGTGGAGTCAAAGTAAAAGCCATATTGTTTCATCATTTAACTCCTTAAGCGCGTTTAACTTCAACAAGGTTAGTATGTTGTGGGGTACCTTTAGCCAATGGCGAAGGAACATGAGAGGTCAGTGTGTTGATACAACCACCAATATCCAGCCCATCTTCATTGAGAGTACGCCATGCACCTTGTGGAACAGCGATAACACCAGGTAATACACGCTCTGTCACTTTCACTTTAATTTGAATACGGCCACGATCATTAAATATTTCAGCCATGTCACCATTGTTCAAGCCGCGTTGCTGGGCATCAATTGGGTTGAGCCAAAATTGATGCGGAATGGCTTCACGGAGCATGGCAACATTGTAATAAGATGAATGCACATGGCCTTTATCATGAAAGCCCGTCATTAATAGCGGATGCTTCTGTTGGCTTGCTTGGGCTTCAACGCCTTCTTTATTGACGCAATATTCAGGAAGAGCAGGGATACGTTGGCCTTCTGGTAACTCCCAATTTTTAACACGCTCAGCCAGTTGTTCCGAATAGATTTCCACTTTACCTGACGGCGTTTTCAATGGGTTATTGATTGGGTCATCACGGAATTTCTTCAATGCAATATTTTCTGAACTGTTCAAGAACTTACGGTCGATAATACCCGCACCGTCAGTTTCGCTGAATTCAGGTAAATGAGGCATTTTTTCACGTGTTTTGTTATAACAGAACTCAATCCATTCGGCGTAGGTACGGCCTTCTGTGAATTGTTCTTTTACCCCCATTTTCTCAGCAACTTCTGCTAATACATCATAGTTAGGGCGGTTTTCCCACAGTGGCTCAATGGCATTTTGTAGGCGAACTAAATAGTGGTATGCACCACTTGCATAGGAGTTATTGATTAAATCATTGGTTTCAACGGTAGTGACATCCGGTAACAATAAATCTGCATATTTTGCGGATGGAGTATCATGGTTATCCCACACCAAAATGAACTCACATTTTGACTCATCAGCAAGTATTTCATGGGTTTTGTTTAAATCACCATGTTGGTTACCAATGACATTACTGGAGTAACACCACATAAATTTGATGTCGTTATTGAGTTTATCGACACCTTTAATACCACCGTTCTCTGCGGTTAATTCTTTCCCACGAACAATAGCTTCTGACCACATATAAGTTGGGATCAGGGCTTTGACTGGGTTAGGTAAAGCAAATCCCGCAACAGGATAAGCATAGCTATTACCCCACAGGCCGGTGTTCGTTCCTGCACGACCAATGTTCCCAGACATTAACGGTAGCATCATGATTGAACGACAAGCTTGCTCACCATTTTCGGTACGTTGCAAGCCCCAGCCTTGTGAGATCCATGCTCTATTGGCATTACCAATTTCACGTGCAAGTTGCTTAATGCGTGCGACGGAGATCCCCGTTAATTTACTCGCCCACTCTGGGGTTTTTGCGATGCCATCAGGCCCATTACCTAAAATATAATCTTTATATGATGCATTGCGTGGTGCAGAAGCAGGTAAGGTAGACTCATCCCAACCAACACAATAGTTGTTCAGGAATTCTTCGTCAGTCAGGCCTTCTTCGATCATGACATAACCGAGAGCAGCAACTAATGCAGCGTCAGTACCGGGGTAAATTGGTATCCATTCAGCGCCAAGCGTTGTGACGCTATCAGTGCGACGCGGGTCAATGATAATCACTTTTGCCTTGCTTTTATCTAACGCATTGAGGGTCTCGTAGAATTGACCGCCGCCAGACATGCGCGTTTCTGCAAGGTTGTGGCCAAACATGACAACTAAGTCAGAGTTTTGGATTTCAGATAAATAGGATTCTTCTACACTACCATAGACATAAGGTGTGATTTCCATTAATTGAGCATATGAATATGTACCATAGTCACCCAAGAAACCACCAGTTAAGCTTAATAAACGTTTACAAGCTGCACGGCCGTGTAAGTTAGCACCCGTTGACCCAGAGCCATACTGATAATAAATGGCATCACTTCCATATTTATCAATCGTATACTTTAATTTTTCAGCGATAATGGTTGTTGCTTCATCCCATGAAATCTTTTTAAACTTACCTTCACCACGTTTACCAACACGAACCATTGGGTATTTTAAACGGTCTGGATTGTAGGTTTTCCAACGCACTGAACGGCCACGTAAACATGGACGAATTTGGTGTTCGCCTAACGTTGAGTCGTCATACATCGTTTCATTGGAAATACGGCTGATAACACCATCTTTCACATGAACTTTCAATGGGCAGCGGCTACCACAGTTTACTAAGCATGCGCTATAGCTAATTTTTTCGCTGACTTCGTCAGGCATGATTGCTGGTGTTTTTGCTTGTACAGCAAAAGGTAGAGTGATTGAGCCAGCAACAGCAGCGACACCCGCAACGGTTGCAGAGGTTTGTATAAACTCCCTCCTGCTCAGTTTTCCAAATTGAGTATTTATTTTATTTTTATGCATTGACATTGCCTATATGTAAATAACAACATTACTATCTTGTTTTATATGTTAAAAAAAGATCCTGTAGAGTTACATGACTTACATCAATGTTATCCACGATAAAGGAAATGTATTTATTTAATTTATAAGGGTTTTTTGTTTGTTAGAGCATCGATCAGTTTTGTTTTTGTTAACTATCGAAATGTTATTCTTTATATAACGCTGGGTGGAAAAGTAAGCGTAAAGAGGGATATCTCCCTCTTTCGATACTACTTTAGATGTAGATGGATAAGGAAATTTAACTAATCACTTAGTATTAGTTATTTTTCTGGGAAATGGCCTATCATTCTAACATCATTTCCGGTAGGTGATTGATGTACCATCAGATTAAATTGCGGAAGGATGGAAAAGATATGGTCAAAAATGTCAGATTGTATTCTTTCATACTCCACCCATACGGTTGTATTCGTAAATGCATATATTTCGATTGGAATACCATTTGAGTCAGATTCTAGCTGTCTGACCATAATCGTCATATTTTTGTGAATATTAGGGTGTGATTTTAAATAAGCTTCAATATAAGCTCGGAAGGTCCCTATATTTGTCAAACGACGCTGATTCAAAGGAACTGCTTTGTCATCCGGTAGGCTAGAATTAAAGACTTGGATCTCAGATATTTTCTGTTCGATGTAGGGCTCAAGTAAATTTGCCTTAATACATTGTGCGATTTCTTCAGAAGTTAAAAAATGCACACTGCTGGCATCTAAGCGGACACTACGCTTTATTCTGCGTCCACCTGATTCTGTCATTCCTTTCCAGTTTTTGAATGAATCAGAAATAAGCGCATAAGTCGGAATGGTCGTAACGGTGTTGTCCCAGTTACGCACTTTTACCGTAGTTAAACCAATATCAACCACAGCGCCATCAGCACCGTATTTAGGCATTTCTAACCAATCGCCAATGTTAACCATGTTGTTGGCTGAAAGTTGTATCCCAGCAACTAACCCCATAATAGGGTCTTTGAACACTAGCATCATGACCGCTGTCATTGCACCAAGACCGCTGAGAATAATCAGAGGCGATTTACCTATTAATAGTGCAATAATCATGATGCCAATTAGAATTGTGGCAATCAGTTTAAGACTTTGAAATATTCCTCTAAGAGGTAAATGCGCGGTTTTGGCCGCACGTTGAAGTACACCAAGTATAATATCAAGAACGGAATAAAGGGTGAGTAAGCCAAATAATAGGCACCATGCCTGTGAGCCAACCTTTAAAACGGCTTGGGCAGTCGAGCCTGAATGTAACCATAGCGTTGCTTGGATATTGACTACAACACCTTGGATCACGAATGCGAAGCGATTAAAAAGATTATGTTGAGTGATTAAATGCACCCAAGTTCCTGCACTTTTTTGCCCACGTTTTTCGAGTTGTGGAAGGAATATTTTATGTAGAATTAAGTGTAATACGCAGGCGACGATAAGGATTAAACCGAGCACCATAAGTAAAGAGGCAAGGTCAGCGTAATCTTGGTTGAATTGACGTACCCAGTCTAGCAGTTGCTGCTGCATGGTTTCTCCTTCTTTAGAGTGTTAGGAACAATTGTTTATAAAAATATCATAGGCTGAATGACCTTATCATATTTACAACGAAAATTCATGGGGAGCAACATTAAACTCCGTCTTAATTCTTATTACTAGTTCTAAGTATTGTCTAATATATGAAAATAATATTAATGGCAATAAGAGCTATTATAAAGGAGCGCGCTCACTAATTTGAGTGATTAAGTAACATTTACATAACATTACGTGTGATAAGTATTTTCTGATTGTGAGTCTTTATAACTAAGCATAATGTTCTACAAAATGTCCTAATGTTATATTAACTTTGCAGGAATTTATTATGAACCGATTTAAAAGGCCGATTTGTTCTGTTCTTTTGCAGTACATCTTATTGCCCATTATTGCTTTTACCCCATTACTCGCCAATTCATCCCCCAATGGTAATCAAGGCCAAGGAAATGGCAAAGGACATCAACAAGTTCATGGAAACAAAGGGAAACAGAACAAAGATAACTCAAATAAAGGAAATAATAATCAAGAGGCAAAGCATGTCAAATCAAGTAAGTATTACGATAAGCATCGGGAAGCAAATGTTAGTTTTAATGTGAGCTTTGGCAATGTAAGGCCTTTGGCCATTGAATATGGATTGACAGGATATCGTGGCTTGCCTCCAGGTATTGCAAAACAAATTAGCAGGGGAAAACCACTTCCTCCAGGTATTGCAAAAAAAACGTTACCCTCTGCGTTTTTAGCACAATTACCTGTTTATGTCGGTTATGAATGGAAAATGAGTGGCCGAGACCTTATCTTGGTTGCGTTAGGTACAGCTGTTGTCGCTGAAATTATTGAGAATGTTTTTGAATAAAAAAAACGACCTTGATTTCAAGGTCGTTGTGCAAAATAAATGCAATTAACGCTAATGATGAGGTAACTAAAGGTTTGATTAACTAAAAGATAATTAACTTGCTTACATAAAACGTTTAGATAGTAATTCAACAACTTCTTGCACACTGCTGATAAATTCTTTGATGCTGTTCATCGAGAACTCCAAATTAAAATGTGATCCAGATCACGTGAGAGCATTCTAGCTATTCACATGTTAATGTCAAGTTAATATTAAAAATAATTTTAAATTTTAAACTATATTTTAGTCGCTGTGCTACAGCTTGTTTTTTTGTTAGTCGCGGTTCTTACAAGAGGGCCTGAATCTGCAAATAGAGATAAAAAATGTGAAGAATTGAAAGGTAATTTTTGTAATATGGTGTATGGTTAATAAGAGATTAGGTAATGATTTGATTGATAAAGGAATATAGCTCATGATTGCTTATGTAAACGGCCAGTTTTTACCTGAAGAAGAAGCGTCAGTATCTGTTTTTGACCGTGGGTTTTTATTTGCGGATGCTGTGTATGAAGTGACTGCAATAATTAACGGTAAGTTAGTTGACTTTGAACATCATATGGCTCGTTTGCAGCGTTCTTGTGCTGAATTACAGTTATCATTTTCCTACGATTTAGCAGAATTAAAACAAATTCATCTTCAATTAGTTCAGCAGAATAATATAGAAGAAGGGCTTGTATATCTACAATTGACACGTGGCAATGCGAAACAACGCAGTTTTTTATATCCTGATAAACAAACGAAGCCAACATTAGTCTTATTTGCACAAAAGACGAAGATTGTTGAAAATGAGAATTCAAAATATGGAATAAAAGTCGTAACTGTAGATGATATTCGTTGGCAGCGTTGTGATATTAAAACAGTTGCTTTATTAGCAGCTTCCATGGCAAAAGAATACGCTAAACAGCAAGGTGCAGACGACGCTATATTTGTTAAAAATGGCTATGTCACTGAGGGAAGTTCCAGTAATTGTTTTATTATTAACCATCAGAACCAAATACAAACACGAGGGTTAAATAATGAAATATTACCAGGCATTACTCGTCAAGCAATTTTACAACTTGCTCGGGAACAAGGAATAGACATTGTTGAAAAGCCATTTAGTATTGATGAAATGTTAGAAGCAAAAGAAGTCTTTATTACTTCTGCAACAACATTAGTTTGGCCAGTTATTATGGCGAATAACCAATTAATTGGGGAAGGTAAGCCGGGGAAACTAGCTATCCGGCTACGGGAGATATACTTGCAAAAATTGAAATAATCACATGAGAAATATAAATGTTATTTTAATTGCATAAATTCTGTAACTGAAGAAATCGTTACCATGCCTTCTAGTGCCTGAAGACTTTGCTGATGGAGTTCTAGCGTTGGGGCCGCACATAAATCCTCGAGTACTGTGACAGTATATCCTAAATCATGGGCTTGTCGTGCAGTACTTTGAATTGCTTTTACGGTACTAACTCCGCCAATAAATAACTCGGTAATATCATTATCGGTAAGCCATTTATGGAAATGGTTTCCTGCAAATGCAGAAACCCCTTTTTTAATCATTACCGGATCACGAAATGCTACCTCAAGGTCATGGGCCCAATTACACCCAGTGCCACTTAGTTTTAAGGCTCCAAGTTTTTTAGCTTGCTGAAACATAGGGGAGCCAGCAGGAACATCGTGATAATTGTCTGAAAAGCCAACCTTAACCCAAATCACTGGAATATGATGGTTTCTTGCATATTGTGCTGCTCGATTAGCTTTCTCAACGATTTTACGTGAGCAAGTTTGCTGGTAACTCGAATTAGATAAGCCATTTTTACCAATTATCTCTTCAATGAGATCAATAATTACTAATGCCTTGGACATTATTGCCTCTTTTAGGTGTAAGTATATTAACGTATAAAAGGCGTATTCTATCTAGAAAAAATAGCAAATGCTGTTAACTCAATAACATAATTAGATTTAGGGTAAGTCAATAATAAAGCCGATACCTTGATTGTCTAATCCATCAGTAACTCTAATTACAGCACCAATTTCTGGGCTAAATTTTGAGCGATAGATAAACCTAAACCACTTCCGGTTTCCATCGATCCTGGAACGCGATAAAAACGAGAAAATATAAGTTGGCGGCTCTCTTCTGGAATTCCTCGGCCATTATCTTGAACAGAAATAGTCCCACCAAATGGGGTAAGATCTTTTAAAACGACTTTTATTTTCCCTTCTTCTTGGCAGTATTTAATCGCATTTTCAATCAAATTAGTAAAAATATTACTCAATGCGAGTTTATCGGTGAGGATATAAAAAGATTTTGGGCTTTGTAGTTCAACATCAATATTTTTATTAATAGCGTAAGGTATGTGTGAGGATATTAAATGGCTGATTAATACGGGCAGGTCAATTAGCTCTTTATTTAATAAAAAGTCTTCAGTTTCTAAGCGGGCTAGGTCAATTAATTGATGCGATAAAGAGGCTGCGCGATTTAAAGTCTCTTGCATATCATTAATAATTTCTTCTTTCTCTTTCGGATTATCAATTTGCATCAATAAATGTAATTGAGCAATAACAGCCGCTATGGGGGTCCTTAATTCATGTGCGGCATCTGCCATAAAGCGCTTTTCACGTTGATTTGCAGCATCAACACGAGACATGAGGCTATTTATTGCATCAATAATAGGGCGAATTTCTTTATATTGTTCCTTCGTTTCTATTGGAGTTAAATTACCTGGCTGACGGCTAGAGATGAGTTTTGCAGATTGTCTTAAAGGCCGCAGACTAAAATAAGCGGTAATTAATATTGCTAACAACATAATACCCAAAATAAACGCGAGAGGAATGGCTGTGCCTTCGGCAGGGTTACCTAATAAGGATTTACGGTCACTATAAGACTCTGCAATAACAACTTCGAAAGTTTCTTGATCATTCCATGCAGAAGTAAAATGCCAGTCTTTATGTAATGTTGCGAGTTCAGAGACAGATTTAAGCGATGGAACATGTAATTTGTCACTGTTTCGGTAATAGACATTCCCTTGTTTATCTCTAACAACCATAAAAGGCCGATAACTAATGTCATCGCCACTTTCCATCGCAGTAGAATAAAGTTCTTGTAGGTTATCAGCTATTTTATTGAAATATTCTGGCTTATCAGCAACCACATCAAGTGTCTTAGCAAACCCTTGAGTGATGACACTTTGTTGTTCATTTAGCTCATCATGAATTGAGGGCCAATAAAAAAACTGTAGCCAGCCAACTAATAATAACCAAAGGAAAATAACTGAGCTGATTTGTAGCCCAAAGGTATAAATAAAAAATGATTTAACTTTCACTTAGCGGTACTTCTTTTTTTAATAAATAACCAATACCGCGGATAGTAATTATGCGGTCTTTACCTATCTTTCGGCGTAAATTATGGATGTGAACCTCTAAAGAGTTACTTTCCACATCATCTAATCCGAATAGGCGCTGCTCTAAATCCGTTTTTCTGACAACATTATCTGCATTTTTTATTAGTTCGTAGAGCAATAGATATTCTTTCCCAGAGAGCAGCAACAATTGCGCATTAAGGGTGACTTGGTGATTAAGAGGATTTAATTGTAGGTTACCCAATTGCCATATTTCAGATGAGAAACCCGCCATACGGCGACTAACGGCTTTTACTCGAGAAATAAGCTCAGGCATAGCAAATGGTTTTGTTAAAAAGTCATCAGCACCTGAATCTAAGCTAGAAACTAAGTTATCCATTTGATTTCTTGCCGTGAGAATTATTATTGGGATCGTTTCTCCCATATTACGCCAAGTAATCAGTTCATCATGACCATCGCCATCAGGTAAGCCTAAATCTAAAAGCATTAAATCAAAATTGCGAGATGCGAGTTGTAATTTTGCATCAGCAAGTAGCCTGACCCAACAAGGGTTAAAACCTGCAAGTTCTAACCCACGGCATAGCGCTTTTCCCAATTGAAGATCATCTTCGACTAATAGGATATTCATATTATCACCTCTACTAACAAGTATAAGCAGGCAATGAGCGTCAGACAATACGAACAATTCAAGTTTGAAGCGGATTTAAGCATATCTTAAGGTTGGTTTAACCCTTTTTTAAGGTACAAAAAAATAGACTGTTTATTATGAGTCCATCACTCAAACAATAAGAGCATTGATAATGAAACAAGCATTCTATGAGGTGCCATTATTTATAGTAGCAATCGCACTTGCTTTGATTTTTATTGGAAAAGATTTCAATAATAGGCCGGTAGTTAGTTTATCAACAATAACGTTGAATGAAATCCCTACTTGTGTGGATGTTAATAACTGTATTTCTCAGGTTAGAGCAACTAATGCAAAAAATAAAAAGTTGAATCCAGTGAAAGAGATTAAAGCCTTTCTTCGACATAAAATTGGCTGATTAACAGGGAGTAAAATTTAGATATGAGGTGGTGAGTCAAGTGTCTGTTTTAATTTCTAATTTTAGGTGCAGAAAAAGGAATGTTACACTATAAGGAAACATTCCTTTAAGTATTTGGTTAATCCACTGTTGTTTCTTCTGGGATCCAACCATCATCCATCCATATTTCTTCCAGTATTTCTTCAATACGAGTTTTATCCTCCGCTATTTTTGTTCCTGAGATATTAACGCGTTGTTGTGAGCTAAACCCAACCCGCGTTACCATATCTGGATATTGGTTTTGAAGTTTGCGTAAAATCTCAGTTTCAAGTGCTTGCAAAACAACTGAACTCGGTTTTTGTGGAGCGTTCTTATCAAATAAAACTTCGATACGTAACATGATAGCCTCTAATAAAGACTGTATTAATATACAGTATTTTTAGAACTATTAGGCAAAAAAGTCAATATAGAGGCATAAATATTTTTAGCAGTGAATAGAGTGAAAAAATAATATCAAGTTAAAACAGTAGGTTAATATTATAGATGCTTGATAAAATAATTGTCAGAAAAATTAAAATAGGTATCCTAGAAAGTATATTCTATGAAGGTGAGTTACGATTAAATGTTATATGCTTTAAGAGTTTCAAGTGAAGATAGCCAAGCGATAGCAATGATTAACCAGTTGTATGACACAGCTTTTCCATTGTATGAACAAAGAAGCTATCAAGGAAGAGATGTAATATTAAATCATGGTGACTATTATTTACTCAATTTCAAAGAAAATGATATTTTCATTGGTTTTATTGGGTGTTGGAAAATCGAAGATTATTATTACATTGAACACTTTGCTATTTCCCCTGTATTAAGAGGGCAAGGTTATGGGCAAAGGGTATTAAAGCAGTTTTGTCATGACGTAGGCAAAGTGATCCTAGAAATCGATCCTATTATTGATGATGTGAGTCAAAAACGTTGGTCTTTTTATCAACATTGCGGTTTTCAGCAAAACGAATATGCTCACGCACACCCAAGTTATTACCCAAAAAATAAGCCACATAAGCTTAGCGTATTAAGCTATCCAGAAGTGATAGCTCAAGAAGTGTATCAGCAATTTAATCATATATTACAAACGGTTGTGATGAATAAAATGCTATTATAGTTCATTATGTAGATGGTTTTACTCAGGTATATAGCAATAGATAAGTTCGGGATCATTATCATCTAAATTTTCAATGTAGCCACTAGGAATAAAGCCAGCTTTTATTAAGAGGTGTTGAGTGGCTGTATTCGATTGATTTGTAGAAGTAAAAATCTTTTGGGATTTACTCTGCATTTTTAGTTTATTAATTAAAGTGAGGCCAAGGCCTTGCCGACGATACTGGCGATTTACCATAAGCAGTTCAATGAAGCTATGAGCAAAAAAACGTTGGTTTATTACGCCATACGCCAATATATCGTTGCTATCTTGTAGAATAAAACAAACGCCTTGTTTAACCCACTGGGTAATTTCATTAAACCGATGGGTAGAGGCTACGCTATCTATTTGATAAATAGCATTTATATCAATAATTTTAGCTGGGCGGAAAATCATGAATAGGTATCTTTAGTTTACTCACATGCCTCAGTATAGAACAAAATTATTTTAATTTTCAATGTAATATAAAATACAGAATAGCTGGCTTATTGAAATATTGTTTTTGTGCTACGTATAGAAGGATGGATCAAGATATATGATATTATATACAGGATTATTTGCTCTAGAAGGTACATAAGAACAGACATTTGAGGTGATAAGTGTTAATAGAAAGTCATGGTGAATATTTAGACCAGAGGTTTTGCGATTTAAACCTAGAAGATGAAAAATTTGAATCTGTACTTTTTGAACGGTGTGAGTTCATTAATTGTAATTTTACAAATAGCCATTTTGCGAGTTGTCGATTTGTTGAAAGTACACTCACAAAATGTAATTTAAGCTTAATTAACATACCTAACTCCCGTTTTTCGAATTGTGAGTTTATAGGATGTAAATTAGTTGGAATTGATTGGACAAAAGGGTATTGGCCACGTTTTGATTTTTATTCTCAGTTGAGTTTTAAAAGTTGTATATTAAATAGCAGTAATTTTTTTGCACTTAAACTCCATGAAACATACATTGATGATTGTCGTTTACACGATGTTGATTTTAGAAATGCGGAATTAAATAAATCAGTAATAACGGATTCTGATTTATCTAACAGTTTATTTATGCAGACAAACTTAACATCAGTCGATTTCACCGGGACACACTCTTTTACGATTGATGTTCGACAAAATAAATTAAGTCAAGCGAAGTTTTCCCGCCTCGATGCTCTAGATTTATTGCGTAGCTTAGATATTAAACTTGTGGACTAGAGAATAGCAATTGATATATAAGAACGACCTTTGCAGGCATAGCTATAGAGATAAAAAAGCAATGACAATGATGGAATATACGAGAAAAATACAAACCTCCCGTAATGCTTAGTATTGACTGTACTACATTCTTTAAGCGTGGCGTTGTCTCACTTGTTAGCCGTGACTTAAGGAGAAACATGATTTTATTTAATTCTACAAATGCTACTCATTGAGTAATATTTGTGGAATTCTATATCTATATATTTTGAATGCTGGTGGTTATTCGGTACCACGTAGCTATATAAATTCATCTAGAAGAATATTCTAAATAGCTATTCGTTTTCCGCTAGGGTAGCTATTGCGAAACGTACGATATTATGAATGAAAGAAATACAATTGCGGCAATAAAACTTAAAGACAGAATGACCCTACAGAACGCCCAGAATGTATTTGACTTACCGATATTCCAAAAGCATAGGACCACTGAAATAATCAGTACAAATTGAATAAAATATAGGCCAGCAATTGAGTTCATTTCTATCCTTTGGGTATTGATAACTCGATATGTATTAATATACATAAGTTAAATCATCATAGCCATCAGCTCATCACTGGTGGCTTTATTCTTTGCGGTGAAGTTATGCAGCATGCATCAAAAGATAGAAATCCAATAAGTTTTGATGTTGTCAAAAGAGTCGCTTAAGTTTTCATCGATGTAACAAAAAGTGCATCGGTAAAAGAAACTTTAATTCAACGAAACAAATTAATTTTGTGGATAATTCAAAAGATACTCCCGAGGGAAACCCGGTGATATTTCTACGGGGCGCTGGGTTGATGTTCGTGTAAACATGCCATCCAACTCACTCTACAATCAAAAGCAAGCTGGAGCAGAGGGACTCGCTAAGCTAGAAGCAGAGCGATTAGCGGAAGAAGAAGCTAAACGTGCAGCAGAGGAAGCGAAAAGGGTGGAGCAGGAAGCTGTTGAAGGTGATCTGCAGGATGATAAATCCTAAAAAAGGAAGGGTAAAAGCTAATGTAACCATGTCGGACTTTTACCTGACTTTTACCCGACTTTTACCCACCTAAAATTTCAGGCACAAAAAAACCAACCTTAAGTGGTTGGTTTCTCTATGAAAAGTTGGTCGGCATGATAGGATTTGAACCTACGACCCCCGACACCCCATGACGGTGCGCTACCAAGCTGCGCTACATGCCGAACTCTGATTTATACTACTCAATTTGCTTCTAAAAGCAATAGACTCATGATGCGACTGGTTGATATTTAAGCACTTAATTTTCATTAAAACGCTTTAATTCAGTAAAGATCTTCAACAACTCAGCCAAATCAGGTTTTTCATTCTTCTCAATAGCACCTTGTTTATCATAGATATTAAACTGACCATTTTGATCCATATAAAGGGTGGCATTGTCAGTGGTAATCACAACATCGTCGTTATCACCGGTGATCACCCATGGATAAGTACGTTTAACACTAAATAAGTCTTCACCTTGACTATAATCATCAGGTGGGTTTGTGACATGTAATAAACGCTGCATTAGCGTGGTCATTATATCTTGATGACTAGTCAGTTTATCTATTTGCTGCGCAGGGGTATTCGGCCAGTAAATAAATAGAGGCACCTGCATGTTATCTCGATTAAAGTGTTTGCCGTCTAACCAATCGTTTTCTGATTTACCTTGATTATTGTAATTGGCAGTCACAATAACAATGGTATTTTCTAACCGGTTATCACGTTGCAATGCCGCCATTACACGTTTGATCTGCTCGTTGGTTTTTGCACTACCCGGTGTGCCAGTAATGTTAAGGAACGAGAACCAAGGCGACCCATTTTTAAGGTTATCTAACCAATTATTCCATTGAGAAACGGTCAAGCTATCATTATCTGCAGTTTTGGCAGGCAAAGAGTAATCGGCTAAAATAGCTTGCCTGAATAATGGAGAGTTAAAGCCATCCGTTGAGAATAAACCAAACTGATACCCTTGATGTTGAAGGGCTTCAATCAGGCTAGATGGATGGCGGCCATTAAGAATATTATCAAAGTAAGTCGATGAAATCCCATAGAATAAACCAAACAAGGCGGTATCGTTACGTAACCCAGTTGTATAATGGTTGGTAAACTGTGTGCTGATTGATTTAAACTCATTCAGGGCATTTATCGAATCTTGTTGTGACTTATCACCGAGGTCATCAACCACTAATAATAATAAATTATAGCCTGAACCTTGGTCATAATAGCTTAATGGTTTTAATGGGTAATTCAACTTAAGGGCGGTCGGACTACCTTGCTGGAAGACACGATTTTGATGTTCTGTTAAATCCAATAAGCCATATCTATCAAGAAGTTTCCGTGCGGTCATCGGTTGTGATAATGGGTAATTATAACGCTGCATAGTGATAGGGCGGTAAAAATTCGCATCGGCCCACGCATACATCAGGTGTGACATAATAAAAGTCACAATAAAAATACCTGCAAGCGGTTTACCAAAGGTTTGCCGGCTTAAGCTGCGCAGTTTTTGCCAACTCCAAGTTGCAAATAACATTTCAACGAGAAAGATAATTGGGATACTGATAAACATCAGCTGCCATTCACGAGCCATTTCGCCTTTTGTGGGGTTAATGACTAAATCCCAAACCTGTGGTGTTAGATGCAAACCAAACTGGCTAAAAACACGGATATCAAAAATTAAAAGGGTTATCCCTGCAGTCGCGAGGGCAACAGAAAGTAGCCTCAGCAACCGCTGAGACATGACAATAAAGGTCAGTGGAAAAATAATTAGTAAGTAGGCCGCAAAGACCACGAAGCTAAAGTGACCTAACCAACTGACGAAGGCATAAACTCGACCAGTTAGGGTGTCTGGCCAATCAAAAATAAACAGGTAGCTGCTACTTAACGCGAGGCTAAGCAGTATATTGAATAGTGCAAACCAGTGCCCCCAACCAATCATGTTAGAGACTTTGTCACGGTAGCGCAGGTGGGTGACCATACTGTTTATTTTATTAATCAATTAGTGTGATTTATCTTCTTTAACAGAAGAAAGTAATGCATTTGCGAATGATTCTGCAATCATTTTACGTTGTGCAGGTGCAACCGACGTATTTAGCAGATTCGTGACCATGTTACCTAACACCATAAGGGAAAGGTCAACAGGGGTGTGGTTTTTTTCTAACACACTAACAAGGTCAGAAAGTAAACCTTCAACTTTTTCATCACTATAGCGAGATGATTGTGGCATAAATTGAGACATCCTAAATTAATGAAAGCTACATATCATAGCGTATCACAGTTGGTTTTTCTTCTTTCTTCGCAACAAATTTTTGTTTAAGTGATAATAATGCTAATTCAGATTCGTAAAGTGTGCATAAGTTCAGCAGGGTGGGGTTAAAATTTGCACAAATGATAGTTTCTATTGCAGAGGAATAATATCAGTGTTTGAATACGCGCAACATTATTTCTGCTATTTCGAAGGAGCCAACAATGAGTCTGGAAATTAACCAGATAGCTTTACACCAGTTAATTAAAAGAGATGAACAAACCCTCGAGGTGATGTTGCGGGATTCTTTATTAACAGCAGATGGTGTCGTACAAGACATGATGGCAGAGTTACACCGCGTCTATAGTGCAAAAAGTAAAGCATTTGGTGAGTTTAACGAAGAAAGTGAACTTGCTGATGCATTAAAACTATTGCGCAAAGGTGAGGAAGAATTTTTAGGTTTTAGTCGTGCGATGACCGTTCGCTTGAAAGATGAATTAGCTAAATATCCTTTTGCTGAAGGGGGTGTCGTTCTTTTCTGTCAATACCGTTACCTTGCAGTCGAATACTTATTAATTGCAGTGCTCAATAGTTGTGACAGCATGTTTGTCACGGAATCATTAGATTTAGGCACAACACATTATTTAGATATTCCTCATGCGGATATTGTCGCTCGTATTGATTTAACCGAATGGGAAACCAATCCGGAGTCAAAACGCTATTTAACCTTTTTAAAAGGTAGAGTAGGGCGAAAAGTCTCTGACTTCTTTATGGATTTTTTAGCTGCGTCTGAAGGGCTAAATGCAAAAGTTCAAAATAAAGGCTTAGTTCAAGCACTTGATGATTTTTGTGACAATGCTCAGATGGATAAAAATACTCGTCAAGCATATCGCCAGCAAGTGCATAGCTATTGCACGGAGCAATTACAATCAGGTGAAGAAATTGAGTTAGAAGCATTGGCAAAAGAGTTACCAATGGTGGAAGAACAAAGCTTCGATGATTTCGCTCGCCAAAATGATTATCAACTCGAAGAAAGTTTCCCTGCCGATAGAGGAACGTTAAAACAATTAACGAAGTTTTCGGGGAGTGGGGGAGGGATCACGATTAGCTTTGATGCGATGCTCATGGGGGAGCGTATCTTTTGGGATCCTGTCACTGATACGTTAACCATTCGCGGCACACCACCTAATTTGCGGGACCAATTACAACGCCGTGGTACTAAATAAGTTATGGTGTTGAATCGCTAGAAATAAATAACGCCGCAATTGCGGCGTTATTTACTCGGCGTCCCGAAAATTCTAAAGCTCGGCTGTGGGCTTTAATTAAGCGCGCAGGAAGTCAATGTGCGTCACTTTTGGCTTAAATGGGTGACGTTGAACAGCCTGAACTTTTACTTTTGTTTCTTTACCATCGATAACCAGATTCAGAACTTCGTAAAATTCTGCTTTGCTTTCTTGGTTGATGATTTCATCGTGGTTAAGAGTTACAGAGATTGCTTCTTGGTTGCCACCGTAAACGATAGCTGGAAGCTGGTTATCTCTGCGCAGGCGGCGGCTCGCACCCTTACCCTGCTCTTTACGTTCAATTGCATTGATAGTTAACATTACTATTTCTCTATAAAAAGAAAATATAAATTCCTGCTACAGGCGACCCAGCAGCAGGTTCGAGATTTGGCCTAGGGATACTTCATTCAGAGAACAAGATATCGGAAGGCGGGCGGCATTTTAACGAAAAATCCGTCATCCAGCAATCATTATGATCATTTTCGCTTTACGATAGGGGATCTGCAACGCGAAAACGCCCTTGATAATCGAAGATTTTCTCTCGAATTTCCCAGAAACGTTCTTTTTTGCGAGCGACAATAAATTGGGGATATCGTAATAAAGATTGCTGCAATAATATATCATTTGCATTATTCCACTTAAATGGAACACCTGGGGCACGTTGATGCTCCCGTAAAAAACGGTATTCAAACACGCGTTTTTGCGCAGGAGTTGCTAGGCGAAAACGTTCTGAAACACAGGTTCCATCTTCATCATAATAATTGATTTTAATCCATTCGCCTTTGGCATCATTCCCTGTGATAAATTGCATTCCCCCGCAACGAATGATCAATGCATCTTTAAGTTTTAATGCGGCTTTTAACATATCGTCAGGGTCGGTAAGCACCTCTTGGCATTTTTGGCAGCGACGAGCGGCTATATCGTTTTCAGCGCCACAGTGTGGGCATTGCTTAAAGCGAAAACGGAATTCACATTGCTGTTTCTGCCCATTTTCGTCTTCTTCCCAGCCTTGGCAGCGCCGGCCAAAGTGTTCAATAATTTGGCCATCAGAGGTGCATTTTCCCCAAAAAATATTCGCAAATTGGCACAATGGGCAGAAAACTTGTACCGGCACACTGGTTGAATTCGGTTTACTTGAGCCCACCTCTGGTCGAAATAGGTCATGTGGATTCCCTGCATAATCTAAGATTAAACAGCGTGTTTTTCCCTCAGAAAGGCGTAATCCTCGACCAACAATTTGTTGGTATAAACTCACTGACTCTGTTGGCCGCAAAATAGCAATCACATCCACATGAGGAGCATCAAACCCGGTTGTTAACACTGAAACGTTAACGAGATAATGTAGTTCTTTGTTTTTAAATTGCTTAATAATTGATTGCCTATCAGCAGCCGGGGTTTCAGCTGTCACTAATGCAGCACGACCCTGAGGTAAATAGCCCAAAATTTCTTTTGCATGTTCGACCGTTGCAGCAAAGATCATGCAGCCTTGCAAAGGTGCTGCATATTCAATAACTTGCTCAATAATTTTAGGTGTAATGCGTTGTTGTTTTTTTAACGACAAATTAAGTTCTTGTTCGTTAAAAATACCCGATGATGTAAGTGAAACCTGGCTAAAATCATATTGTAAAACAGGCATATCAAGCCGTTCAGGTGGGACTAAGAACTTGTTTTTAATCATATAGTGTAGTGGTAACTCATAGATGCACTCACGGAAAAAACAATTTTCATCACCGCGTACCATGCCATGGTAATGGTATTGGTAAATCCAGCCACTATTGAGGCGGTAGGGGGTGGCTGTTAAGCCTAAAATACGTAATGAAGGGTTATTTACTTGTAAAACTTGAATAATCTGTTGGTATTGGCTCTTATCATTCAAACTTATACGGTGGCACTCATCAATAATTACTAGGGAAAAATGTGCGTCAAATGCTTTAAGATTGCGAGCAACGGATTGCACACTGCCGAAAACGACTTTGCTTTGAGACTCTTTGCGATTCAATCCTGCAGCAAAAATATCTGCTTGCAGGCCATATGCGAGGTACTTAGCATGGTTCTGTTCAACTAATTCTTTTACATGCGCTAATACCAGTACTCGTCCTCGAGCGAGTCGGGCCAATTCGGCAATCACTAAGCTTTTACCTGCGCCAGTTGGCAAGACAATCACGGCAGGGTGAGTCTGCTTACGGAAATAACTCACTGTCGCATCGACAGCTTCTTGTTGGTAAGGGCGTAAAATAAAAGACATATTATTCAGTATTATGTGATTCAGTCAGGTGAATGACGTTAAATTTAATTTAAAACGATGAGTCTGTCTAAAGATGCCTGTTGCTTCAGTGAAACTATCACTTCACAGGGGTTATTGTTATAATGAATAATGTGATAACAATCACAACAACCTTTCACTCTATATTCTGACAGTTGAGCGTTATTGTACGCTTCACTGGCATTCCATCAAGTTAAGAGAATCTATGCGACTGGATAAATTTTTGTCCCAGCAATTAGGGATAAGCCGAAGTTTGGTAGCGCGAGAATTGCGCGCAGGGCTTGTAACAGTTGACGATGAAATCGTTAAATCAGGTGCCTTTCAAGTTACGATTGACCATGAAGTCGCTTATGATGGTAATGTCCTCGTACAAGTTACTGGGCCGCGTTATTTTATGTTACATAAACCGCAAGGCTATATTTGCTCAACAGATGACCCAACACATCCAACAATTCTTTTTTTTATTGATGAGCCTCTTGCACAAAAACTGCATTCAGCAGGGCGTTTAGATATCGATACAACGGGTCTTGTGTTATTGACTGATGATGGTCAATGGTCACATCGCATTACTTCACCGAAGCATCATTGTGAAAAAACATACCGAGTTCAATTGAGTGACGACATCGCCAATGATGTTGCCGAGCAGTTTGCTCAGGGCGTTATGCTTAACGGGGAAAAACACCCAACTAAACCGGCGAAACTAGAAATTATTAGCCCTAGAGATGTCCGATTGACGATTAGTGAAGGGCGCTATCATCAAGTAAAACGCATGTTTGCTGCAGTAGGAAACCATGTTTGTGGGCTACATCGTGAGCGCGTTGGCGAAATTTGGCTAGATGAGACGCTTGAACCAGGAGAATACCGCCCACTGACGGAAGAAGAGATCAACAGTATTAATGTACCACGTAAAAAAACAGCAGGAGTTTAAAGAGTGCAACAGCAGCGTTCATCCTATTTGGGGCTGATATTAATTCTAGGTTTATTATCGATGCTAATGCCATTGGCTATCGACATGTACCTACCAAGCTTTCCGACGATGATGCATTATTTTAATGTAGATGAAGGGCGCATTCAGATGACGCTCAATAGCTACATTTTTGGTTTTGCTATAGGACAATTATTTTATGGTCCGATGGCAGATAGCATTGGGCGTAAACCCGTTATTTTAGGTGGGGTCGTCGTTTTTGCAATCGCTTCAGCGGCCTGTGCTATCACTGAATCGATTGATTCACTGATTTGGTTGCGTTTCTTACATGGTTTTGCCGCTGCCGCTGCAAGTGTTGTGATTAACGCGCTTATGCGGGATATGTTTACCCGTGATGAATTTTCAAGAAGTATGTCTTTTGTTGTATTAGTGATGACAATAGCACCGTTGCTGGCCCCTATTTTAGGGGGAGAGTTAATGCGCTGGTTTTCATGGCATGCAATTTTTTGGAGTATCGCCATTGCAGCGGTTATCGCTGTCGTTTTAGTGAGCTGTTTTGTGCGGGAAACATTGCCCGTAGCTAAAAGGCAGAAGTTTCATATTGGTACAACATTAAGGCAGTTTGCCACTTTATTTAGGGCAAGACAGGTACTGTTCTACATATTAGCGAGTTCATTTTCCTTTGCAGGGATGTTTTCATTCTTAAATGCAGGCGCTTTTGTGTATATCGATTTGAACGGGGTGTCTCCACAGAATTTTGGCTACTATTTTGGTATCAATATTATCTTCCTATTTATTATGACGACAATAAATAGCCGCTATGTTAGGCATTTTGGTGCAGAAAAAATGCTTTACTTTGGTATTATTATTCAATTCGTGATGGGATTGTGGTTGCTAATGACAACAGCCTTTGCGCTAGATTTTTGGACACTGGTAATCGGTGTTGCCATTTATGTCAGTGGCATAGCGATGATCACTTCGAATGCAATGGCCGTGATCTTAGATAATTATCCACATATTGCAGGAACGGTTTCTTCATTGGCAGGCACAATCAGGTTTTCGATTGGTGCGCTCGTTGGAACGTTATTATCACTAATACCTGCGCAGAGCGCATGGCCAATGGTCGGTTCAATGGTCGCTTGCGTTGCATTTTCAATGTTGTTTGTATTATTGGCCAAAAAAACAAAGTAAGTCATGTCATATGTTTTCAAGTTTCAAGGATGAAGCTGAGAACATGTAATTCTCTTCTTTAATATCTAATCAAATAAAGCATGTTCTAGTTACTTCTCCATATCATTCATTTTATCTATAAGAGATAGAGGATTATTGCTCGATAAAATCGAGTAGTAACGCAGGGTATTTAAAATTTTTGCTAAAAAATGATCTAAATCAATTATCATCAGGGCTGGATTTGTTAAATTTATGTTTTATGATTTAATGTGCATTGCAACATTATTCATTAATAAAAATTTGGTTTAACTTCAAGAATAAACTCTTTTTTACTATTTTCATTTCAGAAATGTAAAAAAAAGTTAAGTATTTTGAGCTGGATGTTGAGCTTGAAGATCAAAATTAGTTTAAATTTTAATATATTTACTATTAAAATGAATATGCAATGATTTGTGTCACAAAAATTTAACGACATTTTGTTTTTTTAATGTTATATTTAAGGTTCGATATTTAACATTAATGTTACTTTTTAGATAACTAAAAGTTCGGTTTGAACGATGAATGATTGGCTTAAGCCGGTGTTAGGTCAAGTAAGAAAGTAAATATCAATACTTGGCAAAATACTAAAATGTTTCAATAGGATATGTTTGTGGAAAAATTAGGTCTTTCGGTGGTGCACAGGCTACCGCAAAGCTACCGCTGGTTATCAGGCAAAAAAGGTACAGATGTTGAAGTTGTACCTATGAATGATGTCGATAGCGATAAGCTTGTGGGGCTAAAATTACTTAGCCATGACTGTGCGACAGACTGTATTGCAATGCAGCAATTATCTGAATCATTATCAGACATGCAAATTGCTAATGCGATCTTAGAGTGGCAGAAAGAAATTTGCCTATTCATTCATGCTAATGATGAGTTAGCCGCTATGTGCCGTTTAAAAGCTTCAGGTGTTGCTATTGCAGAACTTTCTTCTGGTTTTTATAGTGCTTAGTTTAAGAGCTATAGTTTATAGAACTTAGCTTTGAGTATGTTTTAATATTTTTTTAGTAATGATGGCTCGGTTGTTTATTACTGTTTTTGCTTACTGATTTTATTTGGCTCTATATTTAAAACTGTTTTTTTGGATGAGTATCATCATGAGGTGGAATTTGGTGACTGAGTTATTCTTGATTTAAAATCGGATGACTACCACTAAATTTAGTCAGTAGAGATTTCCAATAAAAAAGCTTCCATCATATGGAAGCTTTTTTATTGGAAAGGGGATATAGGGTACTACAAAAATTTATGAGCCGTTGATAATGCGTCTACTTGCATAATATCTTTTGCTCCAGTAAGAGTTAGTCATTTCAGAAACGATAACACCACTACTGGTTGATGCATGAACAAATTTTTCATCACCAATATAGATACCAACATGCTTCATCGTGCGGCCTGTTTTGAATAAAACAATATCACCGACTTTTAGGTTATTACGTTTTACGCTTTTCCCGGAGGATTCTTGCTCAGATGTTGTACGAGGAAGCTCAACACCAAATTGTTCAAAGAATGTGCGCTGAACGAAACTTGAGCAATCGACACCTTTCTTTGTTGTGCCGCCAAGGCGATAAGCTACACCTTTCCAGCTTGCGTATTGGTCCATTATTTTAGACTTAGTATCAACGCTTTGTACTAACTCTTCGAATTCATCTTGAGATGCCATCGTCAACGAATCGCCAGCAGAGCCATTTAGCATACGTGTATCTGATTTGGCAGTATATTGTGTATTCTTAGCTGACTTTGGGGTGGTACATGCTGTGAGCGTTACGGCAATGGCAATTGCCGGAACAATGCGCCAAGCATAGCGCTTAAGTTTTTCAGACGTTAGCATTCTTATATATATCCCTTACCATTTTTCTAGTACTTTATTGTGTAAAAAGACACAAAAAAACTAAACCTATCCCTGTGAAAAACGCATTATAAATCATAGAAGTGTGTTTTTCGCAGAAAGTGTTTATTGCAGCACTACCAAACTTCGAATGTGTTAATCATATTTAATGACTTATTGAGTATAGGATATATATCAATATTTACTAAATTTACTAAGACATTCTTTACATTTTTTGCTTGGAAGATTTGGTTTCGCATTAGTACCAAATCAAACCTTTAAGAGCATACATAAACAAAAGCAAAATGGCGAGTTAATAGGGGTGAAATTTACAAAACATTAGATAAAAGAGCCTATTTGCCATTGGGTTATGTGATGGTCGTCTACAATGAGGTATATTCACTTATAAAACGGGTGTTTATCACTAATAAAATATGATCTGAATCACGTTTTATTGTGTGCTATTTCAGTGTAATTACATAATTAAGTCCTTTTTAAGCTCAAAATGTAAAGAAGTTTAAATTTATATTTAACGAAGGTTTGTTTGTGGGGAAAACGAATAGTTTAATTTGTCTTAAAAACCACCATTAGAATGAAAAATACTCAAAAAACAAATATACTGTATGTATATCAGTATTTTTGTTAATCATATTCTTTGTGTGATATTGATATCGGATAATGTGAAATAATCTACGCTTACAATAAATCAATATAACCAGATACTAATGGTGAGGATAAAGTGTAAGTCAGAGTATGTGTGCTATACCTTAATATTATAGTCACGATAAAGCCGTTGTTCGAAATCGGTAAACCGACGATTTAGTGTAGAACGGGCTATTTTAGTTGAAAAATAATCAATGGGGATTAAGTTAGCAGACCCTAGGTTATCAATAATAAGAAATTGGCCACAAGGTTTATAACCTAGTTGGTAAACGATATTATAAGTTTTTAGCGCCATCGTGGTGATAGCCTCTTTATATATATTTTTTTTAAATTGCTCGTAAGCAACTTTCATATTTTTTTTATGTTTTAAAAAAAGTTGTTTGTTTTTTAGGTAATAATCTAAAGTGTGTGAAACATTTCCTGTTTTATCTTTGATTAATTGGAATACATAACCCAGCCCTTGATCAGTTTGTTGGGTGCCATAGTAATGAGAAATTGTTTTTGTAGTGAAGTTTTTTCTATATAAACGCTTGTAATAGCGAATCTCTCTTAAGGTTTCTTTGTCGTCTCTCCCATTTAGATGAACTTTTATACATAGGTCATGATGCTCAGGATGCTGATAACAAGCACGTTGTCGGCCTGATGCGATCAAGTTGGTAGAGGGTAATGAAATTTTTTTATCTAAATTTTTATTCATGATGATAAACACTATTTTTAATGATTTATTGGATAAGCCTCAAGTGATATTGCGACGGTTTTTATAAATTATACAACCAATGCTAATAGATACTATTTATAAAGTGTTGCATTTTGTGTGGTTAATTAAGAGTGATGTAAGTCGTTTATTTTATTTGGATAAATAATTAAAAGGAAAAATAAAAAACTACGACTATAAATGAAATTTTTAATTTCTTTTTGGAATTAGTATGTCGTTCTCAGGCAATTTAGCCAAATTAAATACTCTAACTGTAAATAAATGACAGAAAGTGACGATAACATAATTTTAGGAGGAGATTTCTTCATGAATAGCTCAGTAAAAAAAATAGTAATGACTTTTCTAGCGGTAGCGACATTAAGTACAAATTTTTCAATGTTTGCCTCTGAAAACAGTGATGTGAGAAGGAGTAATACTGCCGTTATTCGATTTACTGGTGCTATTGTTGCGTCGCCTTGTGTAGTCGAAGCGAATGTTCACAGGGTTGAAACTAAATGCTGGAATGATAATGGCAAATTGGAAACCGCATCTGCAGATATTCAAAAATTAAAAAATCAAGAAACGTTGCTTCCGAACCAAAAAGGTACTCAACAATTTACCTGGATTAATAAAGATAAAACCTTAGGTATTTATACGATAAAATACGATTAATCTTGAGATAAGCAAGAATTGAATATAGCAAACTAAAATGAGATGAGGGTGCAATGTTTAATTTTAATGGCATATGCCTATGAACAATAAACTCATAGGCATATAAAGCATTATTTCTGCGAAACTAAAAGCAAAAATTAATCACAACGGCCCATATAACGACGCTCAGCGATATGAATACGAATTTTCTCACCACTGGTTAAATACTCAGGAACTTGGACAGTTAACCCTGTAGCCATCGTTGCAGGTTTAGTTCGTGCGCTGGCAGACGCCCCTTTAATTGCAGGTGTTGTCTCAATAATGGCCATATCAACCGTTTGTGGTAACTCTAAAGCAAGAACTTGCCCATCCATCGTTAACACTTGCATTCCTGGTAACCCTTCTTCAGGAATAAAAAGTAATTCTTCTTCAATATCTGCTTTTTTGAAAATGTAGGGAGTGTAGTCTTCATTATCCATAAAGACATACTCGTCACCATCAATATAAGAAAAACTGACTCCACGGCGCGTAAGCGAAATTGTGTCTAAAATATCATCGCCTTTGAAACGTTCTTCAACTTTTTGGCCAGTTTTGATATCAGTAAAACGCATTTTATATAATGTACTCGCACCACGAGCGCTAGGTGCTTGAATATCAATGTCTTTTACAAGTAATAATTTGCCGTTGTAGTTGATTGCTAAACCACGTTTGATTTCATTGGCCTTGGCCATAAATAACCTTCTTTGGGGTTGTCAAAAAGAGTGCGACAAAATTACTCGCAGATAAGGAATTAGGCAAGATGCTGAAGTCAATTTTCAGTGAAAAATTTTTGGATAATATAATTCTAGATAATGCAGTTATTGGATAATGCAATAAGTATGAATATAACCGGTGGGCTATATTCATACTGGAATGATTAATAGATAGGAAGTAAGCCAGACAATGACAATAAATGAGCAACAGCATTAACTAAACCAAAGAGGATCACGAAGCCAATGATAAAGCTTCCCCCCGGTGCTCTATAGCTGTTGTTTGGATAACGTTTACGACTTGCTTTCGCCATTAGTGCAGGGACAATAACGGCCCAAATAGTGGCTGCTAACCCGGCAAAACCAATCGCATAAATAAACCCATTAGGGAAAATTAACGCGAGAATTGTTGGTGGTAAAAATGTGACTGCGACAGATTTAAGACGGCCAAACTTATTATCTTCAAATTTGAAAAAGTCAGCAATAAAATCAAATAACCCTAAAGATACGCCTAAGAAGGAACTCGCTAGAGCCATATATGAAAACAGGTTCAAAAATTGAGAGATAAAACTACTTTTGGTGGAAATATTCATTTGAGCCAGTAATGCATCAATATTATTACCGTTTTCTCTTATTTCAATAAATGACGTTCTTGGAATATTTCCTTGAATAGCATACTGCCATAAAATATAGATAACCACGGTAATGGTGGCACCATAGACTAGGCTTTTAACAACACTACGGCTATCTTTATTATAATATTTTACTAATCCTGGAACATTACCGTGATAACCAAAAGAGGTTAATAAATAAGGTAATGCGGCTAAGGCATAGGGAAGGTATTGGCTTTCACTTTGCTCAGTCTGGTTAAATAAAATTGCGGGCGATGCAGTGGAAATCATTCCACCGATTGACATAATAAAGGTGAGCACCATCCCGCCAATTAAAATGGTACTTAACCTGTCGACAGCACGCGTAGAAAGCCATACAAAAAAAGCCACAATAAAGGCAAAAATAAAGCCTGCACCCGCTTGTGGTAACTGTATTTTTTCTGACAAGTTTGCTGCGATGATAGAGCTGCCTGCAGAAATATAGGCATAAGTGAGTATATAAAGCACAAAAGTGACGGATAAGCCGTTAATTGAATTCCAAGTCGAACCTAATAAATCTTTTACCATCGTATGGAAACTAGCACCCGCTGGATAATTCATATTAGCTTCTAAAATCATTAGCCCAGAAAGTAACATGCAAACAAAGGTATAAATTAACAGTATGACGGAACCTGTGAACCAAACGCCAGAAGTCACCATAGGAATAGAAAACATACCAGCACCGACTGCAGTACCGGCGATGATCATAGCACCTCCCAATATAGAAGGATTTTTTTGTTGTGTTGTTCCATCAATAGCCATGGTGGCTCCTAAATATAATGTTTCACTGTACTAGCTAAATGATACGGCAAGCGTGAAGTATTGTAAATATGGCAAATAGAATAAAATAGGGAAAAATGAGTAATTAGAACGAGATGGATAATAAACGTACAACGCGAAGATATTTGTACGCTTATGATTAATTAGGCGCTTTGGTGATAGAAGCGTTGTGTTAGCCAGAGGTCAACGGCATTGCGGCTAGCTTCAAAATGCGGTTCTGGGAGGTTATCAGGTGAAACCCACATTAGGTTTTCACATTTGTCTGCTTCCATAATTCGAGGCTCCACATCACCGCTATATTCAACATGCATACAAATAGAAACGGTATGTTTACCTTCTTGTTGATAAGTCTGTAAATTGTTGCTGATGCCAAAAACGGTGGGAGTTTGAATATCAATGCCAATCTCTTCTTTTATTTCGCGGATGGCACAGGTTTCAAATGATTCACCTGGGTCAACATGCCCTCCGAAAATAGACCAATAGGGCGCATGTTTACTGCTGCGTTTGCCCATCAAAATTTGCCCACATTTGTTAGTGATTATAACACCGACACCCACGACGACGTTGGTAGGCTCAGACATATATTCTCCTTATTGTTTTCTTTTTTAGCGCGTTGATCCTGACATAATCTAGTAGAAAAACAAGCAGGAAAAAGTACAAATATCACTGAAAACAATATGCTTTAATGTTATAACTATAATTAAATTTAAAGACACGATAATCATGATAAGGGAGATTAGTGGTTATGACTCGCCGGGTTGCTACAATTACATTAAATCCTGCTTACGACCTTGTGGGCTTATGCTCTACTATCGAAGTTGGTGAAGTCAATTTAGTCAAAACCGCTAGCCTCAATGCGGGTGGTAAAGGTGTCAATGTCGCAAAAGTGCTCCGTGACTTAGGTATTGATATCACTGTTAGTGGTTTTATGGGAAAGGATAACCAAGAAGAATTCCAACATTTTTTCAGTGAAAATGGTATGGCTAATCGCTTTAGTATGGTGCCAGGGCGTACACGAATTAACGTGAAACTCACTGAAAATAACGGGGAATCAACTGATTTCAATTTTTCAGGTTTTGAGGTTAGTAAAGAAGATTGGAACCGCTTCTCGACAGAGTCGCTCAATTGGTTAGGCCATTTCGATATGGTTGTGGTGAGCGGAAGTTTACCGAGTGGTATTGACCCAGAAGAATTTACTCGCTGGATGACTCGCCTTCGCCAATTATGTCCATGTATTATTTTTGATAGTAGCCGAGAAGCTTTGAAGGCAGGTTTAAAAGCATCTCCATGGTTAGTAAAACCTAATCGTCATGAGTTAGAAAGCTGGGTTGGCCGAAAACTTCCTGATTTACAAGAGGTCGTGGCCGCAGCGCATGAATTAAGAGACAAAGGGATTTCCCATGTGGTCATATCGTTAGGGGAAGAAGGGGCGCTTTGGGTTAATGCTTCGGGCTCTTGGCTTGCAAAACCACCCCATTGTGAAGTGATAAGCACTGTTGGTGCCGGTGATTCCATGGTGGCAGGGTTAGCTTATGGGTTACTTAACGGTGAATCCAGTGAGCACACGTTACGTATGGCGACAGCGATTTCCGCGCTATCCGTTTCTCAGCCAGATGTCGGTTTAAAAAATAGAAAAAAATTAGCGGATATGATGGCTAAAATTGAAATGAAGTCGTTATAGTACATTAGTTTCAACCAAAACCCCCGCACGATAAATGCAGGGGTTTTTGGTTATTAGAAAGCAAATAATTAGCTATTTTGTTGTGCTTTTAGCCATGCAATTTCTTGCGGCCAAATATCGGGGTTAACAGTTTCTAAAATCAATGGGATACCATCAAAGCGGTCATCTTGCATAATGTAAGTAAATGGAGCAAAGCCAATGTTCCCTTCACCTAAACTATGGTGGCGGTCAACGCGGCTGGCAAATTCACTTTTAGCATCATTCAGGTGCATTCCTTTTAGAAATTCAAACCCAACAATCTCTGCAAATTGGCCGAATGTTTTGTCACAATCTTCGGCTGTGCGTAAGTCATAACCTGCGGCAAATGCGTGACAAGTATCAATACAAACGCCTACACGGCTTTTATCTTTCACTCCATCAATAATTTTTGCAAGATGTGTAAAGTCAAAGCCCAAGTTAGTCCCTTGGCCGGCCGTATTTTCAATAACTGCAATCACCCCTTCGGTCTCAGCAAGGGCAATATTAATAGATTCAGCAATCCGCGCTAAACAATCGTCAATTTCAATTTTCTTTAAATGACTACCTGGGTGAAAGTTAAGTAAATCAATACCTAATTGTTCGCAGCGTTGCATCTCATCGATAAAAGCGGCACGAGATTTCTCTAAAGCTTCAAATTCGGGGTGACCTAGATTGATCAAATAGCTGTCATGAGGAAGGATCTGGTGTTTACCGTACCCATATTTTTTGCAGTTATCTTTAAATTTTTTAATCACGTCTTCGCTTAGTGGCGCAGCTTTCCATTGGCGCTGATTTTTTGTGAATAAAGCAAAAGCGGTTGCATTGATTTCATGTGCGCGAATAACGGCTTGGTCAACGCCACCTGAGGCGCTGACATGTGCTCCAATATATTTCATTTTTGACTCCTTTTTCTTGGAGTATGCCATTAATGAGCAAATAAATGAAATCAACAAAAAAGCCACCAAGTAAGGTGGCTAAAAATGAGGAGAATATATGCTAAAAAATACTTTGAATCAGTACGTTAATTAGAAGCCCGCCAACAATCAACCAAACAAATAGAATCAGCGCCATTAACAAGGGTTTAATACCCGCTTGGCGAATAGCACTCACATGGGTCGTTAGTCCTAAAGCCACCATTGCCATAGCGAGTAAAATTGTATCTAACGCAATGATTTGTTGCACTAACACTTGAGGCAGTAAGTTGAGTGAATTAAAACCTGCAACAACAATAAAAAATACAGCGAACCAAGGAATAGTGATTTTGCTTTTTTGGCTATTGGCTGTTTGGTTAGCCGCTGTTTTACGGCTTAAGAAAGCCGATAAAATAATTAGAAAAGGCGCAAGCATCATGACACGGATCATTTTGGCAATGACAGAGGCATTTTCTGCGTCAGTACCAATGGTGTGGCCTGCTGCAACAACCTGTGCAACTTCATGCACGGTTGAACCAATATAAATCCCAAAAGTTTCTTCTGTTGCTGGAAACCAGCCGAAGTGCGCATTTAATTGGTAAATCCAAGGGTAAACAAAGATACAAATCGTACCAAAGATAACAACGGTTGAAACGGCAACAGCGACTTTACTCGCAGAAGCTTTAACGACAGGTTCGGTTGCCATGACGGCAGCTGCACCACAAATACTACTGCCTGCGCCAATTAACAATGTTGTTTCTTCATCAAGACCGAACACTTTTTTACCTAGCCAATATGCTAATAAAAATGTCGATGTTAATGTTAAAGCATCAATAATTACCCCAGTTGCTCCTACGTCAGTGATCTGCTGGAAAGTAAGGCGAAAGCCATACAAGATAATACCAGCGCGTAGGAAATAGTGTTTGGCAAATTTAGTACCAGCATCACAAGATCGACTGGCTACGGGGTAAAAAGTATTCCCTACAATAATTCCTAATAATATTGCGAGGGTTAATGCACCTAAACCGATATCCATAAACCAGGGTTGGTCACCTAGGTAAATTGCAATAGCAGTTAGAATACCCGCTAAAATAATGCCTGGTATGAGTTTGAATATAGGGCTTAGGCTATTTTGCTCAAGGGTGTTGGTGTCACTTTTATTCATGATAATACTCTTTATTACCGCTTATAAGATTTAGTAATAAGGATATAACAAAAGCAATAATAATTTAAATTGATTATTTTTATATAATCTACCACCAAAATAGATTATAAGTTTCTTCTGGAATATTGCGAATAAATCGTTAATATTAACATTATTATTACAAATACTAAAAATCACGTTGGGGCTTACCTTTATGCGAATTACTCTTAGGCAACTTGAGGTTTTTACGGAAGTATTAAAAAGTGGCTCCACGACGCAAGCATCTCAGCTATTAGCGCTTTCACAGTCGGCTGTCAGTGCGTCGCTAACGGATTTAGAAGGTCAACTAGGTGTTCAATTATTTGACCGTGTGGGTAAACGACTTGTTACGAATGAGCACGGAAGGCTGCTTTATCCCAAAGCTTTAGCATTATTAGAGCAAGGGCTAGAGGTCGAGCAATTATTTAAAAAAGAGATGGGAGCTGTGCGTCTTGCTGCCAGTACGACGATTGGTAATTATATTTTACCGGAAGTCTTAGCGGGTTATCGTCATGACCACCCAGATATTCCTTTAGAGCTTTTTATCAGTAACACAGAAGAGATCATTAAATCCGTTATGGAGTTTAGAGCGGACGTTGGGTTAATTGAAGGCGTTTGCCATAGCCCTGAGTTAATTTCTAAAGCATGGTTAAAAGATGAACTCGTTATTTTTGTTTCACCTCAAAACCCATTAGCGAATAAAAGCGTCTCTTTAAAAGATTTACGTGACGCTCCTTGGATCTTGCGTGAAAGGGGCTCTGGTACGCGGGATGTCCTTGACCAACTATTATTTGCACATCTTCCCGGCTTTCATATTTTGATGGAGCTTGGAAATTCAGAAGCTATCAAACATGCCGTCCGATATGGAATAGGTATAAGCTGTTTATCACGCCGAGTGATCGAAGAGCAATTAGAGAATGGGACTTTAGTTGAGTTAAAAATAGACGAACTTCATTTAGAAAGAACGCTATATTTGATTTATCACCGCCAAAAGCATATTTCGAGTGCGATTACTAATTTGTTGTCATATTGTCACTAAAAAACTCTCGTTACCTTTTAGTCCGTTGCGTTGTTGGCTGCATTCGATTACCCAAGCCACATGCCAATCATTTGCCGCCTCGCAACGGGCTAAAGCCTTCAGAGGAATAACAACGTTAAGTTTTTTCTAAGATTTTAAAGAAACAATATTCGGTCTTGGGTAATAACGCGTTTTACTTATAATTTTATGTGAATTATGAAGGTATCTTATAACAGTGAAGAGTTGCTTAGTTCTCACAGCCTATTTTGCTAGAATCCATGCGATATTAGCTGAATAATAAAATGCAGGGAACAAATGTCAGAACAACATACCAATACTATCTCGCAGGGCGGCCCACAAAAACTACGCCGTGAGTTAAAGGCACGCCATCTTGCGATGATTGCTATCGGTGGGTCCATCGGTACCGGTTTATTCGTTGCATCCGGTGCAACGGTTGCACAAGCAGGCCCCGGTGGAGCACTCCTTTCTTATGCTATCATTGGCTTAATGGTCTATTTTTTGATGACCAGTTTGGGCGAGTTAGCCGCTTATATGCCTGTCTCAGGCTCATTTGCAACCTATGGTGCAAAATATGTCGATGAAGGTTTTGGTTTCGCACTAGGGTGGAACTACTGGTACAACTGGGCTGTGACTATTGCCGTTGACTTAGTTGCTGCTCAGTTGGTGATGACCTACTGGTTCCCAGATACTCCCGGTTGGATTTGGAGCGCGATCTTCCTTGCCATTATTTTCTTACTGAATTTCATCTCTGTTAAAGGGTTTGGTGAAGCGGAATACTGGTTCTCATTAATAAAAGTCACCACGGTCGTTATTTTTATTATCGTCGGGGTATTAATGATTTTTGGCATCATGAATGGTGCAGAGAATGCAGGATGGCATAATTGGGAAATTGGTGATGCACCTTTTGCTGGTGGTTTCTCAGCGATGATTGGTGTGGCAATGATCGTTGGTTTCTCATTCCAAGGTACTGAATTAATTGGTATTGCTGCGGGTGAGTCGAAAGATCCTGCCAAAAATATTCCAAAAGCAGTGCGCAAAGTATTTTGGCGTATACTGTTATTCTATATCTTCGCAATCTTAATTATTAGTTTGATCATTCCTTATACTGACCCAAGTTTACTGCGTAATGATGTCAAAGATATTAGTGTCAGTCCATTTACCTTAGTATTTGAAAATGCAGGCCTATTATCCGCAGCAGCAGTGATGAATGCTGTTATCTTAACGGCAGTATTATCGGCAGGTAACTCGGGTATGTACGCATCAACGCGTATGTTGTATACCTTAGCGCGTGAAGGCAAAGCGCCGCGCATTTTCGCCCGTTTATCTAAAGGTGGCGTACCGCGTTATGCATTGTTAGCAACGACAGTTGTTGCGGGATTGTGTTTCTTAAGTTCTATGTTTGGAAACCAGACGGTGTACCTGTGGCTATTAAATACATCCGGGATGACAGGGTTTATTGCTTGGTTAGGTATTGCAATTAGCCATTATCGTTTCCGTAGAGGCTATATTGCACAAGGGAAAGATCTTAATGACTTACCTTATCGTTCAGGTTTCTTCCCAATTGGCCCTATTTTTGCCTTTATTTTGTGTTTAACAATTACATTAGGCCAAAATTACCAAGCCTTTTTAGAAGATAAAATTGATTGGGTAGGGGTTACTGCAACTTATATTGGTCTCCCATTATTTTTAGCGATTTGGTTTGGCTATAAGATAGCGAAGAAAACTACGTTTATTCGCTATAAAGACATGAGCTTTCCAAGTTACCGCGAAAATTTAGATAAATAATTTTTTAAAATACTTATCATGAAAACAGCACTCTTTATAGGGTGCTGTTTTTTTATATATAGCGCTGGCAATAAAGTGGTATTTTGGCGGTAAAATATGCTGAATGCTTGGCTTTACGATGGTGGTCACAGAATTCCATTGATGAAAGTCATGATTAAACTAATAATCGTATTGATAAGTATTCTTATTTGCTTTATTGTTACCGCATAAAAAAAAGGTAAGTCAATGAGGTTAATAGTGGAGCTTAATACTATGTCGTCGGTAGCCAAGAAGTCTGTAGCTAGGTCGGTAGTAAAAGGGATAAGTTTAGCGTTATTAGCAAGTGCCAGTATGAGTGCTTGGGCTGCAACAGTCACTGATATTGCAGGTCGTACAGTTGAAGTTCCTGATAATGTTAATCGCATTTTATTAGGTGAGGGACGCCTATTTAGTGCAATAGCTCTGCTGGAAGGTGATAAACCTATTGACCGAATTGTGGGTTGGCAAGGTGACCTTCGAAAACTAGACCCACAAACCTACGCTGCTTATAAAGCTAAATTTCCTGAAATTGATAATATTCCACTGATTGGTAATACCAGCGCAGATAGCGTCAGTTCAGAAAAAGTATTAACCCTAAATCCAGATATCGCGATTTTTGGTTTGTCAGGCCATGGGCCGGGTAAAAATAGCGAATTAGTTAACCAGCTTGAAAAAGCGGGAGTGCCTGTCGTATTCGTGGATTTCCGTGATAAGCCACTGGAAAATACATTGCCAAGTATGCGTTTACTCGGCAAAGCGTTAAATCGTGAACAGGCAGCAAATAAGTATGTCGATTTTTATGAAAGAAACCAAAAATTAGTCACTGATATTACCTCTAAAATACCAGACGATAAAAAACCCAGTGTTTTTATCGAATTACGCGCGGGAGCCTTTGAAGACTGCTGTGGTACCGCTGGTGATGGGAACATGGGGAACTTTATTGATTTAGCTGGTGGTAAAAATATTGCTAAAGGTGTTTTACCGGGTGCACTTGGTACGATGAATTTAGAGAAAATCATTGCTGCAGACCCAAGTATTTACATTGCATCTGGTGCAAAAGCACCGGGAAGTAAAGATGCAGGCGTTCAATTAGGGGCACAAAGCACATTAACTGATGCAAAAGAAAGCCTGAAAAAAATTACTGAACGTAAAGGAATTAGCGCGTTATCAGCCATAAAAGATAAGCAAGATTATGCTATCTGGCACAATTACTATAACTCTCCGTATAATGTGATTGCGACGCAAGTTTTCGCTAAGTGGTTCTATCCAGAACAATTTACCGACCTTGAGCCGCAAAAAACGCTGGAGCAATTACATAGAGAGTTTCTCGCCATTGAGCCAACAGGTGTATATTGGGTCAGCGAAAAGTAATGAAAACGGGTAAGAATTGATGAGTATTACGAGCGAGCCAATAGTTGCGGCTGAAAAAGCAGCGATTCAGGCTGACGATAATGTAAAAATACATTATCAAAATATGTTACGTCGTCGGTTGACATGGCTAGCGGTCATCGTTGCGGCAATTTTATTATCACTGGTTATTGATTTTACTTTAGGGCCATCAGGTTTATCTCTTGAGCGTTTATGGCAAACGTTGGTGATCCCAGAGGCCGTTGATGCAGGGACACGCGTCATCGTATGGGATATTCGCCTGCCATATGCGTTGATGGCAGTGGTGATTGGCATGTCATTAGGGCTTGCTGGCGCAGAGATGCAAACGATCCTCAATAACCCGTTAGCGAGCCCATTTACGTTAGGGGTCTCTAATGCAGCGGCTTTTGGTGCCGCATTAGCGATTGTCTCTGGCATTGCAATTCCAGGTGTGCCTGACCAATGGGTGATATCAGCGAATGCCTTTATTTTTGCGTTGTTAGCCGCTTTGATGTTAGACGCAGTAACCCGTTGGACGCGCGTAGCAACTTCAGGTGTCGTATTGTTTGGTATTGCTCTCGTGTTCACCTTTAATGCATTGGTTTCTATGATGCAATTCATCGCGACGGAAGATACCTTGCAAGGTTTAGTCTTTTGGACGATGGGGAGTTTATCAAAAGCAACTTGGGTAAAACTGGGTGTGATGGCGCTAGTGTTCGCACTTATTTTCCCGATTGCCATGATGAGCTCATGGAAACTGACGGCTTTAAGGTTGGGCGAGGACAGGGCAATCAGTTTTGGTATTGATGTGCGTCGTTTAAGGCTAACAACGTTATTGCGTATTAGTATTTTATCGGCTTTAGCGGTGGCATTTGTTGGCCCTATTGCTTTTATTGGTTTAGTCGCACCGCATATTGCAAGGTTGATTTTTGGTGAAGATCACCGTTTTTATCTACCAGCAAGTGCATTAATTGGGGCGTTAATTTTATCAATGGCGTCAATTGCGTCGAAGAATATTATTCCTGGTGTGATTATTCCTGTTGGGATTGTGACATCATTAGTGGGGGTACCGTTCTTTTTAAGCATTATTTTACGTCATAGAGGGAACGTATCATGAGTGGCCTGATTATTAATCAATTTAATGCAGGCTACCCAAAACGCCCGGTGATTGAGAATTTATCGACGGATATTTTGCCTCGCGGCAAGATCACGGTATTACTTGGGCCTAATGGCAGTGGTAAATCCACGTTGTTGCGTTCGCTGGCGGGTCTAAATAAGGCAACAGGGCAGTTGTTGCTTGATGGTTTGGATTTAACCCAACAGAGTTTTGCCCAGCGGGCACAAAATGTGGTGTATTTACCGCAAACGTTACCTGCTGGTGTGCACCTGTATGTTCTCGAGTCTGTTATTGTTGCTCAACGTGCTTCAGGCGGTTTAAGCAATGAAAACAGTAAAGACGAAGTGATGGGGTTATTACGCCAATTGGGTATTGAACATTTGGCGTTAAGTTATTTAGACCAACTTTCAGGTGGGCAAAAACAATTAGTCGGTTTGGCTCAATCTTTAATTCGTCAACCCAACTTATTGTTATTAGATGAACCGTTAAGTGCATTGGATTTGAATTACCAATATCATGTAATGGATTTAGTGGCGAAAGAAACCAAACGCCGAAATATAATCACGGTTGTGGTTGTTCATGATATTAATATTGCGCTTAAACATGCAGAACACATATTAATGTTGAAACAGGGTAATTTAATTGCACAAGGTGAACCCGCAGAGGTCATTACACCCGAAAGCCTTGCTGAGGTTTATGGTGTACGCGGTCGCATCGAACGTTGTTCGCAAGGTGTTCCACAAGTCCTGATTGATGGGCTGGTTGATAAACTGGCGAGTTAATATCACTAAGCAAATGATGTGCTTGCAGTACACAGCAAGCACATCAAATAAAATAATAGGAAACAATATTCAAAAATAAACAAATTAAATATTAATTAATAGTAATTACCCACAGGAAATTTAATTGAATTATATAATGGTTTTTTACCATGAATTTCTTATGGGTATTTAAATGCCTAAATAATAAAAATGATATTTTTGATTCAATGAAATCAATGTGAGCAAATCAATTCATATATAAAACAAAATATCTCTTGGAGAGTTGGGAATGGTTGTTTTTAATAAAAGAAAAGTGGCAATTAGCATAATTGCGGCTATCGCTGCGGCACCTGCATTTGCTGATGACAGTAAAGATAAAATCTATGTTACAACCGCATCAGGTTATCAACAGAAAATTGAAGATGCACCTGCGTCTATTTCTGTAGTAACTCGCGAACAACTCGAAACTAAAGCTTATCGTGATGTAACTGACGCATTAAAAGATGTACCGGGTGTTTTGGTCACCGGTGGCGGCAGTAGCTCTGATATTAGCATCCGTGGTATGGATGCAAAATACACCATGATTTTAATCGATGGTAAACGTGTAGATACACGCAGCACTCGTCCAAATAGTGACGGTTCTGGTATTGAGCAAGGTTGGTTACCGCCATTACCTGCGATTGAGCGTATTGAAGTGGTACGCGGCCCAATGTCATCGCTGTACGGTTCAGATGCGATGGGTGGGGTTATCAATATTATCACTCGTCGTGTGCAACAAGAGTGGACGACCAGTTTACGAGCAGATGCCACAATTACAGAACGCAAAAATTCAGGTAATACAGGGCAAGGCAGTTTCTATACATCTGGTCCATTAATTGATGGTTTGTTAGGTGTAAAACTACAAGGCCAGTATTCACATCGTGGTGAAGATAAAATCATTAATGGTTTTAACCGCCAAATCATGGCAAGTGGTGGAGCAACGGTATCGTTAACTCCAGATGACAAAAATACCTTCGATGCAGAGTTCAAACGTGATAACCAACACCGTGATGACCGTGAAGGTTATACCAGCAAAAGAGGTGACGGTAGCGGTTTTAGCAAATATGAATTGACTCATATGGCATTAACCCATACGGGTATTTATGATATTGCATCAACAGATACCTATGTTCAATACGATGAGACAAAAAACCCAGGCCGTAAAATGACGGCTGAAGACCTTGTTTTCCGTAATCAAAGTGTCTTTTTACTGGGTGATCATAGTTTAAGTATCGGCGGCCAATATCGTAAAGAGAAGTTGAAAGACGAAGGTAATAAATTTAAACAGTATAATCAGCTTGAACGATATAGCTGGGCGTTATTTGCAGAAGATGAATGGTTAATGACTAATGATTTTGCATTAACGGGTGGCCTTCGTATGGATAAAGACGAAAACTATGGTTCACACTGGACTCCGCGTCTGTATGGTGTATGGCATGCTGATGAACAATGGACGATTAAAGGTGGGGTAACTACAGGTTATAAAGCACCAAGCTTGCGCGAATCGTCCGCAAACTGGGGACAAGCAACAGGCGGTGGTGCAGGAAATGCCGTTATTTATGGTAATCCTGATTTGAAACCAGAGAAAAGTATTACTGAAGAAATTGGTGTTATTTGGAATAACCAAGATAATATTACCGCAGGGATAACTATCTATAACACTGACTTTAAAGATAAAATTACTGAAGTTAGGCGTTGTGAAGAAAATAGTAGCACAGTAAGAGCATGTACAGTAGCTCAAGATGGTGAAGGTGATAAACCTGGAAAACCATATCGTTTTATTAGTGACAAAGCAAACGTTGATAAAGCAAGAATGCGCGGTGTTGAACTAACTTTCAACTGGCGTATTGTGGATGACTTAAGCTTCGCAGCTAACTACACCTATACCGATACTGAACAAAAAAGTGGTGTAAATAAAGGTAAGCCATTAAATAAACAGCCTAAACATATGGCTAATTCCACACTGACATGGCAAACCACTGAAGATTTAGAAACGTGGACGCGTATGAATTTCCGTGGTAAAACCTCTGAGTACCAAGGCCGTGGACAAAAAATGTCAAGTGGTACAGCATCTTATGCTTTATTTGATTTAGGTGCGAGTTATCAGCTTAACAAGAATGCGAACATTGTTGGTGGTGTCTATAACGTCTTAGATCGCCGTATCGATAATGCGACTTACGGTGCTGAATTAGAAGGCCGTCGTTACAATATCGGTATCAACTACAACTTCTAATCGAAAATACTATCTCGATTAACCCAAACCCTTTGGCTCTCACCAGAGGGTTTTTTGTTGATTAAAACCTGATAAAAATCATAAGAAAAAGAACTTATAAGCAGATATGGCAAAAAGTCAGAAATAATCAAAATTTCTCATGGGAAATAGGGTGATTTGTTAACAATTTAGCTTGCTATTTCGAGTTATGGCGTGCAAAATGCGCGAACTAAAAAATAACTGATGCTTAATTAAATAAAGCATCGGTTTTTTTGTTTTTAGGAACGTTCATTCTAGCGGGGCCGGACATAGAGCCGGAGAGATAATTTTAATATTTACGTGTAGCAAACATTTTTCGCTACCGATTTGAGGAATGCTTTTATGGCTTACTTTTTCGCATTCGCAGCAGGGCCAGGCGCTGGCGGCTGCCGTATCGATGACTACGGGGCTCTCGGTGGCTTCGCTCACACGCCTTTCTCCCTTTCTTCGTTTTTCTCTGCCTATAGGCAGATGCAAAGTCTTCCCAGTAACTGTCGATTAAGCCGAAGTAGTATGCAATCGAAAGTTATGGGAGGGCTTAGACGTGCAAAATAATACGCCAATTCCATTAGACATCGGTCACAATCAAACGGGTGCGAATAACCGCGTACAACTTGCAAAAACCTTAACATTGGTGCAAGTGGTAATGATTGGTATTGCATATATCCAGCCAATGACGATATTTGATACCTTCGGAATGGTATCAGATAAAACCGGTGGACATGTTCCAACTTCATACATTATTGCACTTGCTGCGATACTGTTTACTGCACTGAGCTACGGTAAATTGGTGAAACGTTTCCCATCAGCCGGTTCAGCGTATACTTATGCCCAAAAATCCATGAGCCCACACATTGGCTTCTTGGTGGGCTGGACATCATTGTTGTCCTATATTTTTATGCCAATGATCAACATCTTATTGGCTAAAATCTATTTACAAGATATTTTCCCTAATGTAGAACCTGCAATCTTCGTTGTTGGGCTGGTTATTTTAATGACTGCAGCCAACTTACGTGGGATTAACGTGATTGCAAACTTAAGTACCGTCATTGCTATTATTCAAGTGGGTGTCATGGTGGTGTTTACAGGGCTTGTGATCCACGGTGTTTCTAACGGTGAAGGAACGGGAGAAATTTGGACTTTTAACCCATTTGCTAATGAAAAAACGGAAATGATCCCACTCATTGCTGGGGCAACAATTCTCTGTTTCTCATTCTTAGGTTTTGACGGGTTAAGTTCACTCTCAGAAGAAACACCGAATGCCGGTAAAGTTATTCCTCGTGCTATTTTCTTAACTGCGTTAATCGGTGGGGTTATCTTTATTACTGTTTCGTTCTTCTTACAGCAATACTTCCCTGATGTATCACGCTTTAAGAATATAAACGAAACACAACCAGATATTATGCGTTTTGTCGCTGGTACATTCTTCCAGTCAATCATTCTGGTGTTCTCATGTGTTACCGTATTAGCATCAGGCATGGCCGCTCATGCAGGTAGTGCGCGTTTAATGTATGTGATGGGACGTGATGGGGTATTCCCAGAAAAAGTCTTTGGCTACGTAAGCCCAACATGGCGCACCCCGGCATACAACGTATTACTGGTTGGTTTCTTGGCATTAGGCGCTATCTGGTTTGAAATGGATTTTGCGACAGCATTAATTAACTTTGGTGCGCTAATTGCGTTCACCTTCGTGAATATTTCTGTCATTAGCCAATTCTTTATTCGTGAACGTCGAATGACAGGCTTCAAAAATATCCTAAACTACTTGATCCTGCCTGTTATTGGTACGCTAACAGTGTGTGTGTTATGGCTGAATATTGAAGAAGACTCAATGGTTTATGGGTTGATCTGGACAGCAGTTGGTTTGGTCTATATGGCGGTGCTGACTCGCATGTTTAAGCGGCCTATGCCGCAGATGAGCGACGTATAGTTCTTCATAATTCTTCCTATTTCGCGCCGTAGCTGCGTTTTGCTCGGCGCCTTGCTACAACACGAACTATTTTGAATACACTGAAGAATTCGACTTTGAATATGTTCAGAATTAGATTTAAAAATAGCGCCCTTGAGGCGCTATTTTTTTACCCGTTAAGAATTATTTAAGATAAAGCGTGTAGCCTATTAACATCATAATATTATGTGATATTGTTGTTACAACACATAATGTATAACTATGATAATTACGTATTCGATTAATAAGGCACGCAAATGAATGATGCAAAGAAACCTGAGAATCAACGGTTATTACTGACGCTTAGGAATATTGTTGGCAAAAAAAATATTTTAACAGAGCCGCATAAAACAGAACGTTATCGTAAAGGCTTTCGCTCTGGTATGGGCGATGCAATCGCAGTTGTATTTCCAACAACATTGCTCGAACAGTGGTATGTCTTCAAGGCGTGTGTTGAAGCAGACAAAATTGTGCTGATGCAAGCGGCTAATACAGGGTTAACCGAAGGGTCAACTCCGAGTGGTTATGATTATGATCGCGATATCGTCATCATTAGCACCTTGAAACTAAACCAAATTCAAGTTTTACCGGAGTTTAATCAAGTTGTTGCGATGCCGGGAAGTACTTTGTACGATCTGGAAAAAATTCTAAAACCATTAGGGCGCGAGCCGCACTCTTTGATTGGCTCTTCATGTATTGGTGCCTCAGTTGTTGGTGGTATTTGTAACAGTTCTGGTGGTTCATTGGTGCGCAGAGGCCCTGCCTATACTGAACTTGCTCTCTATGGCCGAGTGAATGATGATGGCAAAGTAGAGCTTGTCAATCACCTCGGTATTGATTTGGGGAATACGCCAGAAGAGATACTGACGAATTTACAAAATCGTGGTTATAGCAGCGAAGACGTGCAAGTGAGCGATAAACTAGCGTCTGACCATGAATATGCAGAACGTGTTCGTGATGTTGATGCAGACACACCGTCACGTTTCAATGCGGATGAACGGCGCCTATTTGAAGCGTCAGGGTGCGCTGGCAAATTAGCGGTATTTGCTGTTCGCTTAGATACCTTCCCTGCAGATAAAAAAACACAAGTATTTTATATTGGTTCTAACAATCCAGATGTTTTGGAAGATATACGTCGCTATATTCTGAGTGAGTTTAAAAACCTGCCAGTAGCGGGGGAATATATGCATCGTGGTTGCTTCGATATTGCAGAGGTTTATGGTAAAGACACCTTTTTAATGATTGATAAATTCGGCACTGACAAAATGCCAATGTTTTTCACTATTAAAGGGCGTATTGATGCAGTATTAAATAAAGTCCCATTCCTACCATCAAATCTGATTGACCGTACCATGCAGGTTCTCAGTAAATTATGGCCTTCCCACTTACCGCCTCGTATGAAAGAGTTCCGTGATCGTTATGAACACCATTTAATGTTGAAAATGGCTGGAGACGGCATTGATGAAGCTAAAGTTTGGCTAAAATCTTATTTTTCAAACGCAGATGGTGGCTATTTTGAATGTACGCCAGAAGAGGGTGCGAAAGCATTTTTACACCGTTTTGCTGCTGCGGGTTCTGCGGTTCGTTATCATGCTGTTCACAACAAAGATGTGGAAGATGTTTTACCCCTTGATATCGCATTACGTCGTAATGATAGAAACTGGTTTGAAACATTACCACCAGAAATTGAAAAGCTATTAGTTCATAAATTATATTGTGGTCACTTTATGTGCCATGTTATGCATCAGGATTATGTATTGAAGAAAGGTGTAGATCCGAAAGAGCTAAAAGAAAAAATGTTAGCGTTATTAGATGAAAGAGGCGCTCAATACCCTGCAGAGCATAACGTAGGGCATTTGTATAAAGCCCCTGAACAACTGAAATCGTTCTATAAGCAATCTGACCCAACAAACACAATGAACCCAGGTTTAGGTAAAACAACTAAACGGAAAAATTGGGAAGGAGATTGTGGCTGTGGTCATACTCATGACCAGCAATAAACTCGCTATATAAATGAAGTAAGGCAGATATTGGGAATAGTACAATATCTGCCTTTTTTATTGATAAATTAACTGGCGAGATCTCTCGCATAATTAATCAATGCTTTTAATTGCTGACAACGCTTTTCATCATGTTGATGTTCTACAAGTAGTTGCTGTATTTGTTGCATATAGTCTGTTAAACGTTCTTCATTAAAGTAATCCCTACGGTGCTGTAACCAGCGTTGCTGCTCATCATAAGATAGCGTCGCAGGGTAATTACGTGCTTTATAGCGAAAGAACAGTTCTTTCATACGCTTATCTTCAAAACTTAATTCCAATGCAGGCAAGTTTTGTGGGGATGTCTCACGAATAATATCCATAGTTGAGCGGTCAGAAGGACTGAAAAAGCCATTATAAATTTGTGTATCGACATCATCTGACTCTGCGAATACTTGAGGCTCGCTAAATAACTCAATTAATTTGTTACGAATGTCAGGAGCCTTGCGTAAGGTTTCCAAATTGCGCATACACAAGTCACGGTCAACACCGGTTCGCTGCGCATCTTCTGGCCGCAGAGTTTTCTCTGGCGCTAAAATAGGGCACTTATTAATATGCACTAATTTTACAGGAACAGGGGACTCGCCAGCCAGTTCGGCTTTAGGTGTATATAAACGAGTACGTAACTGTTGAACATCTAACTCAATTAATGGTGAGATATCGGCAGATAAATCACACATAATGACGGCATTTTTGTTGTCAGGGTGCCAAGCAAGAGGCGCAACTAAACTAACATAAGAACGCAATGCGCCAAACATACCAGACACATGAACTAATGGCGTTATTTCTACAATATCAATAAGTTGGCTTATTTTGTTTTTATTTCTTAACTGATAGAAATAGTCGAACATCCGCGGTTGAGCAGCTTTCAACAGTTTTGCCATGTTAATAGTGGCTAAAACGTCAGACATTGCATCGTGAGCATTTTCATGAGCAACCCCATTTGCTTTGGTCAAATGTTCTAAGCGCATACTTGGTAGGCCATCTTCATTTTCTGGCCATTGCATACCTTCAGGGCGAAGTGCAAAACAGGCACGCAGAGTGTCGAGTAAATCCCAACGTGAATTTCCTTGTTGCCAGCTATAAGCATATGGGTCGTAAAAATTTCGATAAAAAATATTACGGGTAACTTCATCATCGAAACGGATATTGTTGTAACCCATAATACAGGTATTAGGGACACTAAAAGCTGCATGAATTCGTTTAGCAAACTCGGCTTCATTAACGCCTTGAGATAATGCCACCTGTGGGGTGATCCCTGTGATCATGACGGCTTCAGGCTGTGGTAAATAATCATCAGCCGGGGCGCAATAAAAAACCTCAGGTTCTTCAATGATATTAAAATCAAGGTCGGTACGAACGCCGGCAAATTGTGCAGGCCTATCGAGAGCAGGGCGTTTACCAAAGGTTTCATAGTCATGAATAAAGAATGAAGGTTGTTTTTTATTATCTTGCAACGTTTTCACCATTTTGATGGTTATATAATAGGTTGATAGTGGTTAATTTATTGGTATCACTATACATTGTTGATTAATGATACCTTATCTACTGTGAAAGCTAAACCAACGCTATCTGATATTGAGCGAGTGAGATTGATAGCTGCTTAATCAGGATAATTTTTGGCAGGTGATGAAATATGGAGCGTGGAGTAAAACAGTATTATGCCTCTTTGAGTGCATTATTGTTTTTTTTCTTTTTCACGTGGTCATCAATATTTTCTGTCGTCGCAATTTGGCTGCGTAAATATGTTGGCTTAGATGGCGCAGATACGGGGTTTATTTTCTCTTGTATTTCAATTGTGGCGCTTTGCGCACAGCCACTTTATGGATTTATACAGGACAAATTAGGATTACGAAAAAATTTACTGCTATTTATTGCCGTACTGCTGATTTTATCTGGGCCATTTTTTATGGTTTTCGGTACGTTGCTAAAATGGAATGTATTTTTAGGCAGTGTTATTGGCGGTTTGTTTATTGGTATGACATTTCACGCAGGGATAGGTGTTCTTGAGTCTTATACTGAGCGGGTCAGCCGATTATGCAATTTTGAATATGGTAAAGCGAGGATGTGGGGCTCATTGGGTTGGGCGACTGCAACGTTTTTTGCTGGACGTAATATTAACGTAAACCCCGACTACAATTTTATTATGGCAACCGTTTCAGGCTTATTATTTTTAGTTATTTTATTGAAATTAAAAACAGTAAATACGGATGCTTATAATAGTCTTGAACACGGTAAGCCTTCCGTCATAACGGTGAAAGATGCTTTACAATTATTTGTGCAGCCTCAATTTTGGGCTTTAATATTATTTGTATTTGGAACCTGCATATACAGCGTCTATGACCAGCAATTTATGGTGTATTTTGTTCATCAGTTCCAAAGTGAACAATTAGGTAATGAGATGTACGGTTATCTAAATTCATTGCAGGTTTTCTTAGAGGCGGGAGGCATGTTCATAGCGCCATTTATCGTCAACCGCATCGGTGCTAAAAATGGGTTATTATTTGCGAGTTCAGTCATGGCGTTACGGATTATTGGTTCAGGCTTAGCTGATGGCGCAATTATGATATCGATAATGAAATTACTGCATGCCGTTGAACTCCCAATTCTTTTAGTCGCAATTTTTAAATATAACAGTCTTCATTTTGATAAGCGTTTGTCATCGACACTTTATTTAGTTGGCTTTAGTTGCATGAGTTCTGTCGTTGCAAGTCTTTTTTCCCCATTAGCAGGCTGGGGGTATGATAAAATTGGTTTTGCTCATACCTATCTCGTTATGGGTACATTTGTGATTATTACGACAATATTATCTGCATTTTGTCTCAGAGGTGATGGCGCTGGTGATCCAGAAATCAAAGGGCAAGATCAGATAAATAAATTTTATGAAGGTCACTCCGAAAATTTGGACGTAAAAGTATAAAGTGAAATCAATTTTCAGCGGAATAATTTGATAAATATGCGAAACGGGCTTGTAACACGATAGGATTAGAATGTATTGTGTTAATAGATAATGCGTTTTGAATATTGACTAGAGGGTTTTAAACATGGACAACGCTAACAAGCCGTCTTTCCAAAATGTTCTGGAATTTGTGCGTATGTTTCGTCGCAAAAATAAAATTCGTCGTGAAATTACCGACAATGAGAAAAAAATTCGTGATAACCAGAAGCGTGTTTTACTGCTGGATAACTTGAGTGAATATATAAAACCAGGCATGTCGATTGAAGATATTCAGGCAATTATTGCGAACATGCGTAGCGATTATGATGATCGCGTCGATGATTATATTATTAAGAACGCAGAGCTTTCTAAAGAGCGTCGTGAAATATCTAAAAAACTCAAAGAAATGGGCGAATTGCCTCGTATCGATGTGAAGTAATGAATTCATAAAGCCGAGATAACCTCGGCTTTATTTGTTTGGTTTATTTGGAACCGTTGATTTGAACTATAGTTTATAGCTTGAGTCGATAGTATCGGCCAGGTGTAGTTATTATAAATTTAGCCGGCTAACTTGTTTGATTAATAAAGTTGCCAACCTTTCCATTTCATTTTCTGCAATAAATCCCATCGTCACTGCAGCTGCAACAAGCTGGCCTTCGCTGTTAAATACAGGGCAAGCAATAGATTGTGCGCCGGGAATACCTTCTGTCGGTTGGTAACGGATAGCATAGCCTTGTTGGATAACTTTATTAATCTCGTCTTGTGAATATGAGTTCGAGCCAAATTGGCTATCAAATGCGGAATACACTAGCCCAGCCGCACTTTTCACGACAGGTAATGGAGTGTTAGGCAAAAAGTCAATTTCAATATTTTTGAAGCTACGATTATATTTAATTAAAGAAAGTGCTTTCCCTAGGCGGGTAGCAATGCCCGTTGAGACGTTTTGTTCATCGCGAAATTGAATCAAACCATTGTTAATGGTGTCGATATAAGAGTCCTCAGATTCAACAAAGTTGGCTAGGAAGGCTAAATTTCGACCTAATCCATAACGACTAGTTTGAATATCTTGGTACAGCATTTGTGTACGACATAGTGAAACGAGATATTTATGTAGACGACTTTTCGATATATCACAACCTTTTGAAATATCCGCTGCGCGCGCAATGCCCCCATTTTGAGCAATATAATTTAAAATGCTTACAGCTATATCAACAGAATTAACACCTTGCAAAGTAGACATACATAAACCTCAGTTTAACAAGTCGTTATATTTTACCATGAGTTGCCTTGTGCTGCTAACGACCCGATAAAGCAAAAAAGATAACCCTAAAGCGGTAGCACATTATTACCTATAAATAGATAGAATTATTGATGCTACTCAAGTTCATCTTTGGTGAATGGAGTATATATATAGTGTACTTATAGAGGCAATGTCGAGGTTTACTATAATGAAAACTATAAATTCACTACGTTTAAAACGCCGAACCCTGCTCAAAGGGCTTGGTGTTGTTGGGCTGGCAAGTATTGCACCCTGTTCATATGCACAGGGTAACAGTAATCAACCCTTACCCAAAGTGCGGCTAAAACTGTCGGACTACAAAACATTTCGTTCAACTTGTGCAATGGAGTGTTTGCATTGCAACCTAACCGCATATACCTACCAAGGTAAGCTGATGAAAATTCAAGCAACGGAAGGGTTTAATGTTAAATGCTGCTTGAGAGGTATGAGCCGAACTAAATGGGTCTATCATGATCAACGCGTCAAAACACCATTACTGAGAGTAGGTGAAAAAGGTAAAGCAGAATTCAAACCAATAAGTTGGAATGAGGCGCTGGATCTTATTGAAAAAAATATTAGAGAGACCATCGATAAATATGGAAATGAAGGGTTGTTCATTTCTACTCATGCCGGAAATATGGATTCGATTAAAAATGACATGGGGAAGGCGTTTTTCGATTATTTAGGTGGGGCAACGAAACAAGCAGGCTCACTGTGTTGTTCTGCTGTAACAGCCGCAATGATCCCGATGCTCGGCCTGAGGTATGCTGATACCCGCGATACGATAGCAGATAGCCGTTATATCCTGTGTTGGGGTAATAACCCAGCGGTTACGATGCAAGCCTATTTTAAAAATTATAACCAAGCAAGAAAAAATGGCGCTCGGTTAGTGGTTATTGACCCGCGCTTTAATGAAACCGCAGCAAAAGCCGATGAGTGGATCCCGATTATTCCAGGGACAGATACCGCACTTGCTCTAGGCATGATTAAAATTATTATTGAAGAAAACCGGATAGATGAAAATTTTCTCAGGGTTCATACCGGTGCTGTCTATTTGGTTGATACAGACCAAAAACAAGTTAGGCAAAATGAAGATGATAAAGACAGCTATTTAGTTTTCGATATATTAAGCAAACAATTAGTTCGTCATGATTCACCGGGTATTAAACCAGCACTTTTCCAACATGAACTTCCTGATAACTTGGGTTACACCACAGTATTTGAGCAAATTTATCAGCAAGCTAAAGGTTGGGATGTAGCTCGCGTCAGTGAAGAAACAGACGTACCAGTGGAAACGATTGTTCGCCTTGCTCGTGATTACTCATCCATTACGCCTTCCATGATTGTACAAAACATGTCCGGTGCTCAGCGTACCGAGCATGGGGCTTATGTTGCCGCTAGCCAGTTCTACCTCGCTTTACTCACTGGAAATATTGGTAAGCGTGGCGCAGGCGTTTGTGATGCAGGTGGTGCTCGGCAAATGGCTAAATTTAGTCCAATCGTTCCCCCCGCACCGAATGTGAAAAATATTCCGCCTATTCCTGTCGCGAAAGTTGGTGATTTTATCGTCAATGAAAAACCGCATCCAATTAATTTCTGGTGGATTATGACGATGGGAGTTATGACCCAATTACCGAACACGAATAAGGTTCGGGAGGCTCTGAAGAAAGTGCCATTTGTGGTTGTGGCTGATAACTTAATGAGTTCGACGGCGTTATATGCAGATTTAGTCTTACCGGTGACCACTATTTTTGAAGATACCAGTTTGATGGCGGGTGTCCGTAGCCAATATGTTCAATTAATGGAAAAAGCGGTTGAGCCAGCTGGTGAAGCAAAACCCGATTATTGGATTTTTGCCCAATTAGCGGAACGTTTTGGTTTTGGTGAGGTATTCAATAAACCAATAGAGCACTATATTGACGCCTGTTTAGTCGGCTCTGGTATTACGCGCCAAATGTTAGAAAAAGGCCCTGTGCGTCCAGTCGAGGGGGATTGGATACCATTCAAAGACGGTATTTTTAGGACATCAACCCAAAAAGCTCACCTGTTTATTGAAGATTGGCAAAAGAAAAACTTTTCACCTGTTGTCGCTTACTACCAAGTGACGGAGTCTGTTAAAGGTTCACCTGAACTAGCCAAAAAGTACCCGCTGATGGCGGTTCAGCGCAAGTTAGCGCGTAGCGTGCATTCAAGTCATGGAATGAATGAATGGATCCTTGAAGTACAACGAAACCAGCCGAATGTTTTAATTCACCCAGAAGATGCTAAGTCTAGAGGCATTAAGAATGGAGAATGGGCGGTTACATTTAATGACCGAGGGGAACACAGAGCCATTGCGGTGGTAACTACGCATATTAAAAAAGGCGTAATTTCGTTAGATAACGGCTGGTGGGAACAGCAGGGGGGAAGTAGCAGCCATGTCACGAATGACCAAGTTGAACATTTAGGCACTGGGCATTGCTGTAATAGCACGCTAGTTGATGTCAGAAGGGAGGCTTAATCATGGTCAAACAATATGGTTTTTTGATCAACACAAAAGATTGTTATGGTTGCCGCACTTGTTCAATGGCCTGCAAATCTGAAAATGTCACTCCACCGGGAGTGTTGTGGCGCCGAGTTCGCGAATTTAATGATGACTCACCGAATACCCAAGCATTCATTACGATGTCTTGTAATCATTGTGATGACCCACAATGTTTAAAAGTTTGCCCTGCAGACACCTATACCAAACGGGCAGATGGCATCGTCGTTCAAGACCATGAAAAATGTATTGGTTGCCAGATGTGTATCATGGCTTGCCCATATCATGCCCCTGTCTTTGACCCAGCAGAAGGAAAAACCAGTAAGTGTAATATGTGCGCAGAGCGGTTAGATGAAGGCCTACTGCCAAGGTGTGTGGAGTCTTGTCCGACAGGCGCGATTGAGTTTGGTGATATTTCTGAACTACGTAAAAAGCATACGACAAACTGGGCGGTGCTGGAGCGACGTTATAACATGCCCGATCACACAATTAGTCATCCAAATATTGTGATTATTGGGATGGAGGACTGATCATGGATATTAAACATATGGAGCTCCCTCTGGTATTTTTCACGGTAATGAGCCAATGGGGAGTCGGTGCTGTTCTCGCATTAACCATTTACCAAATGAAAGCCAGTCAAGAATACCTATTATCAGGTTATGTATTACGTCGTGCAGTGTTATTGATATGGCTGATTGAAGTTGTCGGGTCAACGATGTCAATGGGGCACTTGGGTGTGCCTCTCGAAGCCTATCGTTCCGTTCTGGGGCTAGGCCATTCATGGCTAAGTCGCGAGGCAGTGACATTTGTACTATTAAATGGAATTGTTACGTTGTGGGCGCTATCTTGCTGGTTACAACCCACGGTAAACACACGCAATACGATTTTAGGTTGGCTAAGTGGGGGCGGTGGGTTAGCCGCTATACTTGTCACCGCACAAGTCTATTACCAGATGGTCGCTCACCCATTATGGCATACACCAGCAACACAAATCGCGTTTCTAGGTAGTGCAATTGTCCTTGGTTTTAGTCTAGTGGCCTTATTTGTTATCAGTCAAGGCAAACCATTACCATCGACAATTAAAGTAGGTGTGCTGATAGGTGTTGCATTGGTATTAATCGCGCAGGTTATTCGCTTACAGTTACCCGCAAGCCAAGGTGGAAGTTATTTTCTGTGGTGGCAAGTTGTGATGAGTATGCTATTGCCATGTATTATGGTGATGAAAGCATATAAGGAGCGACCGTCCGTAGTCTTAATTGTATTGATAATGTTGGCGATGTTTAGCGGAGAGTTAGCCGGCCGAGCCTTGTTTTATGGAGCGGTTATGATCCAAGCTCCTTGGTTCTAAAAATCCTCGTCATATTTCGGCCTGTCGCGTTGTTGGCGTCGCACACTCGCCCTAGTCACATACTTATGTATGCTCCTAGGGTCTCGTTTAGCTCGCCGCCTAGCGACAGGGCGAACTATTTAGAGGATTGATATGATTGTATTTATTTAGGGCTATCGCGTTGTTGGCGTCGCACACTCGCCCTAGTCACATACTTATA